>JBBQHX010000062.1:0-15781 GCA_038324385.1 Gemmatimonadales bacterium | reverse complement strand
CCCCTTTTCCGCGCCCCTTGTCCGCCCCGCCCCGCCCGGTAAGACTACCCCGGCAGCACCCCCTCGTTCGCCCCTGATCGCGGAGGCCCCGATCACCCCCGACACGCTGCGCATCCCCGTTGGCCCCGGCGCCATGCACGTCGACCGCTATGGTCACGGCGGGCAGCCGGTGGTGCTGCTGCACGGCTTCGCGACGAGTGCCTTCCTCTGGCGCGACGTCGGGCTGCGGCTGGCCCGGTTGCGCCACGTCGCCTACGTCCCCGACCTGTTCGGCTATGGCGAGTCCGACCGGCCGTTCGATGCCGAGTTCGGGATCGCGGCGCAGGCGGAGTATCTGGATCGGGCGCTGACCGCGCTGCGGGTGGCGCGCGCGACGGTGATCGGCGTCGACATCGGCGGGGCGGTTGCACTGCGACTGGCCGCGACGCGCCCCGATCGCGTCGAGCGGCTCATGTTGGTGAACACGCCGGCGTTCGACGCGGTGCCGGGACGCGACATTCAGGCACTGGAGCGCAGCACCTTTCGGTATGCGCTGCGCGTGTCCCGAACCGTGATGGGCGCGGCGCCGCTGCTGACGCCGATCCTCGAAGGCAGCGTCGTCGACCCCGCGCGGCACATGCCGCCGCGACTGGTCGCCCGCTATCTGGCGCCCTACGTCGGCCGCGACGGGGTGGCGCAACTCTACACACTGGCGCGGGCGCTCCGCACCGCCGATGTCGAGGACATCCCGCTCGACACCATCGTCGCGCCGACGCTCGTCGTGCGGGGCGCGCGCGATCGGTGGCTGGACGACGCGCTGGCGGCGCGCCTGGCGGGGGAGATTCCCGGCGCGCGGCTGGTGCGCGTGCCCGACGTGGGTCGACTCATTCCCGAGGAGCGACCGGCGCTGCTCGCCCGCCTGATCCACGCGTTCGGCACCGATGACGAGCTACCCGATCTGGCCGCGGCGGAATTGATTGTGCCCGATGGGAACAGTTCGGCCGAAGTGGTGGTATAGATTGTTCATGGCGCGCGAAGCGCGTGGGGTGGGATAGCGTTGTGGGACACGGGACATGCGATGAAAGTCTGCCGACTTTTCCTCACTGTCTCATGTCCCCGTTCTGAGTGTCGCCCCCGTCTGGAATCCCGAACCAAGAGAGCTTATATTGAAAGACTCACCCTCAGTCGCGAATTTAATGGCCAAGAAGAACCGTCGGAGAAGGGAAGTCGCAGCGCCGACAGCCTTTGAGCAGGCGCGCGACGAGCTGTTCCAGCACATCATGCAGTGCGGCGTCATCGGCGCAGTCGCCGAGCACCAGGAAGAGTGGTTTGCCGAGACGATGAGCTTCATTTCGACCCGGTACCCGGAGTTGAAGGATGAAGAAGTGCAGCAGCTTCGCACGCTCGGTCATCGCTTCGTCCAGCCGCCCAAGTCCGGCCAGCCTGAACTGGCAACCAACGCCGCCTGATCGCACGATTTCGAATGCCTCGCCCCGTGCGAGGTATTTGTCCAAGGGGCCCCGTTCGTCCGCCGAACGGGGCCCCTCGTGCATCCGGGCACCCTCGCGCCCGCGCGCCGCCTATCGCGCGCGGGCGCGGGCGCGCCGCAGCACGAGGCCCACACGCGCGCCGTCGGCGATGCCGAACTCGATCGCGCCGAGCCACCGCTCACCAATCGGTGGGCCCTCGACGCCGCCGAGCAGCAGGAGGTAGCTGCGTCCCGCCGTGGCTGACGCAGCCGCGGCTTCCGTCACGCGCACACCCAACCCGGCGACGCCGTACCATCCCCAGCGTCGCTCGGCGTAGGGATCGAGGTGGAAGCGCACCTGCCCCTCGGCCACCGCGGCCCACCGGTCACCCGCGGCACCGCGCTCCACGCCCCCGCCGAGGATCCCGCCGGCGCGAATGGCGCGATTGAGCGGGCGCACCCACCCAATGGCCCCGGTGAAGTCCGGGCGCCCGGACCAGCGGACATCCGTCCGGACCTCGAGCTGCCCGCCCGGTCCGCCCGGCAGTGGCACGGTCGGCTGCGCATGGACAATCGCCGGTGCAATCGCGGCGGCAATCGTGGCAAGGCTGCGGCCAAGGCTCGTCAGGCGGCGGTGTGGGCCACGTCGGTTATCAGGGCGCACGTCAGGCGGTGCCGGCGACGCGTGAGGCGCGCCAGAGCGCCAGCGTGTAGTCCACCACCGAGAGCACGGCGACGACCCCGATCAGCGTGACCATCGCGCCGATCCACGCCGGCCGCACCAGCGCCGCGCACAGCGTCAGGAACTGCAGCCCCGTGACCGCCTTGCCGAGCGCTCGCGCCTGGAAGGCGACGGGGCGAAGCCGCCTGACGCCGCGGGCTACCAGAAATCCGATCGCCGTCGCGATGTCGCGCGCCAGAAAGACGAACAGCTGCCCAGCGGTGAACAGCTGCTCCACCGCGAACACCACCACCGCCACGACCACGAACGCCCGGTCGGCCAGCGGGTCGAGCAGGGCGCCCCAGCGCGAGGTGAGCTGGCTGCGCCGCGCCAGATAGCCGTCGAGCCAGTCGGTGGCGGCGGCCGTGATCAACAGCGCGAGCCGCGCGCTCGGCGCCGGCGTCACCACGAACACCCCCGCGAGCACGAAGCGCGACAGCGACAACAGATTGGGCGGGGTGAGCAGCGGGTGGCTGGCCATGGCCGCAAGCTACCCCGCATCCCCCCGACGAGCCACCCGCTGGCGGTTCGCTTGCCCCGGTCCGGGAGGCATCCTAGCTTGCCCCCATGCCGCCCCGCGCCGTCGCTGCCTCACCGATTCGCTGCCCCGCACGAGCCCGGTGGGGTGCACGAGCCGCACACCGCGGAACGGGAGCGGAGCCGTGAGCGCGGCGCCGACCGCGGCCCATGCCTCGGGATTCATGCACGGCACCGCCGATCTGTTCGGCGTCTCACCGGCCCTGCTGCGGGACGACTCCCTCCTCGGTGGGCTGCTGATCGCCGCCGCCGGCGCCGCCGGCCTGTCGACGATCGGTGCACCACTCGTGCGGCGGCTGCCCAACGAGGACGTCGCTGCGTGGCTCGCGCTCGACGGTTGCCACATCGCGCTGCACGCCTTCCCCGCCCGCGAGCTGCTCCTCCTCGACGTGCTGGCGCCGGCCGCCCTCGACGTACGCAAGGCGGTGGACGTCTTCATTCGCCGCCTCGGAGCCCGCGAGGTTCGCGCCGACCAGCGGGCGCGCGGATGAACGGCGACGGCGACCTGACCGCGCTGCTCCCCGTCGTCTACTGGGGCGGGGTCGTACTGCTGCTGATCTGGAATGTCGCCACCGCCGCACAGTCGGCTCGCGTGCGGCGTGCCGGTGAGGGGCTCGTCGGGCTCACCGCGATGTGTGGGCTGCTCGTCGCGCCGGCCGTGCTGGTGGCGTTGGCGAGCCCCTCGATGCTGGCGGGGCGAACGCTGCACGGCGTGGCCTGGCTCTGGCCGCTCGTCGCCCTGATGTGCGCCGTACAGACGTCGCTGGTCCTCGTGCGGCGTTATGCGCGACTCCGACTCGCGCTGCCGCTCGCCGTCTACAGCTTGGTCGTGCTGCTGCTCGCGGTGGCGCGGTGGGCGGTGGGCGTCGGCATCGACCTCGGCGACTCGGGCGCGGCGCTGCTCGCGGCGCAGAGCGCCGCGATCGCCCCGTTTCTCGGCGGTGCCGCCCTCGAAACGGGACGCGGGCTGCTCATCCCGGTGATCGCGCCGCTCTACCCTGCGCGCTGGGTGGTCGGCCGGATCGCACGGCCGACGCTGGCGGTGCTGGCGACGGCCTGGACGGCGCTGGTGCTGGTGGTCGCGCTTCCGCGGGCCGCCCGCGCGGCCGGTGGCTTTGCGGCGTTCGATCGTGAGGTGCCGGCCGCGGGAAGCGATGCATCGCTGATGATCGGGCTCGAGTTGTTCGGCCCGCTGGGTGGCCCGCCGGCGGGCTACGCCGTGCGCAACGACCTCGCGCTGCTCGACACCATCGGCGCGCGGATCGCGAGCGTAATGATCCTCCCCGACGGTGTCGGACTGTCGGCGCTGGATTCGCTGGCCGCGACGCTCGCCCCGTTCCGCGGCGACAGCGTGCCGCTGACGGTTGCCGTGACGCTGGGCTTCGGTCGCAACGATGCGGCCGCGCATTCGGCCGATGCTGACGCCTACGCCGCCAACCGCATCCGCCTGCTCGCCTCGATCGTGCGTGTGGTGCGGCCGGATGTCGTCTTCCCTGCCCCGCCGCCATACGGCGACGGCAACCGGCCGCTATCCGACCTGCCGCTCGAATGGTGGACGGGTTACCTCTCGGCGGCCGCGGACGAGGTGCACCGCCTGCGCCCTCGCACGCGTGTGGGCGTGAGCCTCGCCCGCTATGACGCTCGCGACAGCGCGCTCTACGCCTGGGCCGCTCGTGAGGCACCGATCGATCTCGTGGGGCTGGCGATGTTCCCCAACTTTGACGGCGCGGCCGGACTCGACGCGCGGCTCGGTACGGCGAGCCGCTGGATTGGAATGACCCCGCGGCCGCGCAAGCCACACTGGATCGCGGCGACGGGGAGCTTCCCCTACGCCTTCGGCGAGTCCAGCCAGCGGCTGGCGCTCCGTCGCACGCTCGCGTGGGCGAGCCGCGAGCCGGCGATTCGTGCCTTTGTGATAGCCGGTGCGGCCGACTACAGCCGCCTGACGGGGCTCCGCGTACCGAGCGGCCGGCTGCGCTCCGCCGTCGACGAGCTGGTGGGACGGCGCGAGAGCGGCGGCTGACGGCGGGGGAGACCCTGGCGCTTACGTTACGCGTCGACGGTCGCCGGCTGTCCCCGCACGACACCTTCGATCCAGGCGTGCTCCAGCGACGCGGCCGCGACCGCCTGGATTGCCTCACGTGACACGGCCCTGATGTGCGCCGGATAGCCATCGATCTCCTCCAGCCCCTCGCCGAGCAGCCAGGCGTCGACCATCTCGCCGAGCAGGCTGCCACCCGTCTGACGTGCGATGGCGTGCGTGCCGATGGAGTAGGTCTGGGCGCGCTGCAACTCTTCCTCGGTCACGGGCTCCTCGGCGAAGCGCGCAAACTCGCGCATCAGCCCCTCGCGCGCCTCGTCCTCTCGTTCCGGCGCGGTGCCGATGTAGGCGAGGAAGAGCCCGGCCCGTGTGCGCGCGACGCCCGACAGATGCACGGAATAGCCGAGCGAGCGGCGATCGCGCAGCTCCTCGAAGAACCGTCCACCGAGCCCGCTGGCGACGTCGGCGAGCAACTCGGCGGCGAAGCGCGCCGGATCCCGTCGCGAGGGAGCGGGAAGCGCGAGGGCGAGCCCCGTCTGGGCCTTGTCGCGCGCCTCGGCGCGGCTGACGGGGGCAGCGGGCCAGGACGGCTCGGTGAGCGCAGCAGGTTCACGCCACTCGAGGTGGTCGAATCGTGAGGCCGCCGCGGCCGCGGCCTCGGCCGGATCGACGTCCCCCACGATCCCGATGACGATCGGCGCGTGCAGCACGCGCTCGGCATGCCAGGCCGTCAGCGAGGTCGGGGTGATCGCACGCAGCGTCCGTTCGTCGCCCAGCGCGGAGACACCGTACGGGTGATCGCCGAACGCGGCCTCCAGCGCCAGCCGCACGGGATAGCGATACATGTCGTCCCGCAACGCGGTGACGTCGGCGAGCGCCACGACCCGCTCGGTTTCGAGCGCGTTGTCCGGAAAGGCGGGGCGCTGCACGACGTCGGCGAGCAGCGAGAGCGCGGCACCGAGATGGCGCGTCGGCGCGGACACCGTCCAGCCGAACGACTCAGCGCCGATGCTCGCGCCCATGCCGCCGCCGAGCAGTTCGATCTCGGCCGCGAGCTGCGCCGCGTTCCGGTTCGCGGTCCCCTTGACCGCCGTGCGCGCGAGCAGCTTGGTGAGTCCGCTGCGGTCGGCACCTTCATCACGCGCGCCGCCGACGGCGAACACACCCGCATAGGTGACGGGTGCGCCCGGCTTCTGCCTGACGAGCACCGGCACCCCGTGCGGCGTGCGGAACACGTGGACGCCATCCACCACGCGCTCGGCGACGGGCGCGACAATAACCGCCGGCGCCTCGATCGGCGACGGTTCGGCTCCGATCGCGGAGGCGGGGAGGTGCGCGGCCACCAACGACCGGCGAAACGCGTCCGCGTCAGGCGCGATGGCGGGCGCATCGTCAGGCCGGTAGACGACGGTGGCCATGTGCTCGAGCGTGAGGTGCTCGCGGACCGCCGATGCGACCGCTTCGGCGTCGCAGGACAGCAACTGCTCGAGATACCGCGCGCCGAGCTGCCAGTCACCGACCGCTTCCCACTCGGCGAGGTAGGTCGCCTGCCCGTCCATTGTTTCGAGCCGGCGCAGCCAGCCGGCTTCGGTCAGGCGCCGCGCGCGTTCCAACTCGAGCGGCGACGGACCGTCCTCGCCGAGCGTGCGGACGGCGCGCCAGGCCGCACCCGCCGCCTCGGTGACCGCGCCCGGGCGCGTTTCGGCGTGCACCGTGAACACGCCCAGGTCGCCTGGGGTGTAGTTGGAGGCCGAGATTCCCGAGGCGAGCTGGCGTTCGCGGACGTCGCGATAGAGCCGGGAGCCGCGCCCCGCGCCGAGGACAGCGGCGGCGATGTCGAGCGCGGGCGTGCGCGGATCGGCAAGTCCGGGCGTGCGCCAGCCCATGACGAGCTGTGCCTGCTGAACGTCCCCCGACAGCTCGCGATAGCGCAGCGCGTGCACGGTCGCCGACTCGTCAGGCCCCGGCGTGTACACCGGATCTCCCGCCGGCTGATCGCCGTAGAGGCGCGTGACCAACGCCAGCGTCTCGTCGGGGTCGAGGTCGCCGGCGATGCTGACGACGGTGTTACCGGGTCGGTAGAAGTTGCGGTAGAAGCCCACGACGTCGTCCCGCGTCAGGCGGCGCAGCTCCTCCTCGGTGCCGATGCGCCAGCGCCGGATGCGATGCGCGTCGTGCAGCAGCGCGAACAGCGTCTCCCGCGCGACGGCGGCGGCATTGTCCTGTTTGCGCCGCGCTTCCTGGACGATCACTTCGAGTTCCCGCCCGAGCTCGGCCGCGTCGACGAGCGAGTTGGCGTAGGCGTCAGCCTGGACGGCCAGCGCGGCGGCGAAGCCATCCGCAGGCACCACGGCGTAGTAGCTCGTGTGATCGTAGATCGTGTGAGCGTTGAGATAGCCGCCGCTGGCCTTGGTCTCGCGGGCGATCGCGCCGACACCGCGCGTCGGCGTGCCCTTGAAGTACATGTGCTCGAGCACGTGCGACACGCCCACCACCGCATCGGTCTCGTCGAAGTAGCCGGCCTTCACATAGGTGACGACCGCGGCCACCGGTGCCGACCGATCGCGGCGTATGAGGACGGTGAGCCCGTTCGGGAGCACGGTTCGAACGACGGTGGTCGGGTCGACAGGCATGGGCGCGGATTGGAGGCGGCGGAACAGGGTGGCGGGAACGGCGTCAGGCGACGCGAGAGGCTGCTTCCCTCGCGTCGTGCAATCCGTGCGCCCGGCTGGTCAGCGGATCGGCGCGTAGCCGCCCGGCGGCGGCATCGGGGCGGGACCGCGCGGAATGCACCGCTGCCAGTCGCCCGGGCCGGCCCGCTGGAACCAGAGCTGCGCCTGATCCATGCGCCCAATGCGCACGAGTGCGCAGCCGAGATAGCCCATCGCCGTGGAATCGGCGGGCGCGAGCTCGATTGCGCGGACGTAGAAGCGACGCGCAAGGTTGGCGTCGCCCGCGGCCAGCAGGAACGAGCCCATCTCGCGCTGGGCGAGCGCGCTCTGCGGGTCCAGCTCGATCGCCGCGCGCAGTTCGCGGTTGGCCGTGGCCATGTCGCCCTGCTCGCGGGCGATGCGGCCGAGGTAGACGCGCGGCAGGGGATCGCCCGGGCGTGCGCGGGCGAGGTCTTCGAAAGCGAAGCGCGCGCTCTCGAGATTGCCGCCCGAGTAGAGCGCGACCGCCTCGTTGACGCGCCGCGGGCTGTCGGCGCGCTGCGTCCAGTACCACCAGCCGAGCGCCGGGAGGACGATCAGCAGCAGCGCGAGCACGAGCATGATCACCATCGAGGTGCTGCGACGCGACCGCACGGTGCCGGTGCGTTCGCTGTCGGTGCGCAGCGGCACGGCGGCCGGGCGCGGCGGCCCGCCGAGGAGCCCCTCGGCGGTTGACGCGGGCGCGGCACCGAGGTTGACGGGCTGGCTCTCGGCCACCGCGGCCGAATTGAGCGCGTCGTCGATCCGGCGGAAGCCGTCGCGACAGATCCGCAGGTCGTCGTCGCTCGGCACGTACGAGTCGGACTCGGCCCGATCGCGCACCGCGGCGAAGTCGACCAGCGCGTGGGCATCGTCGAGGTTGAGCATGCCGGCGGTGCGCAGTTCGCGCACGAGCGACTGCCCACCGGCGGGCGACCCGCCAACCAGCGCACGAAGCGCGACTTCCGTCGCGCTCCAGGCCTGTCTGATGTTCTGCTGCTGTTCGGCCGGCGGCCGATTGGGGATCGAGAGGCGGTCGACCGCCGACCGCCCCCGATCGAGCGCCGTCAGCGCGGCCCGTCTGTTGGCTGAGCTCACTTCACGATCCGCAACAGACCCGCTCCCGCGCTTGCGCGGAGGAACGTCTCCGCATCCGTGGTGGGGATACGTTGCCCCGTTCGCTTGTAGACGCGCCGCGCTTCATGAACCATGTAGTCGTGCAGGGAATGCCCGTGATAGGCGGTGTTCGCGTCGCGCATCTTCCGCACGATGTCTTCCCAGCTTCCGCTGAACGGCTCGCCCTCGAGGATCACCTCGTGCGCGTCCGGGCCGGTGACGAGTGCGCCCTCGTTCGCGTTGAACCGGCCGTACTCGTCATCCTCGTCGTGCAGCTTGCGGTCGGACAGCTCGGTGAGGAGCGTGCCGAAGAGCTCGAGTTGCCCGCGCTCGTGCTCTTCCTCTTCGTTGAACCGTTGCTCGATGTCGGCCAGCAGTTCGTCGGTCTCGTCAGGCGTGCCGGCGAGCTCGGTAAGGCGATCGTCCCACGGCTTGAGCACCGGATCCTCGTCCTTGACGCGGCGAAGTCCCTTCTTGAGCTCCATCAGCCGCCAGATACCGAGTTCGTCCCAGTGGTCGTCAGGCGCGGTGCGGTCGAGGTGATGCAGCGCCGACTCGTAATCACCCTTGTCGTAGAGGATGTTGGCGAGATAGATGCGCGCCTCGGCGTACTCGTCGTCCAGCCGCAGCGCCTGACGCAGCAGCTTGATCGCCGCGTCCTCGTCGTCGAGCCGGTGCCTGGCGTACCCCATCAACGCCATCGCCTCGGCGCTGTCGGGAGTCTGCTTGAGGGCGGCCTCGAAGAAGACGACGGCGTCGTCGACCAGGCCATCGCGGAAGAGCGCGCGGCCGACCTGGAGGATCAGATCGATGTCGTCGTCGTATCCGAGCTCGAGGATGCGGCGAAAGCAGGCCAGCCCCTCGTCGCGCTGCCCGAACTTGAGCAGCGTCTCGCCGTAGCCGGCCAGGGCATCTTCATGGTCGCCGTCGAGAACGAGCGCCTTCTCGAAAGCGATCTTCGCCCAGGCGTACTCCTCCCGGGCAAGGCGCGCGTAGCCGACCCCGATGTGCAGCTCGACGGCCTGCGGATACAGCGCGAGACCCTCGCGCAGCACGCCCAGCGCTTCATCGTACTGCCCCTCGTTGTACAGCTCGTGCGCCCGCTCGTCGTACTCTTCCGAGCTCAGAAAGGGGGTGGCCATGTTGATGCGAACCTCCAAAAAGAGGGTATGCCTATAGTACAATCCGGCTGGCCTGGTGTTCAAAAAACACCCGCCGCCCCTCGTTACGCTGCTCCTGTGCGCATGGACGCGCCGCAGAAGCTTCCATCCCAATAATCGCCGCGGTCCGGCGGTCCGGCGAGCGGCGCCGATCCGCGGTCAGTGCCGAGATTCGTGCGTGACCGGCGATGGTCCGGTGTCCCCCCGCCCCGCAGCGCTCCCGGCCACCCGATCATCGGCTGCCGAAATCGCCACGGAAATCTCAGCCGCAAGGTAAGCGTTCTGCTCCAACAGGGCGAGATTCGCGGTCCGCGAGCGCCCCCCCGTCGCGTGCTCCACGGCGGCCAGCAGACAGGGCGTGACCGCCGCGCCGCGAACCCCGGCGATCTCCGCCTCGCGCAACGCCACCTGCACCGCCTGCTCAACGAGATCGGCCGGCAGTGCCACGTCGGCGGGGGGCGGCTGCACCACCAACAGCGCGCCGGGATGGGCGAGCGAGCGCATCGCCGCCCATGCACGGGCGATCGAGGCGACATCGTCCACCCGGTGCGGCACGGGAAGCCCCGATGTCGTGGTGAAGAAGCCCGGCAACTCGTCCGTGCGGTAGCCGACCACGGCGACGCCCAGCGTCTCGAGCCGCTCCAGGGTGGCCGGCAGGTCGAGGATTGCCTTGGCGCCGGCGCAGACGACCACCATCGGCGTGCGGGCGAGCTCCACGAGATCGGCCGACTCGTCGAAGGCCGGGGCGCGATGGACACCGCCGATGCCGCCGGTGCCGAACACCGGGAGCCCCGCCTGCCGGCCGAGCGCGAGCGTCGCGGCTACGGTGGTCGCGCCGTCGCCGCCCCGGGCCATCACGAGCCCCAGGTCGCGGGCCGACACCTTGGCGACGCCATCGCGCCGGAGGAACCGCTCGAGATCTTCGCCCGCCAACCCGATCGTCGGCCGTCCGTGGACGAGCGCGATAATGGCCGCGACGGCGCCGCCACGGTCCACCGCTGCGACCATCCGTTCGGCAGCCTCCCGGTTGGACGGGATCGGCAGTCCCTGCGCGAGCACCGAGCTCTCGAGCACGACGATTGGACGGCCGGCGTCCATCGCGGCGGCGACGGCGCGCGAGTACTGAAAGAGGGGTGTGCCGGGTGGTCGCATACCCGGCAGTCTAGCGCTCGCCGGCGGGGGTGAGAAGCGTGGGAACCACCGAGGCGCCATCCGTTCCCCCCACGCGGGCGCTTGGGCCAGGCGCGGGCCAGTCCAGCGGTTCGGCGATGAGCACCAGCCGGTCGGGCGCGGGGCCGACGTAGCGAATCGGCCAGCAGGTGGTGAGCGTGAGCACGGGGCCGGCCGTCTGGTAGAGCATTGCGACCTCGGCGGGCATGATGCGGCGGTCGGCGATCCGCCAGCGGACACGGCCGGCTCGGGTCTCGGTCACGATCGTGTCGCCGAGGCGCGCCTTGCCGAGCGCGAAGAAGTGGCGGTCCCGGTGGGCCGAGATCACCGAATTGCCGGGCAATCCGGGGAGCGGGGTGCCGGGATGGTGGCCCGGTGCGGCGTTGAGTTCCGTCGCGGTCACCCCTTCCAGCACCACCTCGTCGATCCCGAGCCGCGGGATGGTCACCCGCGCCACGGGGGTGCCGGGAAGGCCCGGCGTGACCGCGGCGACCGGCGTGGCGGTGACGGGGGGCCCGGTCACCACATCCTGCCACGCCGCGCGTGCGACATCACGCGACTTGAGCCCCGTGTAGTACCTCCAGCCGACGCCGCCCACCAGCAACGTCCCGGCGACGATCAGCAGGACCCCGGCGAGGCGTCGCACCAGCGATCAGTGCTCGCGCGTCGCGCGCGCGCGGCGAGCGAACGAGGGTGGAGCCGCGGCCGTAAATGCCGACGCGGCGGCGCCGTCCTGGCGGGCCGGATCGGCGGGCGGACGGGGGGGCCGCGCGCGCCGTATGCTATCGGCGCGGATGCTGTCTGCGCGGGCGCGCGGCAGCGGCGGGCGCCGGAGCGAGTCGGCGCTCACCGGCGGGCGCGACGGATCGAGCAGCCGGTCGCGGATGGTGTCGAGCGGGATCCCGGCGCGGGTGGTATCGCGGCGGACGGCGGTGTCTCCGAGGGCAATGCTGTCGGCGACCGGGGTGAACAGACTGTCGGCGACCGCTTCGGGGAGGGTGTCGGCGAGGGGGAGGCGGACACCCAGCGCGCCGGCGGCCGAATCGACCCAGGCGCGGAGCTCAGCGCGGGTGGCCCGCCGGACGGAGTCGATCGCGGTGGCGTTGTCGGCCAGGCTGTCGCGGCCGAACCGAACAGCGTACGCCTCCGGCTCGGCGGGCCGGACGACGTTCGCGAACTGCGCGGCGGCGGGCGAGCCGAACGTGACGATCAGCAGCGCGGCGAGCGCCACGGCGATGAGGCGGGTCATACGATCGCTCCGAAGGGGACGGCACACCGGAGGCGCACAGCGTGTGCCGCGCCCCTCCGGTGAAATGCTGTCAACCCTGCGAGCTGCCGTCGGCATCGGGAAAGTCATCGGCCTTGCGCGCCTCGACGAGTTCGCGCTCCTGCGACGTCGGATCGTAGAGGGCCATCAACTTGATCGTCTCACCGGGCCAGGCATCGAACTCCTTGCCCGTTCCCTGATAGACCTTGATCTCGTGGCCGTCCTCGAAACGCATGAGGATCAGCGGGTAGTCGTTGTTCCGATACTGCTTCCGGATCTTCTGCGGCTGGCGCGAGGACATGTGGGCGACGAAAGAGGGAGAGAGGGTCACGACCGCGGTCGGGCCGGGTCACTGCACGTGCGTGCGGCTCAGGTCACCACCGTCCTCTGTCCAGCGAATTGCTGCCAGGCGCCGGTGTCCAGCACATCGTCGATCGCGGTAACGGCCAGCTCGAGCTCCGCATCGGTCGTGTAGAAGTGCGGCGCGACGCGAATGCCGGCGTTCGGACGATAGTCGACGAGAATCTGGCGACTGAGAAGGGCTTGCGCCACCTCGTAGCCATGTGGGACGTCGAAAGCGACGGTGCCGCCGCGTCGCGCGGGGTCGCGGGGAACGGTCAGCGGGAAGCCGCGCGCGTCGGCCATCTCGACCAGACGCGAGGTCTGGCGGACGCTCTTGGCCCGAATCGCCTCGATGCCGGCTTCGGCGAGCAGCCGCGGCCCCTCAATCGCCGCGTAGAGCGCCGGCACGGGGGGCGTGCCGCCCAGCCACCGCGCCGCACCGCTGGCGTACTCCATCTCGGGCTCGAAGGCGAATGGGCGCGCGTGCGCCTGCCATCCGGTGACCGCCGGCTCGAGCATCGCCGTGCGTTCGGGGTTCACGTAGAGGAAGCTCCCTCCGGGCCCGCCGCACAGCCACTTGAGCACGCCGCCGGCAAAGAAGTCCACGTCGAGCGCGCGCACGTCGACCGGCATCACGCCGACCGAGTGATAGGCGTCGAGCGAGACGAGCGCCCCCACGTCGTGCGCGCGGCGGCAGATCGCGGCGGCATCCATGATGTACGCCGAGCGGAAGAGCACGTGCGACACGGCGACCAGCGCCGTCCGCTCGTCGATCGCCTCGAGCAACCGCCCGTCGTCGATCGTCATGCCGTCGTCGCTCGGCACGACGACGAGCCGCGCGCCGAAGCGCTGGGCGAGCATCTCGTACACGTAGCGTACCGACGGGAAGTCCAGCTCCGTCGTGACGAGCGTGTCGCGCGCGCCCGAGAAATCGATGCTGGATACCACCGCCGCCTGCGCGATCGAGACGTTCGGGACCATCGCCACCTCACCCGCTCCGGCGCCGATGAGCGGCGCGATGCCGTCGCCGACCCGCAGCGGCATGTCCCACCACTCGCGCGCCCACGCCCGCACGCCCCACTCGTCCCACGTTGCCGCATACTCAGCCATCCGATCCGCCGTCGCGCGCGGCATCGCGCCGAGCGAGTTGGAGACGAGATAGGTCGTGCGGTCGAGAATGGGGAACTCGGCGCGGAAGCGCAGCAGCGGGTCGTCGGAGCCGTCGGTCATCGGGAGATCGCTTGCGGAGGGGGAGCGTCAGGCGGCATGGGCGTCAGGCAGCGTCTGCGTCAGGCAGCGTCGACGCCGTCAGCGCGGCACCATCGAGATGCGCGGTGCCGGCCGGATGGCATGAAACTCCGCGTCAGGCATCCAGCGCGGCAGTTCGGCGCTGTTGGCGATCGCGCGGCCGAAGCCGAGCAGGATCTCGGAGAGTTGCACCGCACCGGCGAGGTCGAAGTCGGGGCGATAGCCGTCGGACGGCTGGTGATAGCGGTTGGCGGTATAGTCGTCCTGTTGCTCCTTGCCCCATGTCGCTGGCTTCCCCTCGTACTCGACGCCGGCGCCAATGGAGATGGACGGCACGCCGGCACGGGCGAAGGAGAAGTGGTCGCTCCGATAGAACGACCCAACCTCCGGACGCGCTTCCGGCGACAGCCGCATCCCCATGGGCCTGACGAACGACGCGAGCGACTGTCCAAGGGTGCTCTTCCCTTCCCCGAGCGCGATGAGATCGCGCGTGCGGCCGAGCAGGTTCCCGCCGTCGACGTTCACGTTGGCGACGATCTGCTCGATCGGTACGCTCGGGTTCTCGGCGAAGAACTGCGAGCCGAGCAGCCCGGACTCCTCCGCGGTGACGAAGGTGAAGAGGAGGGAGCGGCGTGGGGCCGGTGAGCCGGCGGCGACGCGGGCGACGGCGAGCAGGTCGGCGGTGCCTGACGCGTTGTCGAGCGCGCCATTGTAGATCGAGTCGCCGTTCACGGCGGGCCCCACGCCGAGGTGGTCCCAGTGCGTGCTGTAGGCAACGTACTCGTCGCGCAGGGCGGGATCGCTGCCCGTGACCCTGGCGACGACGTTATGCGACTCGAGCCGCTTCACTACGTTGGTGAAGGCGAGGTCCATCGTGATGCCGGTCGCCACGGGGCGGAAGTCACGTGAGGCGGCCTGCTCGATCAGCGCGCGGAGATCGAGCCCGGCTTCGGTGAGCAGCGTGTTGGCCGAGCGCGCGGTGATCCAGCCGCGCACGCCGAGTGGCGCGGGCGCGTTGGCGGGGCGTGGCAGCATGCGCTGTTCCTTCGCCCACGACCCGACGACGGTGTGCCACGGGTACCCCGCCTGTTCGGCCGTGTGGACGATGAGCATTCCGGCGGCGCCGCGACGCTCGGCTTCCTCGAACTTGTACGTCCAGCGGCCGTAATAGGTCATCGCCTTCCCGCCGAACAGATTCGGCTCGGCGGCCGGGGCGGGCGGATCGTTGACGAGCACGAGGAGAATCTTCCCCTTCACGTCGACATCCTTGAAGTCGTCCCACCGGTACTCCGCCGCCGTCGATCCATACCCGACGAACACGAGTTCGCCCCGTGCGGCACTGCTCGGCGTGGCCGAGCCTGCCCAGACCACGACCTGCTCGGGCTGCGACAGCGTCGCTGTCGCCCGTCCGCTGGCCGCGACGCGGATCGACGCGCTGTCGGCCGCCACGACGTCGATCGGCACCGCCTGGAGATACGACCCGTCAGGCGCCGCCGGCTCGAGCCCGAACGCCCGGAGCTGACTCTCGATATAGACCGAGGTCAGCGCGCCTCCCGTGGTTGCCGGTGCGCGCCCGGCGAGGAGATCGGAGGAGAGGAAGCGGAGATAGCCGTCGATCTCGGCGGCGGTGATCGGGGCGACGGTGGCGGTCGCGGCGCGGGCTTGCTGCTGGGCACCCGCTTCGGACGCGCCCGTCGCGAGGGAGAACCCGGCGACGAGGGCGGCGCTCAGTAAACGCGCGCCGGAAGCGGAAGCGATCAGGGAGAGCGACATGCGAACGGAGGCGTTGGAGGTGCATTCGGGTCGAACGTCGGCAGCTTTCCGGTGGTTCGGGGGCGCGACGCGGGTGGAGTAAGCTACGGCCCGGCGTCCATCGCGCGCACCGGGCTGGAGCAGTTGGCCCGGTTCTTTCGATACGCGGCTGTGTCGGACCGCGAACCAGGTCCCCGTGCGCCGGTCGGTTCTTCGTGGTCATTGGGGCTTGCCTCCGGGATCTACCCTCGTTCTCTCGCGGAGTTTCCACCTTGCTTGCTCGCCTTCGG
>JBBQHX010000061.1:0-15943 GCA_038324385.1 Gemmatimonadales bacterium | reverse complement strand
TTCGAGGACTTTCCGGGTGCGCTCGAGGACGAGGACGACGACCTGCCCTTCTAGCGGCGCGCCCTGCGCCTCGCGGCAGCGATGTGATGACGAACGGCCGGTGGAGTGGGACAATCATGTCCCGATTCCACCGGCCGTTCGTCCTTCCTCGACACATACAGCCACGCCACGTCGGCGTGTCGGCGCGGCAACCGGCTGCGCCGGGCCGTGACTCGGGTCACGGCGGTAGAGAGGCGCCCGGGGCGCGTCCATGACCCCGGCGGGGTCTCGATCGTCTGAACTGCGACTGACAGGCCGCTCACTCTAGCCCGCGCTCCCATGACGTTGCACACCCCCGTCCCCCGCTTCCGTCCACTCGCGACGCTGCTCGGGATGTTCGCCCTCCTCCCGGCGACCGTCGTGGCGCAGGGTGGCACCGCGCCGTCGCCCGCGCCGGCTTCTGCCGATGCGCCCGAAGGCTTCATCCAGCAGCGGTCGGTGACCGTCCACCCGGGTGAGTTCCGCGCCGCGCCGCTGGTCTACGGGCCGGCCGGTCCCACGGGCATCGGTCGTGTGGCCGGTGCGCCCGGCACGTCGGATGCCTTCTCGTTCTCCAACGGCGACCAGCTCCAGCTCGGCGACCGCCTCTACCTCGTCCCCCCCGACGGCCCGTTGACGGTCGGCGGGGTGCTGATCGTGGCCGACAGCGGGGCCGTGCTCCCGGGCGGCGGCCGCGTCATGCTCCCAACGGGGATGGTGCGGGTCGAGCGCGTCGCGGCCGGTGAAGCGGTGACGGCGCGCGTGATCGAGCAGTACGGACCGATGCGAATCGGTCAGCCCGTGATGCAGTATCAGCAGCCGGTGGCGATGCCGACGGGGTTCGTGGCCGTCAGCGATCCGATCGCGGCGACGGTCGCCTGGCGCCCGTTGAGCCCCGTCCTGCCCGGCATGATGCAGTGGATGGTGCTCGAGGCGTCAGCCGGCGCCAATCTGGTTCCGGGCGACCAGCTCACGCTCGTGCGCCCACCCGTCCGGACGCGCGATGGCGTGACGCTCCCCGAAGAGTCACTCGGCACCGCCATTGTCGTGCGCAGCGGTGAATACGGCGTGACGGCGCTGCTCATTCGCATTCAGAGCGGCGTGATCACCGAAGGCACGGTCGCCCGGCGGACTGGGGCGGCGCGATAACGCACCGCGCATGATGGCGCGCGTCGACTGACGACGCGCAGCGGGGAGGCGGTGAGCGGCGTGACGCCACGAACCGCTTCATGACGACCAGCGGCGGCGCCGCGGACTCCACCGTCCGCGGCGCCGCCGTGCGTGCGCGGGGCACTCGCGACGTGCGGCTGTCGATCGGCTGATCAACGATGCCGCCACGGGTTACATTACCGCACCTATCATGACCGCGCTCGCTCATTTTGTCGCCGTGTCCTGCTACCTTGGCGCGACGGCGGCGGCCGCGACGCCATTTGCGCGTCCCGTTCCGCCGCCCGTTCGCATCGTCGTCTTCACCCTGGGTGCAGGCGTGATCGCGCATCTCGTCGCCCTGGCCGGGGTTTCGCGCTCGCTTGGCCTCATCCCGCTCACGGGACTGGGGCCCGCACTGTCGTTCGCGGGACTGATGTTGGGCATTGTCCTGCTCGTGGCAGAACTGTTGGCGCGCGAGGTGACGCTGACTCTCGTCGCCGCGCCGCTGGCCGCGTTCGTGACGTCGGCGGCGGTGATCATCGGCCTCACGCCGGCGCTCGACCCGGTGGGCGCGCGCGGCGTCTGGCTCATCTCGCATATCCTCATGAGCTTCGTGGGGATCGCGGCGCACGCCACGGCGGCGGCCGCCGGCGCGATGTATCTCGTCGAGCACCGGCAACTCAAGGCGCGGCAGTTCGGCGCGGTGTTCCGCTTCTTCCCGCCGCTCGAGACGCTCGATCGGGTGAACCACATCGCGGCGATTGCTGGCTGGATGGTGTTGACGCTCGGGATCGTGTTGGCCATTTCGTACTCGGTGACCTATCAGGCGATCGACGTCGCGCAGAGCGTGTGGGGGATCGGTGCGTGGGCGTGCCTGACGGCGATCGCGCTCGGCCGCGTCATTGGCGGGATGCAGGCGAAGCGCGCCGCGACGGCGAGTGTGGCGACGTTCGCCCTGGTGCTCGTGGCCTACCTGGCGCTCCGGCTCACCCTGCCGAGCGCGGGACGGTTTCTGTGAGCGGCTACCCGATCATGCTGCGGGGGGACCGGGTGCAGGCACTGGTCGTCGGCGGCGGTGCCGTGGCGGCCCGGAAAGTCGCCGCCCTGGTCGAGGCCGGGGCCGCGGTCGAGGTCATCGCGCCTGACGCCGTGGGGTCGCTCGCCGCGCTCGCCGACGCGGGGCGAGTGTCGATCACATCGCGCCGCTTCGAGCCGGGCGACGTCGCGGGCGCCAGACTGGTGTTCGCGGCGACGAACGATCGTGCGGTGAACGCTCGCGTCGCCGAAATCGCTCGTGAGGCGGGCGCGCTCGTCAACATCGCCGACGATCCCGAGGGGAGCGACTTCGTCACGCCGGCGATGCACCGGGCGGGCGAGCTGACGGTGTCCGTATCAGCCGGCCGCGTGCCGGGCGCCGCCGCACGTGTCCGCGATGCGATTGCGGCGCGGTTCGACGACAGGTACGCCGCCGCTGTCGGGCGCCTGACGACGCTTCGTGCGGCGCGTGTGGACGGCGGCGCGCGCGCGGAATGGCGCGACGCCGTCGACGTGCTGCTCGGGGCCGATTTCTGCGAGTCGGTCGAGGATGGACGGTTCGACGAGCGGGTGGCACGATGGGGCTGACCGTGCTCGGCGCCAACCACCGCACGGCGCCGATCGCCGTGCGCGAGAAGTTCGCCATCGGGCCAGACGCGCTCCAAGCTGCAGCGGCGATGTTCCGCACGCGCACCGGCGCTCGTGAGGTGGTACTGCTCTCGACGTGTAATCGCACCGAGCTGTATGTGGTGCACGGCGACGACGATCCCGCGCCGGAGACCTGGAACGTGCTTTCCGAGCGACTGGGCGCGCCGGCCGCCCCGTTCGGGTACGTGCATCACGATCGCGAGGCGGTCGCGCATCTCTTCCGTGTCGCCTCGGGGATGGATTCGATGATCCTCGGCGAGGCGCAGATCCACGGTCAGGTGCGGCGCGCGTGGGAGACGAGTCGGGCGCAGTCCGGCGCGGTGCTGAATCGCCTCTTCCAGACGTCAATGTCGGTCGCGTCCCGCGTCCGCACGGAAACGAGCGTCGCGCGCGGCGCCGCCTCGGTGAGTTCGGCGTCGGTGCTGTTGGCGAAGAAGATCTTCGCCTCGCTGCAGGGCCGGCGCGCGATGATTCTCGGTGCCGGCGACGTCGCCGAGCTCGCGCTCGAATGCCTCGTGAGCGAGGGGGTCCGGGCCGCGATGGTGGCCAACCGAACCTTCGAACGGGCGAGTCGGCTGGCAGCCGAGTACGGCGCGATCGCCGTGCATTACGATGACTGCTGGCAGAATCTCCACGAGGTCGACGTCCTGATCTGCTCGACCGCCGCGCCACATGTCGTGGTGACCCCCGAGTCCGTCCGCCCGAGTCTCGCGCGCCGGGGCGATCGCCCGCTCTGCATTCTCGACATCGCCCTGCCGCGCGACGTCGATCCGGCGGTCGGCAAGCTGGATAACGTCTTCCTGTATGACATCGACGACCTGCGCGCCGTCGTGGCGAGCAATCTGGAGCGGCGCGAGGAGTCGTTGCCGTTTGCGGAGTCGCTCGTGAATGGGGAGACCGATCGGTTCTGGAGCTGGTACTCCACCCAGGCCGCGGTTCCCACGCTGACGCATTTCCGGGCGGAGATGGATCGCCTGCGCGAGCGTGAGCTCGCCCAGGCCCTCCGCCGACTGTCGCACCTGCCTGACGCCGATCGTGACGCGATCGCCCATTTTTCCCGGACGCTGATGAACAAGTTCCTCCACACGCCGACGGTTCGCCTGCGCGAAGCGGCGGCGACCGGTGATCCCGCGCCCGCGATCGACGCGCTGCGCCAACTGTTCGCGCTCGAGACCGGCGCGGGCACCACCCGGCCGGCCATCGATCCGGCCACGGTCGACCGCGCCGCTGCGGAGGCGGGCGAGGATTCGGTGCCTGACGCCGCACCCGCCGCTCCGCCTCGCCTGACGGTTTCCCGGGGGGGACGCTGATGCCCCGCGCACTGGTCACCGGCGGCGCCGGGTTCATCGGATCGCATGTGGTGGAGGCGTTCCAGGGCGCCGGCTTCACCGTCGAGATCCTCGACAACCTGTCGAGCGGCCGGCGGGAGAACATCGCGCGCGGCGTGAGGCTGCACGAGTTCGATGTCACGAGCGCCGACGCCGCGCGCATCGTGCGCGAGGGCGGGTATGACGTCGTCGCGCATCTCGCCGCCCAGATCGACGTGCGCAAGAGCGTCGCCGATCCGGCCTTCGACGCGACCGTCAACATCGTCGGGACGGCCAATCTGCTGGAGGCGGCGCGATCGGCCGAACGCCCGCCGCGGGTCCTGTTCGCATCGACCGGCGGCGCGATCTATGGCGACTTCGTGACACCGCCGAACGAGGAGACGTTCGCCAAGGATCCCGAGTCGCCGTACGGTATTGCCAAGCTCAGCGCGGAATATTACCTCGCCTACTATGGCCGACTGCACGGTCTCGAGACAGGCGCACTGCGCTTCGCGAACGTCTACGGGCCGCGGCAGGATCCGCATGGCGAGGCCGGCGTGGTGGCGATCTTCTGTGATCGCATTCTGAGCGGCACCCCGCTCACGGTGTTCGGCGACGGTGCACAGACGCGCGACTACGTCTTCGTGAAAGATGTCGCGCGGGCGGTGCTCGCCGCGGCGACGCGGCCGCTCCCGCCGGCTGGCCGGCTCGATGCCCGTGCCTGGAACGTGGGGACCGGTGTCGAAACGTCGGTCACCCAGCTGGCGGAATCGGTGCAGCGGGCGGCGGGGAAGGATGTCGGGCTGGCGCACGCCGCCGCACGACCCGGCGAGCAGAAGCGCAGCGCGGTCGCCATCGCGAAGGCGCACCTCGAGTTGGGCTGGGAGCCTCAGGTCGCACTCGAGGCCGGGCTCGCTGAAACGTTCGCCTGGTTCGCCAATCGTGCTGGTCGCGCTCCGTCCACGCCCGCCCCGTCCGCCGAATGAGCACGTTGGTCTTCGCCCAGGTGGCCGCGGTTCCCACGACGCCGTGGGAGATGGTGGCCGGCGCATCGAGCATCGAGCAGGCCGTGCTGGTGGTGCTCGCCATCCTGTCACTCGTCAGCTGGACGATCATCGCCTTCAAGGCTCGCGAGTTCCGTCGCGTGCAGCGCGATGGCGACAGCTTCATCCGCGACTTCGAGCACGCCCGCACGCTCGATGAAGCCAGTGCGTCGGCCCGCCGCGCGCCCCCGAGCCCGTTCACGCGCGTCTTTCTGCGCGGATCGGGGTTCCTCAACGAGGTTATTCCGGCCCTCGCGGGAACGCCGGACCGGAGTGCGCGGTACAGTGGGTCACAGGTCGAGGCGCTACGATTGGTGCTCGACTCGGAGACCAACGGTGAGCGGGACCAGTTGGGGCGCTTTCTCCCCTGGCTCGCGACGATCGGCTCCGTCAGCCCGCTGCTCGGCCTCCTCGGCACGGTGTTTGGCATCATCGACGCGTTTCTCGGCGTGGCGACCACCGGATCCGGCAACCTCGCCGCGGTGGCGCCGGGTGTCGCGATCGCGCTGACGGCCACGGCCGCGGCGCTCATCGTGGCCATTCCCGCCGTGTTCGGGTACAACCTGTTCGCGACCCGGTTGAACCGGATCGATTCCGACCTCGAAGGGTTCGGGTCGGAGCTGATCGCGCTGCTGGTTCGCGAAGGGAAATTCTGATGCGCAGCCGGCGGCGCGGCACCCGGATGTCCGTGAACGCGGAGATCAACGTCGTCAGCCTCATCGATGTCATGATGCTGCTGATGATCATCTTCATGATCACCGCGCCGATGATGCAGGGCGGCGTCGACATCGCCCTCCCGCAGGGCGAGGCGAGGCCGCTGGACGCGAAGAGTGGATTGGTGGTGACGGTCAATCGGGAGGGACAGATCTCCGTGGGCGACGTGCGCATGAGCTATGAGGAATTCCGCGCCGCCTTCGCCGCCCTTGCCGAACGGGAGGGGCGCGAGGGGATCTATCTGCGCGCCGATCGTGAGGTGCCGTATGGCGAGGTCGCGCGCGTGCTCGCCACGATGCGCGCGAGCGGTGTCGGCGACGTCGGCATGGTGCTGGAACCGGAAGAGGCGCGCTGATGCCGGCGCGGCTCGCCGCCCGCGCGCGCCGTCCCGGTGTGGCGCCGTCGTTGGGCCTGTCGCTCGCGCTGCACGCGGGGGTGATCGCGCTGGCGCTGTTCGCTGCGCGCGCCGGTCCACCCCCGCCGCCGATGCCCCCGTCGTACGAAGTTCGCCTGATCGCCGCGCCGCCCGGTCCGCCGACGATCGGCGTGGTGCGCCCGCCCACCGCGGAGCCGACCCCGCCGACCCCGGAGCCGGTGTCGACGCCGCCGGCCCCGCAGGTGGTCGTGCCGCAGCGCATGCCACCGCCTCCGGTTCCGCAGGCCCGTCCGACCCCGCCGCCCCCCACCCGCGCGACGCCAACGACGCCGAGCGTGACCGAGGCGCGTCCGGTACCGGCGCAGCCGGCGCCGAGCGCGGGAGGCGGCCCCACTGGCGGACGGGGTAGCGATGTGGCGAACGTAGATCTCCAGGGACTGCGCTTTCCGTATCCAGCCTATCTCAACAACATCGTCACCCAGATCACCGTGCGGTTCCGGCCCCCCTCGGACCGACCGATCGCCGCAGTGGTCTTCTTCCGGGTGATGCGCGACGGGAGCGTGACCGACATCCGCGTGCACCAGCGCTCAGGCGACCGCCGCTTCGACCTCGAAGCGCTGGGCGCCGTCGAAGCCGCTGGTCAGGCCGGCGTCTTCGGACGGCTGCCGTCGGGCTTCACCGACGACATGCTCCCGATCTACTTCACATTCGAACCAGCCCGCTGATGCACCGTCGTCTCTTGTTCGCTGCCGCCACACTGCTGGCCATTCTCGCTCCCCGCGCCCACGCGCAGGACCCTGAGGGTGTGCGCATCGGGCTGCAGTATCAGCCCGGCACCAAGCCAGGAATCGTGGTGCTCCCCGTCGCCGGCCCCGCCGGCGACTCGATCCGCGCGATTCTCGAGCGCGACTTCGACATGGGCAACCGCATCAACGTGATCGGCGCTGGTGGCCCGGGGCTCGCCATTCCGCCCGCCGCGGGCGGCCGGCTCAACTATCCGCTGTACGCGCGGCTCGGTGCGACCGGCATCGTGCAGGTCGCGCCCGCAGCCGGCGGCGGCGGGGTGACCGTGCAGGTACATGACGTGACGCGTCAGGCGGTCGCCCGCACGCGCGACTTCCCGCTGCCCGCGGGGATGTCGAGCGACTGGCGTCTCGCGCTGCACGCGGTCGCCGACGAGATCGAGCGGTGGGTGACCGGGACGCGCGGCATCGCCGCCTCACGCATCGCCTATACGAATGCCGGCCGCATTCGGATCGTCGACATGGACGGGCACCCCGTGATGAACGTCGGCGGCGACGGCATCGCGATGTCCGCCACCTTCCACCCGACCGGCCGCTTCGTCGCCTACGGCCTGCTGCAGGACGATGGCATGCGGATCGTCGTGCACGATCTGCGGACGAACAGTGGGCGGGTCGTGTCGCACACGCGTCGTGGTACGAATACGACGCCGGTCTTCTCGCCTGACGGGAACAACCTCGCCTACTCGGTCGCCGACGAGGGGGGGATGGATCTCTACATGTCGCCGGCCTTCAACGACGGACCGCTGCGCCGGATGACGGTCAGCCGCGGCCGCGTCAGCACGCAGCCGAGCTTCAGCCCGAACGGGCGCCAGCTCGCCTTCATGACGGATCGACTTGGCGGACCGGCGATCTATGTCTCCGGCATCGATGGATCCAACCCCGAGCAACTGGTCCAGTACCGCGCCGGCGACACGCAGTACCATGCGTCCCCGTCGTGGTCGCCTGACGGCCTGCGGATCGCCTACGCCTCGCGCATGGCGGGCGGGCAGTTTCAGCTCATGTCGGTCGCCCTCCGCGATCGCGGCGTGCGGCAGCACACCAGCGATGGATCGAACGAGGACCCATCGTGGGCGCCCGATGGCCGCCACCTCGTCTTCACGTCAACCCGTGGCGGGGCGCGTCAGCTCTGGGTGCTCGACACCGAGTCGGGGCGGATGCGCCAGTTGACGCGCGACGCCGGGGCACGGCTGGCCGAATGGTCCGGGCATCTCGGTCCGGTCACGTCAGCGGCCGATGAAGCGGGCTCGCGTTAAGTTACCGGTCTCAACTCACCCTCGACCCGCTAACGGAGCGACCATGATCCCCTTCTCGCGCGCCCTTCCGGCGCTCGCGCTCGCGCTGCTCGCCATGGCAGGCTGCCGCCGTAAATCCGAAGCCGACATGGCTCCGGCTCCGGTTCCCGTCGATGTCACGCCGTCCACCCCGACGACGCCCTTCATCGACGTCGAGGCCGCGCGCCGCGACAGTCTCGCCCGCGAGAGCGAGCGCCAGCGCATGATGGAAGAGGCCCGCGCATCGCTGCTCGCCACGGTGTACTTCGATTACAACCGCGACGACCTGACCGAGGCCGGCCGCGCCACGCTGGACGCCAAGGTGCCGATTCTGTCGTCCAACCCGGGCATCCGCCTACGCATTTCGGGCCATACCGATGCCCGTGGTTCGGACGAGTACAACCTCTCGCTCGGCCTGCGCCGCGCGGCGACGGTGAAGCGGTATCTGGCGCAGTTCGGCATCTCCGACGACCGGCTCGAGACGATGAGCGCCGGTGAGGAGCGCCCCGCCGTGCAGGGCGACGGTGAGGACGTGTGGGCGATGAACCGCCGGGCCGAGTTCGATCTGCTCGCCGGCACCATCACCATGGGAGCGGGCCAGTGATCGGGCGGGGCGCGCGCACCTCGGCGGGCCGGCTCGTTCGGCGCGCCATCCCCGTCGTCGCGCTCGTCGGCGTTGGCTGCTTCGCGACGCGTGAAGACATGCGCGTGCTCCAGGGCGACATCCAGACGATGCGGCAGGAGACCCTGCGCGCCGACGCCGCGCGCGCCGCGCAGCTTACCACCATTGCCAACCGGCTCGTACAGGTCAGCGACTCGGTCGAGGCGCTCGGCACGCGTGTCACGCGGATGCAGGCACTGACGCGCGAGGACGCTTACAACATCCAGCAGTACCTGATCCAGATTCAGGAGCTCACTGGCCAGAGCCAGCGCCGCATCCTCGATCTGCGCGCCGAGCTCGAAGCGCGCAATCAGGCGATGCCCGCCGAGCCGGTTCCGCCGCCGACGGCGGGCAACCGCCCCGGGGCGCCACAGCCGACGGCGCCCCGCCCCGCGGCGGGCAACCGCCCTGGGGCGCCACAGCCGACGCCGCCGCGCCCCGCGACTCCCGCGGCGCAGCAGCAGGCGTCGTCCAACACCGACAATCCGGGTCCGGCGCAGCTGCTCCAGCTCTCGCTGGACCAGCTCCGTCGCGGCAGCCCGAGCACCGCCCGCGCCGGCCTCGAGGAGTTGCTCGAGCGCTATCCGAGGTCGGATTTGGTGCCGCAGGCGGTGTACTACCTGGGCGAGACGTATGCCGCCCAGGGCAACATGACCACCGCCGACTCCGTCTTCGTCCGGGTCTATACGGACTACCCCAACGCCTCCCAGGAGGCGTCGACGGCGATGTACAAGCACGGGCTCTATCTGGAAGAGCAGGGGAACGAGGCGGAGGCCCGCCGCATCTATCGGCAGGTGTTGCAGCGGTATCCCCGCACGGACGCGGCGCAACTCGCGCAGTCGCGACTGCCGTCGCGCTGAGCCACTTTCCCCCAGCCCGCCGCAGCGACCATGGCGCAGAAGGGCGTTAGCGCCGAGATGCCGTTCCTCGATCACCTCGAGGAGCTGCGCCGGCGTCTGTTCAAGGTGCTCGCCGCACTGTTCGTCGGCGTGATCGTGGCGTTCCCGATCATCTACCGGTATGGCGTGCTCGAGTTTCTCGCGCAGCCGGTGCTGCCGTATCTGTCGGAAGGGCGGTTGGTCTACACCGGCCCCGCCGACGCCTTCAAGGTGACCATGGGGCTGGCGTTCGCCCTCGGCTTCATCTTCTCGCTGCCGGTGGTGCTCTGGCAGCTCTGGGGCTTTGTCTCGCCGGCGCTCTACCGACACGAGAAGAAGATCGTGTTGCCGCTGATCTTCTTCGCCACCGCGCTCTTTTTCGGCGGCGTGAGCCTGGCCTTTCTCGTCATTCTTCCGCTGACGATGAAGTTCCTGCTCAGCTTCCAGACGGACGTGATGGCCCCCTTCATCACGGTGAGCGGCTACTTCGGCATGGCGACGACGATGTCGCTCCTCTTCGGGGCCGTGTTCGAGATGCCAGTCGTGGCGCTCGCCCTGACCGCGATCGGGGTGCTTGAGCCGGCCACGCTGCACCGGTTCCGTCGCCACTCGGTGGTCGGTGTCCTCGTGGTCGCCGCGTTCATCACGCCGGGTGGAGATCCGATCTCTCTCGCCGTCATGGCGGTCCCGCTCTACCTGCTGTTCGAGTTCAGCGTGCTCGTCTCGGAACTGATGTACCGCTATCGTCTGCGGCGTCAGGCGCGGCGACTCCGCGACGAGGCGGCGGAGGTCGGCGCGTGAGGCACCGCGTCTGCGGGGAGGTGCGCGCCCTGATGCTGGCCGCCCTGATGCTGGCCGCGCTGCTGTTGGGCGTGCCGGCAGCGGCGTCGGCGCAGGTGCCGCGGCCGGCGCCCACGCGCGGCGATACGATCGTCCGGCCCGATACCGGACGCGCGGCGGCCGCCCGCCGCGCCGCGCTGCTCGCCGGGCGCGACACGACGACTCTCGACTCGCTCGCCGCCGACTCTCTCGCCCTGCGCGAGCTCGTCGACTGGGTGCCGGCCGACTCGGTGATGACCGAACTGATGCGGCGGGCCGGGTACACGGTAACGCGCTACCAGGGCTCGAGCATGCGTTACGACGCCCGCCAGCGCGTGCTGCTCCTGCGCGGCGACTCGCTGGAGCGGGCGGCCGTCGAGCGGGGCGATTCGACGCTCGTCGTCGGCGACACCATCCGCTTCAGTGACTCGACACAGGTCGCCGACGTCCGCGGCGACACGGTCTTCCTGCGCGATCCGACACAGAACATCGTCGCGCGCGGCAAGCTCGTCTACGACGTCGGGTCACGGCAGGGGCTGGTCACCAACCTGTGCACGACCGTCGAGAACGCGGGACAGGACTGGTACGTCTGCGGCGAGCGAGCCGCCTTCGTCGGCGCGACCACGCCTGACGGGGCGACACGCTTCTTCGCGCACAACAGCGAGTTCACCACGTGCGATCTGGCCGAGCCGCACTATCACTTCTCGGCGCGCAACGTGAAGGTGATTCAGGATCGGTTGCTCGTCGGGCGACCGGCCGTGATGTACATCGATGAAGTGCCGGTCGCCTGGCTGCCCTTCTTCTTTCAGGACCTGCGCCGTGGCCGCCGCAGCGGATTCCTCACGCCGCGCTTCGGCCTGACGGACTTCGTGCGCACCGGGACGACCTACCGCCGCACGATCGAGAATATCGGCTACTACTTCGCGCTGAGCGACTATCTCGACACGCGCGCCTGGCTCGACTGGCGCTCGGGCGCGAACCCGACCGAGGGTGACCCGGGGTGGACGCGCCTCAATGGCGAGCTGCGCTATCGCTGGCTGAACCGCTTCCTCGAGGGGCGGGTCGGCGCGACGCTCATGTCGCAGCAGGATGGCCAGCGCAACCAGGAATTCTCGTGGGCGCATCGGCAGGAATTCTCGTCGCGCACGAACCTCAATTTCAATCTGAACTACGCCAGCAGCACGCAGATCCTGCGCAACAACGCGCTGCTGCCGACGCTGGCGGTCGCGTCGATCGTGTCCCAGTTCAACTTCCAGCAGAAGCTCGGGCCGGCCACCTACAGCCTCGGCGGGAACGCGCGCCAGTTTGCCGGCCGGGATGTGATCTCGGTCGACGCACCGAACTTCAACATCTCGACCGCGCCGATCGCCGTGACCGACTGGCTCACCTGGACGCCGCGGTTGAGCCTCACGAATCGGATGACGCTCGACGAGGAGCTGAACGGTCCGTTGGGTGTGCGCTTCGTGCCGTCACCCGTGGCCGGGCTCGACTCGCTGCTCGCACTCACGGGTGATCGGCGCAGCACGAACCTGAACATCTCGACGCCGCTGCGCATCCGCGGCTTCGACTGGGCGAACACGATCATCATCCAGGATTCGCAGGATGACTTCGCGCAGTTCGTGGACGTCGTCGATCCAACGTCGCCGACCGGCTTCACGCGGCGGGCGTTCCAGCGCACGTACCTGACGAGCATCGACTGGCAGACGGGGATCTCGCTGCCGTCGTTCTCGCAGGGGCGCTGGAACATCATCCCGAGCGTGTCCATCCAGAACGTGGAGCCGGGTGCCGGCTTCCTCGTCCGCACGGAGCGTACGGGGACGGAGTTCGTGCGGCAGAGCAAGCGCGCCGTGTACGCGATCGGTACGTCGCCGACGTTCTTCCGCCTCTACGACGGCATCGGTCCGTTCGCGCGCTTCCGTCACTCGGTCCAGCCCACCCTCTCGTACAACTATTCGCCCCGCGCGACGGTGAGCAACGAGTTCCTCACCGCGATCGGTCGCGATCCGAGGAGCTACCTCGGCGCGCTGGCGCAGAGCGGACTCAGTCTGGGACTGAGCACCAACATCGAAGCAAAGATGCGGACGAGCGACACGACCGCGACGGAGGAGAAGATCCGTCTTCTCTCGCTCAACTTCTCGTCGCTGAACTACGACTTCATCCGCGCCGACTCGGCGGGGATCGGCATCACCAATCAGACGTTCGGCTACACGGCGCGCTCCGATCTGCTGCCCGGATTCGACGTGCAGGTGAACTACGACCTGTTCGAGGGAAGTGTGTTGAGCGACACCGCGCGCTTCAGCCCGTTCCGGACGTCGGTGCGGGCGACGCTCAACCTCGATCGCAACACGTCGCTCGTGCGGGGCGTCGCGGGGCTGTTCGGCATCTCGCTCGCCGACCCGAATGCAGAGTCGGCGACGATGCGCACCACGACACAGATCGGCGAAGACGACGGCGACCCGCTCGATGCCCGGCGTGGCGGGCAGCAGCTCGCTGGCCGCTCGCAGCGGATGCCGGTCGAACAGTTCCCCTCGGGAGAGTCGTGGCGCGCCGCACTGACCTTCAGCTCCACGCGCTCGCGCCCATCCACCGGCGGCAACGTGATCACCGCCGACCCGACGATCGAATGCAACCCGCTGCGTTTCAACCCGATCGCCTTCGATAACTGCGTCCAGCGCGTGCGCCTGACGCCGCCCGACGACGCGCCGCAGACCCCTGGCACTTTCGGCCGTCCACTGTTCATCAGCCCGCCCGTAAGTTCGGCCCAGGGGTCGTTCGGCTTCAACCTGACGCCGCAGTGGACCGCGCAGTGGCAGACCAGCTACGATTTCGTGCTCAACGACTTCGCCAGCCATCAGGTATCGCTCCAGCGGGAACTGCACGACTGGTTCGCCAACTTCTCCTTCATGCGTGCGCCCAACGGGGCGTTCTCGTTCAGCTTCTTCGTCGCGCTCAAGGCGGAGCCGGACTTCAAGTTCGACTTCAATCGCCAGACCTACCGCGAGCCGTAGGCCGAGCGGGCGGTTGGCTATTGGAGAGGGTCTCGAAACGAGGCCCGCGCCGTAGCCCGATGCCCACTCCGTCGTTGCCCGTGCCGTCAACATCCGGGCGGCGAGCCCCGGCATCCCGCTTCCCCACCTGCCCGTGCTCTCCGCCCGCTTCAAGCCCTGGGACGTCCCGGTCTTCCTCGCCAAATACGCCTGGCTGCGGATGCGCCGCATGCCGCTGCTCGTGCACTTCGAGGTCACGCTGCGGTGCAACGCGCGCTGCTCGTTCTGCGACTACTGGAAGACGAGCCCGTCGGAGAAGGCGCGCGAGCTGACCAGCTTCGCCGACGCCGCACGACACTTCAACCCGATGCTCGTCACCTTCACGGGCGGCGAGCCGCTGCTGCGAAAGGATCTCGAGGAGCTGGTGTCGGCCGTCTCGGCGGCGATTCGCGTGAAGTACATCACGCTGATCACCCATGGCGCCATGCTCACGCCGGAGCGCGCCCAGTCGCTCTGGAACGCCGGCATCCACCAGTTCAACATCTCGCTCGACTATCTCGACCGGCGGCATGACGAGGCGCGCGGGATTCCCGGCCTCGTCGACCGGATCTTTGGCAACGTCGCCACGATGCGCGAGCAGGGCATCGACAACATCCGGTTCAACACCGTCATCAAGGACGACAACCTCGACCAGATGCTGCCGATCGTCCACCGGGCCGCCGAGCTGGGGTGCGGGGTGAACTTCAGCGTCTACACCGACTCGAAGAACGGCAACCAGGATCACCTCCTCGGCGCCTCGCATTACGGCGACGTCGACGCGCTGGTGGCCGAACTGCTGGCCTACAAGCGGCGGCGGCGCGGTGTGATCACCAACTCGGATTACTACATCGAGCAGATCCCGCGCTACGTGCGCGGCGAGATGACCGAGCCGTGTCAGAGCGGGATCTCGACGATCCACGTGGATCCGATGGGGCACGTGCGGCGCTGTCCCGACTTTCCAGTGGACTTCCACTGGAGCGAGTACCGCCGCTACGAGCCGATCGACTGCAATGCATGTTACTACGCCTGCCGTGGCGAGGCGCAGGCACCGCTCCGGCTCTCCCGTGTCCGCGACGTGATGGCCTGACGGCCTCACGGGGGGCCCACCGCCACGGCCGGTGGTGGACGGTTGCGCGCGGGCCTGCGATGCGTCATTCCGGGTAGCCGGCGGTGCGCACTCGCGCGCCGCCGCATCCTCCGTTACCCGGGTTTCCGGCACCCTCGTGACGCCCCGCTTCCGCGGGACGCGTACGCGGCGACCGACGCCCGCAGCCCCCCCGACGCGCGATGTCCGAGCTCGCCAAGTTGAAGAAGAAGGCCGCCGAACTCGATCAGAAGAAGCAGTACGACAAGGCGATCATCGTCTACCAGCAGATGGTCGAGGAGCAGGGGGACGGCGAGGAGGTCGACGTCGGGCTGCCCAATCGGGTCGGCGACATGCTCCATCGCGAGGGGCGCACCCGCGAGGCGGTCGACTACTGGGAGCGCGCGGTCGACATGTACGCGACGCGTGGGTTCATCACCAACGCGATCGCGATCGGGCGCAAGATCGTCCGCTTCTCGTCGACGTCGGTCGAGATCCAGCGCCGGCTCGGACAGATGGCGGCGCAGAACGGCTTCAGGAGCGATGCCAAGAAGCACTTCCTGCTGTACGCGGGAGAGATGCAGCGCATCGGGAACCTCGATGCGGCGTTCGCCGCGTTGAAGGAGTTCGCCGAACTGTGCCCCGATCAGGACGACGTCCGCCTGGAGCTCGCCGATCAGCTCACCAGGCACGGACGCGGGACGGAGGCGCTCGAGCAGCTCGACGCGCTGCACGCGCGCTATCTTCGCGCGGGTCGTCAGGCGGAGGCGGATGCCGCCCGCGAGCGGATGCGCGCCATCGATCCCGCGTTCGAACCGCACGCGCCGACCGACGCGGCGGACTTCGACGCGGATTCGCCGATCCTGTTCGGCGATGAGCGGCGCTCGCCGTCCGCCAGCGGCCGGGGTCGATCGTCGAAGGCGACCGGTCAGGACGCCGACCTCATCCTGATCGGCCCCGATGCCGGTCTTGCTGGACGCGCAGCGGCGGAGCCTGAGCGCTCGGCCGCCTCTCGGACAGAGGTGGCGGGACTCGAGTTTGGACGCGAATTTGAGGCGCCGCCGGCCGGTGCCTCCGTGGTCGAGGCTACCCCGGTGGCGCTCGACGGCTT
>JBBQHX010000060.1:0-16015 GCA_038324385.1 Gemmatimonadales bacterium | reverse complement strand
ATCATCACGGGCATGGCATCAGTCAACGAGGGCGTGGCGTGAGGCAGCGTTAGGCTCGGCCGCGATGCGCGTGAGCTGCCGGCGATCGGGCTTCCCTGATCCGAGCCGCGGCAGCGCGTCCAGGATGACGACGGACTTTGGAACCTTGTAGCCGGCCAGGCGCTGCCGCGCGTGCAGCAACAACGCTGTATCGTCGAATCGCGCGCCAGGATGGGGCTGCACGAACGCGCACCCGACTTCCCCCCAACGCGCATGCGGAACCCCGACGACGACCACCTCGGCGACGCCCGGACAGTCGGCCAGGGCAGCTTCCACCTCGGCGGGATAGACGTTCTCGCCGCCGGAGATGAACATCTCCTTGCGCCGGCCGACAATCGCGTAGGCACCGTCCTCGTGCCGCCGCCCGAGATCGCCCGTCCGAAGCCAACCGTCGGCGGCGAGGGCCTCGGCGGTGCGGGCAGGGTCATGCAGGTAGCCGGTGAATCGTTGCGGCCCTCGCAGCAGCAGCTCACCGACCTCGTCATCGGCCACCTCGTCGCCGTCGGGCCCGATCAGCCGCATCTCGAGGAAGGGAACCGGCCAGCCGACGACGCCCGGACGCGACGCAGACTCGGCGTCGGTGATCGTGAAGCAGTTCGGGCCGCACTCCGTCAGCCCGTATCCTTCGCGAAAGGGGTATCCCGACGCCCGGACGCGTGCGGCAACCGGGGCGGGGCAGGGCGCACCACCACTGATCCAGCCGCGAAGCGCCGGTAGCGCATCGTGCCACAACGGGTGCTCGAGCAACATGACGAGCTGCGTCGGCACGCCGAAGGCCACGGTGCACCGCTCGGCGGCCATCCCCGCGAGGAAGTCGCCCGGATCGAAGCCGTCGAAGAGGATCACCGTGCCGCCGACGAACCAGATCGGGGTGGCGAACACGTTCCACCCTCCCGTGTGGAAGAGCGGCGTCGAGACCGGAACGATGTCGGTCTCGTCGAGACGCCATGCGGTGGTTGTCGCGATCGCGTTGTGCACGAGCTGGCGATGCGGCAGCACCGCGCCCTTGGCCCGTCCCGTCGTGCCTGACGTGTAGAGAATCAGTAGCGGCGTGTCGGCGTCGACGTCCCCGTGGCAGCTCGCGTCAGGCTCGGCGCGCGCGATCGCCAGCGCATCGGGGCCGTCCAGGTCGAGCAGCGGAGTCGACAGCGGGCAGAGCTCGCGCGCCGTGTCACGAAAGCGCGCATCGGTCACGAGTAGCGCGGCTGAGGCGTCGGCGACGAGCGGTGCCAACTCGGCGGATGTGAGGCGCCAGTTCAGAGGGACCAGTGCCGTGCCGAGGCGTGCGCAAGCGAAGAACAGCGTGATGATCTCGTGTCGGTTCCCCGCGAGCACGGCAACGCGATCCCCGACGCGAACGCCGGCTTCGTGCATCCATGCGGCCCACTGATCGGCGGCGAGGTCGAGTGCGGCGTAGTCCAGACGCACGCCGCGCGCCCGGTCGACCAGCGCCATTGCGTGCGGCGTCTCGCGCGCCCACCGGCGGATCGGATCGTACGTCGCGGGGACAACAGGCGTCATCGGCGCGGGTCCTCGGGAAGCCGGTGCTGCAGGAGGAAGCGCACGAGTTCCGCGCTCGCGATCGGGCCGCGCGCATCGGTGTAGGTGCCCGCGGGCGAGCCACCCGACCAGGCGTGGCCGAGGCCGTCGATCAGCCAGAGATCGACGAGCGGCGCGTCAGGCGGTCCGACGCGCGACCGTCGGTATGTCAGGCCGCCCGCGTCGCCGGTCGTGCTGGTCTCGGCGTTCTCGATGCCGGCGAGGCTCGCGGCGCCGCGCCACTGCGCCGCCGTCGCGCGGCCGTTCTCGACGTGCACCACGGCATCGTCGACGCCGTGAAAGACGATGATCGGCACGAGACGCGACCGCTCGGCTCCCGACGCGGGGGCGCTCGCCATGCGCGCCGCCGCGACGGCCGCCGGATCACCCACGCCGCCCGCGCGCATCACCCGGAGCGCGGTCGCCGGTGTGGCGGCGGCGAGCGGCACGCCGGAATGCGAGCCCGCCGCAGCGAACAGTTCCGGGTAGCTGGCCGCGAGAATCAGCGCCATCGCGCCGCCCGCTGAAACGCCGGCGACGTAGACGCGGCGCGGGTCCGCGCCCTGCGCCGCTGCGATTTCGCGAACCATCGCCGAGAGGAGTGCGGGCTCGCCCGCGCCGCGTCGCTGGTGGGCCGGATCGAACCAGTTCCAGCAGCGCAGCGGGTTTGCGGCCGCGGGCTGCTCAGGATAGAGAACGAGCATTCCCATCGAGTCGGCAATCTCGTGCAGCGCGGCGCCGCGCGCGATATCATCGGCGGATTGCGTGCAGCCGTGCAGCAGCACCAGCAGCGGGCGTGCGTCGGAGCCCGCTGTGCCAGGCAGATAGAGACGATACTCGCGCGAGCCGACATCACTACGGAAAATGCCACCAGTAAGCCGGCCGGGGGCCGGCGTGGCGTCAGGCGGCCGTTGTGCGGAGGCACATCCCGCAGCGCCAGCAAGCGCCATCATGATCAGAACGGTCGGGACGCGAGCAGGCGACACGTCGGCTCCGGCGGGTTGAGAACGGTCATGGATCGAAAGCCAGCCTTGGCGGCGTCACGCGGAACCGGAATCAGTCACGCGCGACGCCACCACCATGGCTAGCGCTGGTAGCGAATCCCGAGGAAGACCATCGTGCCCACCTGCGGCATGTTGATCATCTCGGTGTGCTTCTCGCCGAAGCCGCACGTGCCCGAGCGGCTCACCACGGACAGCGGATTGTCGGCCGCGGGCGTGACGTCGTCACGGCAGGTGAACAGGTTGGAGACCTGCAGGTTGATCTGCGAGTTCAGCCGCGGCAGGCGATAGCCGAGGTTGAAGTCGAGTGTCGTGAAGTTCGGCACCAGTCCGACATTGATACCAGATGCGAACCCGTATTCGTTCATGTGACGGACCGTGAAGCCGCCGATCACATTCGGAAGCAGATCAGTCGCATCGGCGCCGACGGTCCACTTGGTGGTCGGTGCGTTGAGCGACGACAGCTCGCGACGCTGCGCGACCGAGATCGGAATCGACGTCGGGATCTCGATCGTGTCGGCCTTGGTGACGCTGAAGGTGCCCGACATCGCGACCCGGTCGGTCAACAGATAGCGCAGCCCGGCATCGATGCCGTTGATCCGGGCGCGGCCGAGGTTCCGGTACGTCAGCACCGTCTGGGGAACGCCGTTTGGGTTCTGGATGCGATCGGTTCCCGCGCCGACGCTGGCGTACGTCGGAGCGGCGCCCGCCGCAACGTTGATGATCAGCAGCGGCGTGAGGAAGTTCTCATAATTGGCGCGATAGCCCGCCGCGTCGACGAACAGCCGCTCCCACAGCACGCCCTTGTAGCCCAGTTCCCACGTCGTGTTCTCCTCGGGCACCAGCGGATCGATGGTGCCCACCGTCGTGCCAGCGGCGTCGCGGATCGTGAATCCCTGCTTGTTGCCGAACACGCCGATCGTCGGGACGAAGTCGGCGATGTTGAAGTGGTTCTGCAGCGTCGTCGGCGACTTGAACGCGCGGTTGTACGAGACGCGAATCGCCTGATCCTCGGCCGGCTTGAACACCAGCGCCGCCTTTGGGCTGAACTGTGCGTCGTAGTCCTCGTGCTTGTCGTAGCGCGCGGCCAGCACGACGTTGAACAGCTGCGCGATGGGGGTCTCGGTCTGGACGTACCCACCAAGCTGGCGGATCGAGAGATCCTCGCCCGTTTGCCGATCGGTCAGCCACTCGCGACCGCTGCTCACGAGGTCGTTACGGAACTGGCTCCCAACCACCACGCGTGTGCCGAGCAACTGTCGAACGTCGAAGTTCGTCTGGACCTCCGCGGCATACAGCCGGCCGTCTGCGGGCCAGTCGGAGAGCTTGCGGACCGAGTCGTCGGAGATCGCGGCCGGGAGCACGGGGCGGGCTGTTGCATACCGGTTCAGCGCGTACGACTCGCCGGAAAGCGACTGTGCACGGTAGGCGTTGGCGTAGAACCGGGGCGAGACGTACTTGAGTTGCTGGAAGTTGTACACCCAGTCGATCAACTGATTGCGACCGACGTTCGTCTGTCCAACCGCGTTGGACTGGCTGGCGCCAGCGCTGGCTTCGAAACGACCATCGCCCTGGTAGTAGACAAGCGCACCCGTTCCGCGGAGCACCGAGGTGTTGAAATCGGTGTTCAGCTCTGGACGTCCGCCGGCGTAGGTGATCGTGTTCTCCCAGTCGTCGGCGCCCTGGTACTCGCCAGCCACCTTGTAACCGACCTTGTTGCGCACCCCGGCATGCCGCATTTGCAGATCACGGTAGCTGCGGTTCCCACCCGCGACCTCGACGGTCGTTCCGGGATACTGTCTCGGGTCCTTGGTCTGCAGCGTGAGTACGCCGTTCGAAGCGTCAGGCCCATACAGCGCCGCACCAGGCCCCACCAGCACCTCGATGCCGGCCAGATCGACCTTCGGAATCGCCGTCATCGTTCCCACGGGGAGACCGTTCTCCGGAAGTACGGCGATACGGCCGTCCTCCATCATGAGCATGCGGTTGTTGAACGAGGAGTTGAATCCCCGGGCATTGATCGCCACCGACGTCATGCCGGTCTGGATGAAGTCGATCCCCTTCACGGCCTTGAGTGCGCCGCTGAAGCTGTTGCCGACGGTGTTCTCGATCTCCGCGGCATCGATGCGCGTAATCGTCGCCGGCGCATCGACGAGCTTCTCGACACGGCGTGAGGCGGAGACCACCACGCCGCCGAGCTGGACCGTCGAGGGCTGCATCGTCACGGTCACCGGTGCGGCGCCACTCTCGGTGACGTCGACGGACCTCGTCCGACTCAGGTATCCGATTCGCAGCACAAGGATCTCACGGCTCCCCGTCGGGACGCCGGTGAGCACGAACTGGCCATCGGCTCGCGACGTCGCGCCGATGCCCGTGCCGACGACGGTGATCTGCGCGTCGGCGAGCGGGCTTCCGCCCTCGCCGACGACGGTGCCGGTAATGCGGCCGCGCTGCGCCTCGGCGAGCTGCGGCGTCAACGCGCACAGTGCCGCGACGAGCGCGAACGGCGCGGCGTGGTGCCAGGGATGGTGGAGTGACATCGGGCCTCCTCGGACTCTCGTCCGACGGGTAGGGAGAGGGTGCTGCGGGGGAACAAACGGTTCGTCGGGGGTGAAGCGAGCAACGGGGTCGAGCGTGCGGCGGGGGTGCGTCGGGGAGGATCAGCGCACGTCAGGCCTCCATGATCAGGCGGACGTCTGGCGCCAGCGTCGAAGCGGCCGACGCGCGGGTCAGCCAGGAGACGCCGAAGAACATCACGAGTGAGAGCACGAGCGAGAGGCCGGACACCGTCACGCCGGTGGGAATGCTGTAGACGTTGAAGAAGGCCATCGTTTCGAACGCGAGCGTGATCACCAGCCCGGTCGCGATCGAGGCGATGGCGCCGGCGCGTGTGGCGCCCTCCCAGTTGAGTCCGATCGCCAGCGCGGGTACGAGCGTCGACGCGAACAGTCCCCACCCGAAGATGCCGAGGAAGGCGACCATGCTGCCCGAGAACTGCGCCAGCACCGCCGACGCGACCGCGATCGCCACCGTCGCGAGGCGGCCCACGCGCAACTCGTTGCCCACCCGGCGTCCAAAGGCAATCGGAATGTCGTGCGTGACCGCGGCCGCCCCGATGTTCATGAATGAGTTCACGGTGCTCATGATCGCCGCGGCCACGCCGGAGAACACCAGTGCGGCGAGCAGCACCGGCGTGTAGTTGAGCAGGAAGGTCGGCGTCGCCGCGTCAGGCGTCACGAGCGCGGCGAGCTCGCCGCGGGCGACCAGCGCCTTCACCGCGATGCCGACGCCGAAGTACAGCAGTAGGGTCAGCATCAGCGCGGCAGTCATCAGCATCGGATACCACTTGAGCCGCCGCGGATCCTTCAGCATGTAGAACTTGTGGACCACGTGCGGCTGACCGAGCGAGCCGAGTCCGAAAACGAAGAAGAACGAGAGCGCGGCGAGCGGAGTGAACGCCCCCCACGGCGAGAGCAGGCCGGGATCGTCGGCGAGCACGCTGCGTGAGATCCCCGACATCCCGCCTCCGACGTCGAGCACGAACAGGAAGACCAGCACCGAGGCGACCGCCATCAACGTGCCCTGTAGCACGTCGTTGTAGATCCCGGCGAGGATGCCGCCCGAGACGGAATAGGCGAGCGTTACCCCCATCCCGATCCAGATCCCCCAGCCGAGCCCGATCCCGAAGATCGCGTTGATCACCACGCCGAGGGCGAGGATGTTCGTCGCCATATAGCCGATCACGGCGATCAGGATCGCGAACGCCGACAGTCCCTGCGCCACCGGCGACTGATACCGTGCCGCGATCGCGTCAGGCACCGTGATCAGGCCTCGCAGCTCCCCCAGCAGGCGCATCCGCTTGGCAAGCACCCACGCGCCCATCGAATTCGTGATTGCCGCCGGGAGCACGAGGAAGAGCCCGCCGAGTCCGACGGTATAGATGAGCCCCGGCCCGCCGATGAAGGCGAACCCCGACACGGTCGCCGACATCGCCGCGAGCGTGAGCGCGACGAGCCCGATCCCCTGACCCGCCTTGAAAAAATCGCTCGCCGTCTTCGTGCGGCGCGCGGCCCAGATGCTGATCGCGGCCACGCCGACGAAGTAGAGCAGCGCCACCGCCACGATCGTCGGCTGGGTGAGCGGTGGCAGCGCGGTCTGCAGCAGCGCCGCCTGCAGCAGCGGAACCGTGGCGGATACCGACACCAGCAGCGACATCAGACGCCCTCCGCGGTGCGGGCGGCTGCCGTGCCGAGGGGCGGCACCACGGCGACGGGGCCGTGGCTCGCCACGCCGGGCCGCACCGCGCCCTCCACCGCCTGCAGTTCGGCCACCTGGCGCCTGACGCGATCGAGATCGTCGATGCTCAGCGTGTAGCGGTCGAAGGTCAACGCGTAGGCGAGCGGAAGGATCAGCACCGGCAGGAGGCCGACACCGTATAGCACCAGCGCCGCTCCAGCCGGCAGCCCGAACCAGAGCCGGCTCTCGACGGTTGGCACGGGCTGCATGAGTGCCAGACCAAAGCCGCCGACGAGGATCAGCAGCGTCAGCGCGAACGGGATCGCCAGCGGGCCGAGCGACGTGCCGCGCCGTACCGCACCCAGCGTCATCGCGGCGACGAGGGTGAGCGAGGTCGCGATCATGAACGGCCACGCGATCCACGTCGGCGCACCACCCGGAGCGAAGGCTGATGCGTAGCAAAGGGCGATCACCACCGTGGCGGCGACGATCGAGGCGAGCGCGAGCTGTCTGGTCATGTCGATCCCTCTGTGGGTGCGTCGTACAGCGTCAGGCACTCCGCCGCGAACCGTTCGGCCAGCGCGCCGCGGCGAAGCTTGAGCGTGGGGGTGAGCTCGCCCCCCTCGACCGTGAACTCGCCTGCGATCAGCGCGAACCGCTTCACCTGCTCGGGGCGCGACAGGTCGACGTTCACGCGATCGACGAGCTGCTGCACACGCGCGTGCACCGTCGGATGGAGCAACAGGTCGGGATAGTCCACGCCCAGGTGCTCGCTGGCGGCCCACGCTTCCACGTGTGCCCGGTCGAGCGCGAGCAGGGCGCCGACGTAGTGCCGCCCCTCCCCGACCAGCATCGCATGCGCGACCCAGCCGTCCTCCGACAGGCGCATCTCGATCGGACCGGGGACGATCTTCTTTCCGTTCGAGAGTGCGATCAGCTCCTTGCTCCGCCCGACGATGCGCAGCACGCCGTCGCCGTCGAGGCGGGCGAGATCGCCCGTGCGGAGCCATTCGCCGTCGGCGGTGAAGGCGAGCGCAGTTTCGGCGGGGCGCCCGAAGTAGCCGGCGAAGGTGAGCGGACCGCGCCTGACGAGCAGCTCGCCGTCGTCAGCCACCCGCGCCTCGGCGCCGTCCATTAGCGGCCCCACGCCGTCGAATGCGTAGCGCGCGGGACGGTTGAAGGCGACGCATAGCTGCTCGGTCATGCCATAGGCGCCGAGCACCGTCACGCCGAACGCATCGAGATACTCGCTGATGGCCGGAGGGAGCATTGCCCCGCCGGAGGTGGCGTGACGCAGGCCGCCGCCGAAGAGCGCACGGACACGCTCCTGCGCCGGCGCCACGCACGCCGCCCACTCCCGCTCGATGGCGTCGGGCACGTCCATGCTCGCTCGCCGCAGCCGCGACCGCTCCCGCCCCAGCAGCTCGGCGCGGTCCCAACGCCGCTGCTCGTCAGGCTCGGCCGCGTCGCGTGCTGCTCGGAGCTGCGCGGCGGCCTTCTCGTAGAAGCGCGGCAGTCCGCCGAACAGCGACGGTGCCACCCGGGCCGCCGTCTGCCACACGCGACCGTGATCCTCCACGAGCGTCGCCGTCATCCCGCAGTGCACGCGCACCGCGAGCCCGAAGACCCGTTCGCCCGCGTGCGAGAAGGGGAGGAAGGAGAGCGTTGTGTCGTCAGGCGTCAGGCCGAGTGTGGTCCGGACCGACTCGGCCGAAGCGAGGAGGTAGCGGTGCGGGATGCACGCCGCCTTGGGCACGCCGGTCGATCCCGACGTGTGGATCAACACCGCCAGCGAATCGGGGGCGATCGCGCGCTGCCGCTCCGCCAGTTCGCACTGCACGGCCTCGGTGCGAAGCGCCGCGTCGCCACCGGCCAGCCAGTCGGCCCACCCGACGACGGGGAGACGTGCCGCCGCGTCGACGTCGCGCGCGTCAGGCAGCGTCGTCCGCTCCTCGCACACGACGAAGCGCAGCGACGGCACCCCGTCGGCGATGGCGAGGATCCGCTCGAGGAGCGCCGCACGGTCGACGATCACTGCCGTCGCGCCGACGTCGACCAGCAGGTCGCGCAGTTGTGCCGGCGCGCTCGTCGGGTAGATGCCGACGCTCACGATGCCGGCGGCGAGCACCCCGAGGTCGGCGATCGGCCAGAGGTAGCCGTTCCCCGCAAGAATCGCGACGCGCTCGCCCGGCGCAATCCCCGCCGCCACCAGCGCGGCCGCCACCCGAGCCGAGGCGTCTGACCATTCCCGCCAGGTGAGCGTGGAGTCGGCGGCGCTCCCGCCCTCGATCACCGCGCGCAGTGCGACGGCGTCGCCGCGTTCGGCGACCTGGGCGGCGAACCGCTCGAGAATCGTCTCACGCATCGGCCGCGGCTCCCGCTATCGGTTTGTCCGCGGCTGCCTGACGCGGCCCGTTCGACGGCCTCTCGCTCGACCGCCACTCCAGCGCGACCGACGCCATCGCCAGCCCCGCGCCGGAGCCGGTGAACAGCACGAGATCGCCGTCGCGGAGGCGCCCCGCGTGCACCGCGTCGTCGAGCGCCATCGGGAGGCAGGCCGAACCGGTGTAGCCCCACTTCCCCATCACCATGTGCGCACGTTCGACCGGAACGTCGAGCGTCTGCATCACGGCACAGATCGTCGACCGGTTGACCTGGGTCCAGAGCCAGAGGTCGACATCGGCGGGAGTGCGGCCGGCGCGCGCCAGCACCGATCGCGCGATCCGCGGCCACCCGTCCTCGTTGACCGACGCCGGATACTTCTGCACGAAGCGCAGCCGCGTGCGCTGCCCGTCGCGCAGCACCGGCTCGGTGATCGGTTCGGCGGTGCCGCCCGCAAACACGCCCATCCCCGCCTCGAGCGTGCCGTCGGCGTAGAGCTCCGAGGCGAGCACGCCCGGTTGCGCACTCGCTTCCAGCACCGCGGCGCCCGCGCCATCAGCGAAGATCGTCACCGTCTTCTTGTCGTGCAGATCCAGATAGCGCGACATCACGTACGCGCCGATCACCAGCACGCATGCGTAGCGCTCGTCGCCCTGCACGTACTTCGATGCGACGTCGAGCGCGGTGGCGAAGCCGGCGCACCCGGCGTTGATGTCGAAGGTGCCGGCGCGGTGGGCGCCAAGGCGTCCCTGGACGACCGAGCTGGTGGCGGGCGAGATGTACTCGGGGGTATCGGTGGCGACGATCACAAGGTCGACATCGCCCGCGGTGCGGCCGGCGGCGGCCAGCGCGCGTTCGGCGGCGGCCACCGCGAGATCGGCCGTGGACTCGTCGGGGCCGCACCAGTGCCGTTCGGCGATCCCGAGCGTTCCGCGCACGAACTCGTCGATGTCCACGCCGAGCTGCGCCGAGAGCTCGGCGTTGGTCACCACCCGCGGCGGGACGTACGAGCCGGTGCCGGTGATCACGGCATGACGGCGGGCGGCGGGCGCGGCGCGGCCGGCGGCTGGCGCGGTCACGTGAGGCTCCGACTGGGGGGCACCGGGCCGCTCGTGCCGCGGGCGATCAGCCGCACCGCGAGCAGGCGGGCAGGCCGCGTGTCCGGCTCGGTGCCCGCGAGGGTGCGGAGGAGCAGGCGCGCCGCCCGGGCGCCCAGCTCTCGCGCCGGCACGGCGACGGTGGTGAGTTCGGGGGTGACGAGGCGCGCCATCTCGATGTCGTCGCAGCCGACGACGGACAGGTCGCGCGGCACCGCCACGCCGCTGGCCGCGCACGCCTTGAGTGCGCCCAGCGCACAGAGGTCATTGGCGCAGAACACGGCCGTCGGGCGACGGGTCCGCGTCAGCAGAAGGCGCATCGCCTCGTGTCCCCCCGCGGCGGTGCCCGGCGTCCGGCGAAGCCACTCCGACGGGAGCCCGACGCCCGCGGCGCGCAGCGTCTGGATGAATCCGCGCTCGCGCAGGCGGACACCGTGGACGTCGTCCGCCGGCCCGATGAAGGCGATTTCGCGGTGGCCGAGGGCGAGCAGATGCTCGGCCGCCTGCCGTCCGGCCGCGGCCGCATCGCTGGCGACGCCCGGCCACCGCTGCGACGGCTCGTCGATCAGGACGACGTGCGTCCCCGCGAGCGCGCTGGTCGGCACCGCCGCGGCGCTGGCGGCGTCGATGATGATCCCGTCGATCTGCCGCCCCTGCAGCGCCTCGAGGTGGGCGAGCGGGGAGCGCCCGCCGGTCTCGGAGAGCAGCACGGCGTACTGCTGTTCGGCGGCCACCCGCTCGGCGCCGCTGATCACATCGATGAAGAACGGATTCCGGAGCTCCGGGACGACGATGCCGAGCGCGAACGACCGCCGCTGGGCGAGCCCGCGGGCGAGGACGTTGGGGCGGTATCCCAGCTCCTCGGCCGCCTGCAGCACCCGCGCCTGGGTCTCCGGGGCAACCCGCGCGGTCGGGTTCCGGCTCAGTACCATCGAGACAGTCGGCTGCGAAACCCCAGCCCGCGCCGCGACGTCGCGCGTGGTGACGCGCCGTCCAGTTTGGCCTGCCGTCATCTGCCAATGCGTATTTGCATGGCGCCAATACGTATTGGCAGCACGAATATGTCAAGTGTTTTCTTTTAGGGCCCTCCCATCAGGGCGGCGGCGGCGTGGGCGCCGGTGCGGGAGCGGCGGCAGGCTGCAGGCGCAGCAGCACCACGCGCTGGATGTCGAGTTCATCGCGGGCGACGCCGGCGACGAGGGTATCCCCAAGCGTGCCCAGGCGCAGATCGATCGCCGCCAGCCAGGAGACGCGACCATGGGGCGCACCGGTCGAGTCGAAGATGTCGGCGATGCGCGCGGCGCCTTCGGGAACGCTGTGTTCGATCCAGAGCCGACCGGCGGCGTCGAAGTGGATCGCGCGCAGCAGCGGTTTGGTCGCCGGAACGGTGAACGGGAGGTCACGGCCGGCTGCCCGGCGATCACGGGCGAGGCTCGAATCCGCGCGGGCCTGCTCCCCCGGCGAGAGCGACACGCGGTCGGGGGCGACGGTCACCCGATGGAGCAACGTTCCCGCCGCGTCGTAGCGCTCCACTGTGGCCGTGCTGCTCACCGAGCGGGCCCAGTGGCCGCCGTCCGCATGAGCATGCAGGAAGGTCGGGGCGAACGGCTGGTAGAAAAAACGCGTCACGCCCTCGCCGACCAGAACGGGGAACTGCCCGATGCTGTCGGGCGGAGGTTCGGAGATCGTGACCCGCCCGACTGGGACTGGTTCGTCCACCCGATAGGTGAAGCGGGTGAGAGTTGCTCCCCCCGTCGCCGAGTCAGCCGCGAGCCCGAGGTGGATCAGGCGCCCGCTGGCATCGAAGCTCGGAGAAATCCCGGGCCCTTGAGCCCCTTCGCCGAGGTTGAACTCGGCGACGCTACGGAGCGAATCACCGTCCACGGCGAACCGCACGTAGCGCCCGTTGCTGTTGTCACGCACCCAGAGCACGCCGTCGGGCGCGACCCCGAGGCCGAAGGCACCTCGCATCTCACCGGGCCCGCTCCCTTCGCGCCCGGCGCGGCTGAGAAAGCGGCCGCTGTCGTCGAACAGCCGCACCTCGTGGTAGGCATTGTCGAGTACCGCGACCCGCCCACCCGTCACGAAGGCGATGCCGGCGACCCGGCCGAACGCGTCGGGTCCCTCGTCGACCGCGCCGCCGATCGTCGCCACCTCGACCAGTTCGTACTGGGAGACGGCCGCATTGTCGGCAACTGGGCGTTCACCGGCGCAGGCAGCGACCAGCACGGTACCGGCGAGGGCGAGCGGCCCGAACGCGGCACGAAGGGCAACGTCTGATCGGATCATGGACGGGGAACCTCGGATTGTGGGGTCGCCTCACGCGAACGTACGCCGCCTCATCGCCTCCACAAGGCCCTTGCCCTCGCGCCGGCGATGGCGGACACTCCTCGCATCCCGAGCACCGAGCCTCGCATGCCCTCCGCGCCGAGCGACCCCCGCCCCGCCCCGCCGCCCCCCGTCCGCGGGCTGAAGGATCGGTGGTACCACATCATCTTCGAGGCGGACACGCCGGCGGGACGCGTCTTCGACATCGTCCTGATCGTGCTGATCCTCGCCAGCGTGGTCGCGGTGGTGATCGACTCGATGCCGGGAATCCCGCCACGCGTCGCCCGCGCGCTGTTCACCGCCGAGTGGATCTTCACGATCCTGTTCACGGTCGAGTACATCGTGCGCCTGACCGTCGCCCGCGGATCGGCGCGCTATGCGCGGAGTTTCTATGGCGTGGTCGATCTGCTGGCGGTGCTCCCGACCTACATCGGGCTGATCTTTCCGGGTGGGCGATTCCTGCTGGTGGTACGGATTCTTCGCGTGCTGCGGATCTTCCGCATCCTCAAGCTCGCGACCTACCTCGGCGAATCGCGGGTGCTCGCGCGGGCGCTGATGGCGAGTCGGCACAAGATCCTCGTCTTCCTGCTCACCGTGCTGACGCTGGTCACGATCATCGGCGCGCTGATGTACATGATCGAGGGACCGACGCGCGGATTCACGAGCATTCCGTTGAGCATCTACTGGGCGATCGTGACGTTGAGCACGGTCGGCTACGGCGACCTCGCGCCGGCGACGGCAACGGGGCGTGCGCTCGCGTCGCTGGTGATGATCATCGGCTACGGCATCATCGCCGTGCCGACGGGGATCGTGACGGTGGAGTTGAGCAACGCCGTCCGCGAGCACAGCCGCGTGACCTGCCCGACCTGTAGTCGAGCGGGGCACGAGATGGATGCGGCGCACTGCAAGCACTGTGGAGCGTCGCTCGCGCCCTGAGCCCCCACGAGGCATCTTTCGGTGCGCGGCGCGGCGCCAGATAATCGGCGTCCGTCCCCGATTCGCACCCACCCAGCGTCTGACGGAGTTGCATGATGGTTCGCCTTCTCTCCCCGATCACCCGGCCGGCGACCTCGCTCGTCGCGGCGTTGCTGTTCGTCTCGGCCGCGTGCGCGCCTCGTCAGGCAACGAGCGACGTCGCCAGTCCGAGCGCGGCCGCCGAGCCGCTGCGCACCACCGCGGTCGCGCCCTACGTGCCGCCGCGCGGTGACGCGTGGGCGACGATGCGCCCCGCCGAGGCGGGGATGGACTCGACGAAGTTGGCCGCGGCCATCGCGTTCGCGCAGGCGAGCGAGATCGGCTGGCTCACCGACATGGCGGCGCAGGTGCGCCAGAACACGGCCCGTGAGCCGTATCCCGAAGTGTTGGGCGAGACGCTCGATCGCGGTGGGCAGAACGGCGTCATCCTCCGCCATGGCTACATCGTCGCGGAGTGGGGCGACACGCGGAAGGTCGACATGACGTTCAGCGTGGCCAAGAGCTATCTGTCGACGGTCGCTGGCATCGCCTATGACCGCGGGCTGCTACGCCTCGACGAGCCGGTGGGGACGACGGTGCGCGACGGTGGATTCGACAGCCCGCACAACGCGCCGATCACCTGGCGGATGCTGCTCAACCAGACCAGCGAGTGGGAAGGCGAGCTGTGGGGCAAGCCCGACCGCGCCGACCGACGCCGCGGCTACGACCGCACGCTCGAGACACCGGGCACCTTCTGGGAGTACAACGACACGCGCGTGAACCGAACCGCGCTGGCGCTGCTCCGTCGCTTCGAGCGTCCGCTGCCTGACGTGTTGCGCGAAACGATCATGGAGCCGATCGGAGCGAGCGACAGCTGGCGGTGGCTCGGCTATCGCACGTCGTTCCTCGATCTGAACGGCCAGCAGGTGCAGTCGGTGAGCGGAGGAAGCCACTGGGGCGGCGGCTTCTGGGCGACGACGCGCGATCACGCGCGGTTCGGCCTGTTGATGGCGCGCCGCGGCCGCTGGGGCAACCAACAACTCGTATCCGAGGCGTGGCTGCGTGAGGCATGGACGCCGACCCCCATCCGCCCCGTCTACGGGCTGCTCTGGTGGCTCAACACCGGCGACGCGCAGTACACCGGTGCATCGGAGTCAAGCGTCTTCGCGCTGGGCGCCGGCGGCAACGTGATCTGGATCGATCCGGAGCATGACATGGTCGCCGTCATCCGCTGGACCGATACGCGGAAGATCGACGAATTCATGAGGCTGGTGACGGAATCGATCGTTCGCTAGGCAGTGCGACCACCTGACCCACAACCGCCCGCGAGGCCGGAGACCGTCATGAGCCTTCACTGGAAACCCGATGGCTATCCGAGCGTCTCGCCCTATCTGATCGTGACGGGCGTGCGCGAGGTGATCGACTTTCTCGAGCGCGCGTTCGGCGCGTCGCGACTGCGCGTCTTCGAGCACGACGACGGTTCGATCATGCACGCCGAGGTGCGGATCGAAGATTCGGTGGTCATGATGGGCGAGGCGGGCGGCGACTGGCCCTCGGTGCCCTCGTCGGTCCACGTGTACGTGGAGGACGTCGACGCGGTGTACGAACGCGCGCTCGCCGCGGGTGGTGCGTCGCTGCAGCGCCCCGTCCGCAAGACTGACGATCCCGACCGCCGCGGCGGTGTTCGCGACCCGGCGGGCAACAGTTGGTGGATCGCGACGCAGCAGTGAGCTGGCATCGTCGTCAGGCTCGCGCGGCTACCGCGCGCGCGGGGCCAACCAGCGAGCGCGCCGAGCGAGCGTCGCGGCGTCAGGCGTCTGCCCCGCCTCCTCGGCCAGCACCGTCTCGACGGCCGGGCTCTCGCGCAGGGTGATGGTGGTCTGGATCCGGCGACCGCGGCTCTCGAACACCAGCGGCACGGTGTCGCCCGGACGACGGGATTCGAGGACCGACGCGACGTCGGCGCGACTCGTCAGGGCGCGGCCGTCGAGCGTCACGAGGCGGTCGCCGCGGTTGGCGCCGGCCTCGTAAATCGGCTGGCCGACCAGCGTGCCGCTCTGGACGTACAGGTTGCCGCCACGTTCCTCCATCGCCACGTCGCCGAGCCAGGCGCGTCCGGGCGCGGCTGGCCGTACGACGACGCCGACATCGGCCAACAGCCCGGCATAGTCCGGCGCCTCACGACCCGTGATGTGCCGGCGGAAGAAGCCATTCGCGAACGCCGTGTCCGCTGCCACGCGGCCCAGCGCGGCGCGGGCATCGGTGAGCGTGTAGGGGCGCTCGGGCTTGCCGTGCACGCGCCAGAGCTCCCGCATGAACCGATCGAGCGTGAGCGTGGTATCGCCGCGCTGTGCGCCGAGCCGGCGCAGCCCGAGGTCCAGCGCGAGGCCGAGGCCGGCGCCGTAGGTGTAGTAGGAGATGAAGGTGTTGCCCCGGTTG
>JBBQHX010000059.1:0-16350 GCA_038324385.1 Gemmatimonadales bacterium | reverse complement strand
GACGAGACGATCACCGCGATCCACGTCCATGCGCCCGGCGTGATGTCGTGCACCGACTTCTTGTCCAGGGCGACGCTGAACGGTCGCTTGGCGCCGGCCTTCCGCGCGGCTTCCCACTGCGTCAGCACACCGAGGATGTAGCCGCGGAAAAGCAGCTCCTCGATGAACGGGACCACCAGCGACGCGGCGGCGAGGCGGAGCGCGAACGCCGGAGCGGTGAACGCCGTCCCCTCGGCTGGATCCTGAAACGGGATCAGCAGCCCGATCCAGAGCAGCACGCCCACCAGCCCCGCACCGATGCCGACCATCACCGATTGCGCAACCGGGCGCGGTCCGGTGATCGGCTGGTAGCGCTTCCAGAGGAAGACCAATAGCGCCGTCGTCACCACGATCCGCAGCGCGTAATCCGTCACGCGCGAGAGGTCGGATGCCAGCGTCGCGATGCCGACGTAGGCGAGATAGGGAATCAGGTAGGGGCGGAGCAGATCCCCATTCACCGGCGCACTGGGGCGCCCCGGAGCGTCCTGCGCGCTCGCGTCGGTAACCGCTACCGCATCCCCCGGGGCCTGCCGATCGGACATGTCAGTCATGAAAAGGCTACGATGATCCAACGCCCGCCGTGGACACTTGCTGACGCCCAGCACCCACCCCCTGTCACCGGCCCCCCGCCCTTCTGTCTTCTGTCTTCTGTCTACTAGCTCCTATCTCCTGGCACTTCCGACGCCGGCACGTCGCCCAGCTCCGACGGGATGATCGGATCGATCCCGCGCGCATCGTCCCGCCGCTTCTTGATCAGCGACGCCACCACGCCGGCCACGAGAATCAGCGCCACCATCATCAACAGGTAGTAGTTGAAGTTCGGACCCACCGTCTCCTTCAACCACTCGGCCGCCAGCATCTTCCCGCCGACGAGCGCGAGGATCGCCGCCAGCGAGTACTTGAGGTAGGCGAACGCCGTGATTGCGCCGGCCAGGGCGAAGTACAACGAGCGCAGGCCGAGGATCGCGAACGCGTTGCTCGTCGCGACGAGGAACGGGTCGGCCGTGATCGCGAAGATCGCCGGGATCGAGTCCACGGCGAAAATCAGATCCGTCGTCTCCACCAGGACGAGCGCGACCGCCAGCGGCGTCATCACGCGCACGCCGTTCTCCATCGCGAAGAACTGCTGGCCGTAGTACTGCGACGTCACCGGAAAGATGCGGCGGATCGTGCGCAGCACGATGCCCTGGCCCGGATCCTCGTGCTCGCTGCTCGAGAACGCCATCCGGATCGCCGTGATGATCAGGAACGCCCCGAACACGTAGAGGATCCAGTGGTAGCGCTGCACGAGCTGCGCGCCGATGCCGATCATCACGCCGCGCATGACGAGTGCGCCGACGATCCCCCAGAACAGCACGCGATGTTGATACTGCGCCGGGATGCGCAGGAAGCTGAAGATCATCGCGATGACGAACACGTTGTCGACGCTCAGCGACCACTCGATCACGTACCCCGTGAGGTATTTCGCGAACGCCAGCTTCCCCGTGTTCACCGCCCCATCGATCGCGTCAGGCGTCAGCCCCAGCCCGGCGAGGTTGCGATCGTAGGCGTAGTAGACGAACCCGCTGAAGCACAATGCGACGGTCACCCAGATCCCGGTCCAGGCGAACGCTTCCTTTACCGAGACCGCGTGGGCTTCGCGATGGAACACGCCAAGGTCGAGCGCCAGCAGCAGCAGAACGAAGGTGACGAAGCCGATCCAGAGCAGAAGCATGCGAACGGCGAGTGAGGCGATATACGGCTGCGCTCAGGGGAACGAGCGGTCGCGGCCGGGTCGAACAGGAGCAATGGGAGCAGCGCACCGGCAGCAGAGATGCCGCCGCCGAGGGAAAGAAAGCGTCAGTCGGCGTTGCCGACCAGCGCCGAGGCTCGCTCTTCCGCGTCGGCCCAGGCCGCGAGCGCGGCGTCGAGCGAGGCGCGGGCCTGGGCCAGCTTGCTGCCCAACCCGGCCGACCGGCGCGCGCCGTCGGCCGCCGTGTACAGCGACGGGTCTTCGAGGGCGGCCGTCAGCTCGGCGACCTTCGCCTCGCGTTCGACGACCGTCCGTTCGGCCGATTCCACCGCGCGTCGCGCATCGCGGATCGCTCGCTTCGCATCGCTCGACCCGGTATCGCGGCGCTCGGTCTTCTGTCGTGCCTGATCGCGCTTCGCCGCGCCGGCGGCCTGCGTCGCCTCGCGGACGGCCCGCTCACGCCCGGCGCGCTGCACCTCCCACTCTTCGAATGATCCGGGAAAGTCCTCGATTCGGCCGTCTTCCAACGACCAGACGCGATCACCGACGCTCCGCAGCAGCGCGCGATCGTGGCTGACCAGCAGCACCGTGCCGCCATAGGCGTCCAGCGCATCCTCGAGCGCCTCGATCGACTCGACATCGAGATGGTTCGTCGGCTCGTCGAGCACGAGGAAATTGGCCCGCGCGAGCACCATCTGCGCTAGCGCGACCCGCGCTCGCTCGCCGCCCGACAACGTGTCGGCCGTTCGCTGCACTTCGTCTCCGGGAAAACCGAATCGCGCGAGATGGCTCTGGATCTGCCCGCGATTCCAGAGCGGACGCAGATCCTGAATGATGTCGTACAGCGCGCGTCCCATCGGCACGCCCGCCAGATCCTGCCGATAGTACGACGGCATGATCCCGCTCCCGACGCGCGCGATCCCCTCGGCCGGCGGATGCTCGCCCAGGAGCGTGCGCAGCAGCGTCGACTTGCCGGTGCCGTTCGGGCCGACGAGGGCGATGCGCTCACCCCGCGAGATGAGCCCCGTGAAATCGCGCAGCAGCACGTTCTCGCCCATCGCAACCTTCAACTTCTGGGTCACCAGCACCTGGTCGCCGCCACGATCGAAGTTGTCGAGGCGCAATGCCATCGAATCTTCCTCGGAGGGCGGGGGACTGAGCCGCGGTAGCCGCACGAGCCGCTTCCGCCGCCCCTTTGCCTGACGACTGTTGACGCCGGCGAGGTTGCGCCGCACGTAGTCCTCTTCCTTGGCGACGACCTTGTTCTGCTTGTCCACGCTGCGCTGCAGCGCCATGCGCCGCTCGATGCGCAGTTGCACGAACGCCTCGTAGCCGCACGAGTACGCTACCGCGGTGCCGGCCTCCACGTGCAGCACGTGGTCGGCGACGTTGGCCAGGAAGGCGCGGTCATGGCTGATCAGCAGGATCGTCCGGTCGGAATCCCGCAGATAGCGCTCGAGCCAGCGCGTCGTCTCGAGGTCGAGATGGTTGGTGGGTTCGTCGAGGAGCAGGATGTCGGCCGGGGTGACGAGCTGGCGCGCCAGGCCGAGCCGTCCGCGCTCACCGCCCGAGAGCGCCGATAATGGACGCGTTCGTGCCTGTTCAGGGTCGAATCCCAGCCCCGACAACGCCGCATCGATGCGCGACTCCATCGTGTAGCCGCCCTCGCGCTCGAACCGCTCGAGGTCGTGCCCGTAGGCTTCCATCAACGACTCGGGCGCGTCGGCGCCGAGCTCGCCCATGCGCGTGGCCTGTGCGGCGAGCTTGCGCTCGAGCGCGCGCAGCTCGCCGAACGCGCCGGCGACCGCCTCCCAGACGGTCTTGGCGTCGCCAAGGTCGCGGTGCTGCTCGAGCAGCGTCACGCGGAGCCCAGGGACACGCGACACCGATCCGCGCGTCGGCGCCTGGGTGCCCGTGATGAGTCGGAAGAGCGTCGTCTTGCCGCTCCCGTTCCGGCCGACGACCCCCCACTTCTCTCCCGCGGCGATCGTCACCGAGACGTCACGCAGGATGGGCGTCGCCCCGAACTCCACCGCGATGCCGGACATGGACAACTGCGTCATTTCTTCTCCTCGATCCAGCGGCTCCAGGTGGCTTCATCAACGCCCACGGTCAGCCGCTGCCCGTAGCGCACCAGCGGCTGGCGCAGCAGCAGCGGATCATCCGCCATCCGCTCCACCCACCGCTGGTCCGAGTAGAGCGCCGTGCGCAGGCCCAGCTCGGCGAATCGCTTTCCCTCGCGATCGAGCAGGGCGTCCGCGCCGAAGCGCTCCACGAAGCGGCGCAGCTCTCCCGGGGAGGCCGCCCGCTGCATGAGATCGACGAAATGCACCTTCACCCGCCGTTCCGCGAAGAATCGCTGCGCCTTTCGCGTTTCGGCGGATTTCCGGGTGCCGAAGATCTGAACTTCCATAGCCGCGGAAATCTAACGACCTCGGGAGTGATCTTCACGAGGCCGTTACTCTTCGAGCATGTCCACCCCCGCCTTTCGCCCCGCCTGGTGGTTACCCGGCCCCCATCTCCCGACGCTCTGGGGGAAGTTCTTCCGCAAGCCGAGCGAGCTGCCGCTGCGCCGCGAGCGGTGGGACACTCCCGACGACGACTTCCTCGACCTCGTTCGGCTCGACGCCCCAGCGGGCGCGCCCGACGCGCCGCGGCTCGTGCTGCTGCACGGGCTCGAGGGCGGAATGCGCTCGCACTACGTCTGGGGACTGTTCGATCAGGCGGCGCGGCGCGGGTGGGCGATGGACCTGCTGATCTTCCGATCGTGCGGCGACGAGCCCAACCGGCAGGCGCGGCTCTATCACTCGGGCGAGACCAGCGACGCCGCGTTCGTGCTCGAACGGTTGCATCGCGAGGCGCCGGACCGGCCGATCCTGGCCACCGGCGTCTCCCTCGGCGGGAACGTCCTGCTCAAGCTCCTCGGCGAACGCGGCCACGACCTTCCCGCGCCCATCGCGGCCGCCGCGACCGTCAGCGTTCCCTACGACCTCGGTCGCGGCTCGCGTTACATCTCCCGCGGCTTCGCCCGCTTCTACGAGCGCCACTTCCTTCGGTCGCTGCGCGGGAAGGCGCTCGCGAAGCACGAGCGCTACCCCGGCATCTTCGATCCGGCCCGCCTGACCGCGGCCGAGTCGCTGTGGGCCTTCGACGACGCGGTCACCGCGCCCGTGCACGGCTTCGCGGACGCCGACGACTATTACACCCGGTCGTCGTCGCTGCACTACCTGGGCGGCATCCGCGTCCCGACGCTCCTCGTCAGCGCCGTGGACGACCCGTTCCTCCCGCCGGCCGTGCTCGATGAAGTGCGCGAGCTCGCCCGCGAGAATGCCGCGCTGACGCTCGATTTCGTTCAGCGCGGCGGCCATGTCGGCTTCGTCGGCGGCGCGCCGTGGCGCCCGACCTACTACGCCGAGGATCGGGTCACGACCTTCCTGGCGGCACAACTGGCGGCACAACTGGCGGCACAACTGGCGGCCGCGCCCGCGGTGCCTCCCACTCGTCGGAGTGGCGGCGTCTGGTCGCCGGCAACCTGAGCCGGTCGCCGCGTGCGAGCGGCAGAAGGTGAACGCGACCATCGCGTGGGGACGGGACTTGCGGGATCAAACTCGTGGTTCCACTCGTTCGATCCTCCGTCCGGTTTGCCCGCGGACATCTGCCGCCTGTCGCCCTCGGTTCACCATCATGCCTCTCGCCTTCCAGTCCTCGTTCGCGCCCATGCGCGCGAGTGCCCTGTTGTTCGCTGCCGGCGCGCTGGTCGCGTGCGGCTCCGGTGCCACCACCCGCTCCTCGAACGCGAGCGCCGGTGGGTCCGCCGACGCCTCGGCCCCGGTGACGCAGGGCGGTGAGCCGATGCAGGCGACGGACGGCCTGCCGCCCGGCGCCGACGATGCGATGGCTCAGCTCGCCTCGTCGCCCCGGCACGCCGAGTGGGTGACGATCCCGACGCGTCCCGACGGAACCGACAGCATCCGCGCCTGGGTCGTCTATCCCGAGCGGTCGCAGCAGGCGCCGGTGATCCTCGTCGTGCATGAGATCTTCGGCCTCTCGCCCTGGATTCGCTCGGTCGCCGACCAGCTCGCCGCCGACGGCTTCATTGCCATCGCGCCCGACCTGATGACCGCGGCCAACCTTCCCGGCGCCCCCGAGAACCCGGATCCCGACGCGGCCCGCGCCGCCATTCGCAACCTGCAGCCGGCCGACGTGCAACGGCAGCTCGGCGCGCTCGCGCAGTGGGGGATGGCGCTGCCAGCCGCCGCCGACCGGTACGGGATCGTCGGCTTCTGCTGGGGTGGCTCGACCTCGTTCGCCCACGCCGTGGACGCGCCCAACCTCGGCGCCTCGGTGGTCTACTACGGCAGCTCGCCGGCGACGGCTGCCCTGTCGACGGTTCGGGCACCGGTGCTCGGCCTCTACGGCGAGAACGACGCGCGGGTGAACGCCACCATCGCCCCCGCTGATTCGGCGCTCCAGGCGCTCGGCCGCACCTTCGAGACCGAGATCTACGCGGGCGCGGGGCACGGTTTCCTGCGCGCCCAGACCGGGCAGGACGGCGCGAACATGGCCGCGACGCGTCAGGCGTGGCCGCGCACGATCGCCTGGTTCCGTCAGCACCTGGAAGGCCGCACGGGGGAGTGATGCGCGCCTGAGGCGGCATCATCCCGGCAGCAGGGCATCAGCACCGCGCGCGGGAGGAGCAGATGTGGTGGGATGCGGTGATCTTCATCGGTTTTTTCGGCGGGATGTTCATCGTGCGGATCATCGTCGCGACGATCGTCTTCTTCTGGATCCTCCCGGAAGGCGATCGGTGCCCCCTGTGTGACGCGCACACGCTGCGCGTCCAGTCGAAGGGGTGGAACCGGATCATCCCCTGGCTGCGCACGAGCTGGTGCTACGAGTGCGGGTGGCATGGGCTCCTGCGTCCCATGCCACCTCCGTCACGGGTTCCGATCACGGCCGGCACGGTGCCGTCGGAGCGATCCAGGCGTCGTGAGGTGTCCGACTAGCTACCACGTCGTGAGGTATGGCTTCTCAACGGGCTGACGGGCTCGGGAGTCCATACCGCTGAACTCCGCGCCAATCGCCGACACGCGCTGCGTGGAGTTCGGCGTGAATGTCCACAGGCCCCCCGCACGTCCGTAGCCGTCCCCTGGCGGCCCCCCTGCGCCGAGCCGCATGTTGGGCGCTGTCGTGTGGCGAGTGCCGAACGAGCATCCCTGCCGCACGACGCCTCGTCGAGGCGCTCACTGGTGAACCCGCCCCTCCATCCATGACGCGACCCATTGCGCTCGTGCCCGTCACGTGTGTTCTCCTCGCGGTCGGCTGTGCGGCCAGCCGGCCAGACCCGAACCCGGCGCCGCTGTCACCCGTCGTCCCGATCAGCGCGAGCTCGATGCCGAGTGTGTACGGAATCCAGCTCCGGCTCGAAGGGTCGGCGGTCGTGCGCGATGGGTGGCTCCATCTCGACTTCCCGGCCGGTGCCGTGCGCACCTACCAGGGCGAGGCGGAAGCCTGGGATCTCATGCTCCGCGCACGACTCGCTACGTGTGGGCGCGATGGCGAGTGGCAGGTCGCGTCGGAAAGCCGCGCGGCGCGTCTCGCGCCGATCGCCGGCCTCACGCGCGACGAGTCGATGCTCGATACCACCACTCGCGCATTCACTGAGACCCTGCGCCTGGACCTTGGGATTCCACGCGGAACTGATCTCGCGCGCTCCTGGGTCGCCGTCGAGCTGGCGTGGCCCGTCGAGAGCGTGCTCGCGTCCTACACCTTGCATACGGCGGCCTCACTCACGGCGGCCGCGCCGAACTGGGACGCCGCGCTACCTGCCGACACTCGTTGCCGCACGTAGCGGTGTTGCGGCGAGCGTTCGGGCGATCCGCCAGGAGTGGGACCATCGGGCCGCCCCCACGCCCGCGTCCTACTCCGCGTCGAGCACGTAGACCCGGACCCACGCCGGCCAACTTCCGCTGAACTCGACGTAATCGTCGAAGTAGACGAGTCCCTGCTCCTCCAGCTCGTCGAGCACCTGCTGCATCGCCTCCGGATCGTGTATCGGGCCGATTGCGACCAGTCCTCGCTCGACGCGGAACTCGTCCGGCGTCAGTCCAAGCCGCTGGTCGAACGCAGTGCGCGTGAGGCCGGCGCGTTCGAACGCCTCTCGGCGGATCAGCAGCGTCGAGTAGGTGTGCGGAAGATCGATGGGCATGGCGGCCGGGGGGGGGAGGAAGGTCAGGTGGGGCGGTGAAGCTGTCACGGTAACCATCCGCCGCCCGGTGCGACATTGCGGCGTGGCGGCGGTCCGCGCGTGTCACCCGCCAGGAGCAGCCGGTCTTGCGTTGCCGCCTTCGTCGGCGGTGCCGCCCGCCCGCACCACTCGCCGGAACAGCTCCGACTGGCCGGCGGTGGTCTCCTCCCATCCGAACGCCGTCGCGTATCGCCGGGTCGCGCTGCGATCGGGAGGTGAGGCGAGCAGCCGCCGCACGCCGTCCGCGATCGTACCAGGCGTAACGGTTTCAAGCACCATCCCGGCCGCCGGACTCGCGACCGCCTCACGCGTACCCCACGCCGGACTGGCCACCACCGGCGTTCCGCACGCCATCGATTCCAGCAGAACGTTCGCCCACCCCTCACGACTCGATGCGAGCACCATCGCGTCGGCGGCGCCATAGACGTGATGGAGTTCCTCGTGCGGCACCGCGCCCATCAGGCGGACGCGGTCCGCCACGCCGAGCCTGGCGGCCAGTGCCGCGACGTGCGCCCGCTGCGGCCCTTCGCCGACGATGAGCAGTATGTAGTCCGGCAACTCACGCAGCGCCGCTACCGTCAGGTGATGTCCCTTGCGCTCGATCAACATCCCGACGGAAACCAGCGTCGGCCCGTGCAGTCCCAGCGCGACCCGCGCCGCGTCGCGATCGGCCGGCGGGCGGAAGAGTGCCAGGTCGACTCCATTCCGGAGAACGGTCACCCGGTCTGCCTCGGCGCCGAGGGCGACGAGCGCCCCCTTGAGCTCCATGCTCACGGCGACCACCGCGTCGGCAGTGGCGATCGCCCGCTGGATCCGCCGGCGCGGAATCGTGTAGCGGGGCAGCACGCTGGTGTCCGATCCGCGGGCCGTCAGCACCACCGGCAGCCCGAACCGCCGCCCGAGTCGCACCGCGGCGACGCCATCGGGATGCAGGAAGTGCGCATCGATGGCGTCGAACCGCTCGCCGACATCGAGCAGGCGAGCGAGCGCCGCGGCCGCCGCACGATAGATCGCCTCGGGATTCAGCAACATCCCGAGGCGCGGGAGCGCCACGAATCGGGGATGATGCACGACGATCCCATGCCGCTCCTCCCGTCGCGGCACCGACGCATACCGAGCCCACGGCCCGAAGTACGGCGACGCGGAGGGGAACCAGGGCACCGGGGCGATCACTGTTCCGTGCGCCTCGCCGGTGTGCACGAGCTGACGCAGCCGGTTCTCGACGAACACACCGTGGATCGGCTGGGCAGCGTTCGGATAGAGCGTCGTGAACGTGAGCAGGCGAAGCGATGCCTCGCCTCTCCGTTCGAACGCCCCGGCCGCCGGGGCATAGATCGCCCGCGGCTCGCGTTCGACGAGTGTAGCGGTGGGGTCGCTGGTCGATCCGTACATCGTGACCTCCTGATTCGATCGTGCCGCGGATGCGCCGGACGTCCCGCCCCCGGATGCCCGCGATCGCGCCCCGGCGCGCCGTCGCACCGGTCCACGGTAGCACGAGGCGCCGACAGCCGCATTCGCTGTTCGCGCCCGTGCGAATTCGCGCCCGCGCGGACTGGGCCCCCTGTGGACCGGGGGCGCTACCTTTCACGCATGGCATCGCTCCCCACATTCGAACATTCCTTCGACGTGCTCGTCATCGGCGCTGGCCACGCCGGAACGGAGGCGGCCGTCGCCGCGGCCCGACTCGGCTGCGACGTCGGGCTGATCACGAGCGCGCTCGAGACGATCGGCCAGATGTCGTGCAATCCCGCGATCGGTGGCGTGGCCAAGGGCACCGTGGTGCGCGAGGTCGACGCCCTCGGCGGGATCATGGGGCGCGCGACCGATCTGGCGACGCTGCAGTTTCGGATGCTCAACCGGGGGAAGGGGCCGGCCGTCTGGGCGCCACGGGCCCAGTGCGATCGCGGCCTCTATCGACGCGCCGTGCGCACGCTGCTCGAGGCGCACCCGCGGCTGCAGACGGTGCAGGGCACGGTCGCCCGACTGATCATCGCGGACGGGCGGGTCGCCGGCGTCGAGACGCTCGAAGGGCGACGGTTCGGGGCGCGGGCGGTGGTGATCACTACAGGCACCTTCCTTCGCGGCCGCATCCACATCGGCACCACGACACGCATCAGTGGCGGGCGGGCGGGCGACGCGGCCTCGACGCATCTGGCCGAACAGCTCGAGGCGGTCGGCCTCGAAGTGGCGCGGTTCAAGACGGGTACCCCGCCGCGCATCGACGGGCGCTCGGTCGACGTCTCGATGCTCGAGCGCCAGGACAGCGAGATCGACCAGTTCGACTATGCCTGGTCGCACTTCTGGGACACGCCGCGTCGTCAGGCGTCGTCAGGCCTCACGAGGCATCCGGCACAGCTTCCCTGCTGGATCACGCATCTCGGGCCGCCGGGGAAGGCGATTATTGCCGCCCACATTGGCGAATCAGCCATGTACGGCGGCGCGATCGAGAGCCGCGGCCCGCGCTACTGCCCGTCGGTCGAGGACAAGATCGTCAAGTTTCCCGACGCCGATCGTCACCAGCTATTCCTCGAGCCGGAAGGGCACGAGACGGCCGAGCTGTATGTGAACGGGCTGTCGACGTCGCTGCCGGCGCCGGTGCAGCTCGCGGTGCTGCACAGCGTGCCGGGGCTCGAGCGGGCGCGGATGACCCGCGCCGGCTACGCGATCGAGTACGACTATTACCCGCCGACGCAGCTCGACGCGACGCTCCAGGTGCGCGCGATGCCGGGGCTCTGGTTCGCCGGCCAGATCAACGGGACCACGGGCTATGAGGAAGCGGCGGGGCAGGGGGTCGTCGCCGGCGCGAACGCCGCCCTGGCCGTGCTCGACCGCGATCCGCTCGTCCTCGGCCGGCACACGTCGTACATCGGCGTGCTGGTCGACGATCTGGTGAGCCGCGGGGTGGACGAGCCATATCGGCTGTTTACCTCCCGCTCAGAATTCCGGCTGACGGTGAGGCAGGACAACGCGCTCGCCCGTCTGGCCCCGTTCGCCGTGGCCGTCGGGTTATACGACGCCCGGGAGTCCGAACGCGCCGAGCAGCGACTGGCGGCTGAACGGAGTGCACGTGAGCTGGCCGATCGGACGAGTGTGCGCCCCGAGATGGTCGCGACGCTTTTCGCGGACCTCGGCAGCGCGCCGCTTCCGCATGCCCAGCGTGCTTCGGAAGTCGTTAAGCGGCAAGGAGTTACGTTATCTACACTATTTCGAGCGGCGGACGTCGGCGCGGATCTGCCGGCCGAAGCGGTGATCACCGCCGAGCTGGAGCTCAAGTACGGCGGGTACTTTGAGCGGGAGCGTCAGGCGGCGGATCGGCTGCAGCGGATGGGCGATTTTCGGCTTCCACCCGATCTCCCCTGGATCGACTTCCACTCGCTGTCATTCGAAGCTCGTCAGAAGCTCGCGCTCCAGCAACCGTCGACGCTGGCGCAGGCGGCGCGTATCCCGGGGGTCACGCCGAACGATCTGCAGAACCTTGTGCTCGAGGTCGAGAAGCATCGTCGGGCACGAGGCAGCGTGGCGAGCGTGCATCTGGGTACGTAGCCCAACCATGTGGCGGCTTGCAGACACGCTGTGCATGTTCGCCCCGGGCGAACGTCTCCCTGATGGAGCGTCCCACCCCGCAGCCAAGGCGCCGCGCCAGGGGCACGGCACATATCGCGCGTTATCCTACCGCTCCGTGGCACGACGTTTCTTGCCGTGGTGGGGGCGCTGCCGATGTCCGTCCGGCGGCCAACATTCATCAGGAGCATCTCATGCGTGATTCTTCGTCAATTGCACGACCCAGGTCGAGTCCCCGGGCGGCGATCCCCTCCGTCTCGGCGCGTTCCATTCTCATGGCGGCGGCGTTCGGCGCCGCGCTCCTGATGCCCGCTCTTCTCCCTGGCCAGGCCCCGATGTCGTCCACTCCTGTGCAGCCCGCAATCTCGGCGATGGGGCACGGCTCGGTATCCGTGGCTCCGGACCGTGCCCAACTGGTGTTCGCCGTCGAGACACGCGGGGCGACCGCGTCCGTGGCTTCTCGCGAGAACGCCACGCTTCAGCAGCGCGTGATCGCCGCGCTGCGCGCGGCGGGCATCGCCGAGCGTGATATCACCACCGCTGGCTACTCGGTGAACCCTGACTACCAGTTCAACCCGCAGACGCAGGAGCCGCGGATCGTCGGGTATGTGGCGCGCAATGCGGTGCAGGTGCTCGTGCGCGACATCGCGAAAGTTGGCACGCTGATCGACACGGCGATCGAGGCCGGCGCCAACTCGGTTGGCAGCCTCGACTTCATGTCGTCGCGTGCCGAGGAAGTGCGTCGCGAGGCGCTGCAGCTCGCGGTGCAGCGGGCGTGTGAAGATGCGCAGGTGATGGCGCGTGCTGCTGGCGGATCACTGGGGCAGTTGATCGAGCTGTCGGCTTCAAACACGCGAATGCCGCCCCGACCGTCCGGCGCGATGATGCGCATGGATGCCGCGGAGGCCTCGACGCCAATCCAGCAGGGCGAACTGGCGGTTGAAGCGATGGTATCGGCGCGCTGGGCCTTCTCGCCCACACCGGCGCCTGCCCGCGAGTGCCGGTAACCACGCCCGGCTGCCTCCAATGTCGAGACCAGAACACGGAACGGCGCGAACTTCACGGTTCGCGCCGTTCTTCGCTTTATTGGCGACCGGACCTGAGAATGATGTTTCACGTGAAACATCGCGATTGACCAAATTGCTGAGTACGCTTGCGTCTGGTTGATGTTTCACGTGAAACAGTGGGCGGCGCGCAGAGAACCACCGAGGGGCCGTGGGGGGGGCGCGCGGAGGGGAATTGGCGCCTTGCGGGAGCGCTTGCGCTTCGATTCGAACGGGCGGGGCGATTTCGACCAGGCGAGTGGGACGCGCGGCCTTATATTGTGCCGTTCATTCAACCCCCCTCAGCCGTGGCCCGGATCATTGCGATCGCAAATCAGAAAGGCGGCGTCGGCAAGACGACCACGGCCGTCAACCTCGCCGCCTCGCTGGCGCTCGCCGAGTGTCGCACGCTTCTGATCGATGCCGATCCGCAGGGGAATGCGTCCAGCGGGGTGGGGGTCGACAAGGATGGACTGGGCTCGTCGATCTACGATGTGCTCGCGGGTGACGCCCAGATCGACGAGGCGCTGCAGTGCGGTGTGCAGTTCCCCCATCTCGATGTGCTCCCGGCAACGCCGGATCTCGCGGGCGCTGAAGTGGAGATGGTGTCGCGGGGCGAGCGCGAGCGCATCATGCGGGCGGCACTTGCCCCCATCCGCGACCGGTACGATTACGTCCTGATCGACTGCCCGCCTTCACTTGGCCTTATCACGGTCAACATGCTGGCTGCGGCCGATGCGCTGCTGATTCCGGTGCAGTGCGAGTACTACGCGCTCGAAGGATTGTCGCAGTTGCTCAATACCGTGCATCTGGTGCAGCGCGGTGTGAATGCAAACCTCACTATCGACGGGGTGCTCCTGACCATGTATGACGCGCGCCTCAACCTCTCCCGCCAGGTGGCGGCGGACGCCCGGGAGTATTTCGGACCCAAGGTGTTCGAGACGGTAATTCCTCGGAACGTGCGCCTCGCCGAGGCACCGTCGTTCGGGAAGCCCATCGTTCTCTATGATGTTGCATCCGTGGGGGCGCAGGCATACATGAGCGTCGCGCGCGAATTGCTCGAACGCCATGGTGGGGGGCCAGCTATTGCGACGGGCACGGGAAGTCGCGTCGCCGCGGAACGGCGCGCCGACATCGCGGCCGCCACCCGCCCAGTCGGAGAGCACGATGACGGCGACGCCACGTGGACCGAGCCGACGAAGCGCGTACGGTCCAGTCGGAGCGGCTCATGAACGCTCCCGATAGGTCGAAGCGGCTGGGGAAGGGTCTCAGCGCCTTGTTGAGCGCCACCGCCGCCGAAGCTGGGACCCGCGCCGCCCCCGGCGCTCCGGAGCAGGGCGTCCAGAAGATTCCGATCGACCGCATCCGCGCAAACCCGTTTCAGCCGCGGAAGGAGTTTCGCCCTGAGGAACTGGCGGACCTTGAAGCGTCGCTCAAGGCGTCGGGTCTGTTGCAGCCGATCACCCTACGCCCCGCGCCGGTTGGGGGCGGCTACGAACTCGTGGCTGGTGAACGGCGGTTTCGGGCCGCCACACGGCTCGGCTGGACGACGATCCCCGCCATCGTCCGCGAGGTCGATGAGCAGACGTTGTTGACCCTCGCCCTGGTCGAGAATCTGCAGCGGGCTGATCTGAACACGATGGAAGAGGCGGAAGGGTACCAGCGCCTCGTCGACGAGTTCTCGCTGACGCAACAAGAGGTCGCCGACGTCGTCGGAAAGGATCGCTCCACGGTCGCGAACCTCCTCCGCCTCCTCGCCCTTCCGCCGTCCGTCCGCCGGATGGTGCAGGACGGAAAGCTGACGAGCGGCCACGCCCGCGCGCTGCTCGGGCTGCCGTCCGAGCGCGCGATGCAGGAAATGGCTCGCCTCGTCGCTGAGGGCGAGCTGAGCGTCCGGGAAACCGAGCGGCGGGTACGGGCAGAAACGGGGCGCGAGAAGCCGGCGCCGAAAACCGCGGACCGTGACACCCGCCCCGCAGAAGTGCGCCGGGTCGAGTCGCAACTGCGTGACTACCTCCAAACGGACGTCCGCATCAGCGTCGGCGCCGGAGAGCGCGGGCGGATTACCGTCGACTTCTTTTCAGCCGATGATTTCGAACGGGTGATCGAACGGCTGATCGGAGCCCGGACGGAGTTCGAGTAGGGACAAGCGCGCAGACAGATGGGCTGTGTCCACCCTCGAACCGGAGGGCGCGGAAATGGAGCGATGTCGCGATGTGCCACATGGGCCCGGTCTGCGGGCTACACGGACCGAGGAAATCAGCCGTTCCTACCCGGGGCCGAGCAAGCCGGCGCGCATGCAATAATGGCCGGCACGCCCAGGATGGCCCACGCACGTGGGCCCCGGCCAGAACACCCATGACCGCATCGGGTCCAAGCGCTGGCCCTCAGACGAACGTTTTGTGGAGCACGGCTACGACGGGTCGGTCAGTATTTTGGTGACCGCGGCCCGACGAGGACACCATCCGTTTGCCGATTCGTGCGATCGCGAGTGGCGCAGCCTCAAGAATCCGTCTGGCGAGAACTCTTTTTAACCCCGCCGACTCAATGGCACGACTTTTCAACAGGGGTGTTATCGCGTTATACATCAGAGGGTTGTGAAACACCCCCAAAGACTGAGCCCGACCTTGTCCACAGTGCTCCACACATTTCTCGCCCCGACATTCGTCGCCCTTGTCGCCTGCTCAGGGGATGAAACGGCCCTCACTGACCGGACGGGCAATGAATTATGGGTCTCCCTCCTCACGCCAGGACCGATCTCCGACCAGTCGTGGAACGGCGGCGCCTACGCCGGACTCGAGATGATCCGCGATTCGCTCGGCCCCCGAGTCAGTCCTGTCCGCACGTCGTCGTCGCCCGAAGTTGAGGAAAACGTCCGCCATTATGGCGCACAGGCATACGACCTCGTGCTCGGACACGGCTTCCAGTATCAGGATGCCGCCGAACGCGTCGCGCCTGAATTCCCGGCCAGCCTGTACGTCACCACCTCCGGCAATCGGACCGGCAACAATCTCGCGGGAGTCTCCTTTGGCTCTGAAGAACCGTCGTATCTGTCGGGGATGGTTGGGGGGGCGATGAGCCGATCGGGGGTAATCAGCGTGATCGGCGGGACGAATCTGCCCCCCGTCCGGGCGAGCTTCGTCGCCTTCGAGGCGGGAGCGCGCTCGGTCCGTCCCTCCGTTCGCGTGCTCACCTCCTACATCGGAAGCTGGGACGACGTGTCCGCCGGCAAGGAGCAGGCGCTCGCCCGGATCGGCCGCGGCGCCGACGTGATCTTCCAGAACGCCGACGCGACGGGGCTGGGCGTCTTTCAGGCGGCGAAGGAGCGTGCGGTCTACGCCACCGGGTCGAATTCCGACCAGAACGCGGTCGCGCCCGAGGTAGTCCTGGGGAGCGTGCTGATCGACTTGCCGCGCGCCTTCCTGCTGCACGCACGCGAGGTCCGCGACTCGAGCTTTGCCCCTCGCGTGGTGGCACTCGGCACGCCGGAGGACGTGGTGCGCTGGGTCGTCAATCCCGCCCTCCATTCGCGCATCCCGGCAAGTGTCCAGACTCGAGTCGACTCCGTCCGCGCCGAGATCGCGGCTGGGCGATTCGTCCCGCCGGGCGCCGAGTTGGCATTTCCGACGCGCGGTGACGCCTCGCCGGCGCAGCCAGCGGCGACGGCTTCACCGGCGACCGCGCCTGGCGGCGGAGCGCCCTGATGGCACCCACCGACGGGTTTGCGC
>JBBQHX010000058.1:0-16380 GCA_038324385.1 Gemmatimonadales bacterium | reverse complement strand
CGCGGATGATCTGCGCACCGGCCACCTTCCCCTGGATCGCGCCCGCCGCCGACATGTTCGGCATCACGGGGAGATCTTCGGCCGTCAGCTTGGCGACGGTATAGGGGATCTTCAGTGTCTGCGTCTCCTCACCGGAACCGGTGACGACCACCTGCTCGAGCTGCGTCGGGTTGGAGTTGAGCTGGAAATTGAACGTGTACGTGGAATCGGCCCGCAACGTCACGTTGTCGCGAACCGACTGTCCGAAGCCGAGGCGGCGAACGTCGATGGTGTATAGGCCCTCCGGAACATTGATGATCGTGAAACGGCCCTGCGCGTCGGTGGACACACCATACGAGGTGCCACGAACCGTCACGTTGGCGTTTTCCACGGGAGCACGCTGAGCATCCGTCACGACGCCCGTAATGCGCACGCGACCACTTCGCTGGACCTGCGCGTCGGCCTGACCAGCATCGATCGCGAGCATGGCCACCGTGGCCACCGCGATCACCGGAACACACCTGCAATACCGCAAGGGACCTCCTTCGAACGGGTACGGGAAATGTGAGCCGCCCCCGGGGGGAGGCGAGTCGTGCCACTCGCGGCAGGCGGGCAGCGTGAAGCCGGCCGCTGTTCCAGTGCCGCGAGGTACTGCAACCCGCGCGCAGGAGCACGCACGGTACGAACACCGAGGAAGGAGGTCAGATGGAGCCAGTGCGCCGGGCTTAACACGTCGCGGCAGCGAACGTCCACTTCCGGGGGAAAGCTCCCGGCGCGGGTCGCGCCACTTACGATCGGGCGGGCACACCTTATGAACGAGCGCTAATCAATCGCGCCGCGCCATTCATACGGCCAGTTGGGTCTGCTTGTCAACCCGTGACGTGAATGTCGCTAAATGGAAAATACACCCGTGACACGCGGATACCAACCGCCCCGCTCGCCTGACGAGCCGCGGTCCGCGCGACTCGGCGATCGGGGCGGCGCCAGTTTCCAACGCGATCGCGGGGAAGTACGTATACTTGCCCCATCGACGGAGCCCGCGGCGGATCGATCGCGCCGGCGGGCGCGGTGAGGCACCGGCGCAACACAGTCGTGCCGGGAGTGCCCCTTCCGCGAACTCACCTGGAGTACCGATGCCTGAACCCCTGCCCTCGCGCGAGGCCGCGCTCGCGCTGATGCACGAGTTCACCGCCAGCGACTCGCTACGGAAACACATGCTGGCCGTCGAAGCGGCCATGCGCGCTTATGCCGCCGAGCTCGCGCCGGACGACGTCGATCGGTGGGGGATCACCGGGCTGCTGCACGACTACGATTACGAGCGATGGCCGAACGCCGAACGCCAGCCCGACGCGGAACATCCCGCTGAAGGCGTCCGGCAGCTTCGCGCCCGCGGTTATCCGGACGACGTTTGCGAGGCGATCCTCGGCCACGCACCCTACACCGGTGTCGCCCGTACCACGCCGATGGCCAGCGCCCTCTTCGCCGTCGATGAGCTGACTGGGCTGATCACCGCGTGCACCCTCGTCAAGCCGTCGCGCCGGATCGATGACGTCGACGTGCGCGGCGTGCGGCGGAAGATGAAGGACAAGGCGTTCGCCCGCGGCGTCAATCGGGACGATATCGTCGTCGGCGCGGGCGAGTTGGGCATCGACCTCGATGCCCACATCGAGCGGGTGCTCGCAGCGATGCGCGACGTAGCCGACGCCCTCGGCCTGGCCGCCGCCGCGCCGCCCGCCGAACCGACCCGCGGCGGGCCGGCGGTACACTGACGATACTTCGACGATACTTCACGGAACGGATCCGTTCGCCGTCGCCGCATCGCTGCCCTCCCGCCAACGTTTCCCCGTGCGTTTTCGTATCGAGAGTGAACATGTGACCGCATCCCATGGCCGCCACTCTCGCGTTCCCCATTCCGCTGTCGATTCCCCCGCGCGTGGTTGACGCCGCCGCGGGGCCGCCGGCCATCGACCCGCTGTCGCACGAGCGCGCGATCATCGTGCGTGCGCAGCGGGGCGACAGCGGTGCGTTCTCGGCCCTCGTTCGGATTCACCAACGGCGGGCCTACGCGGTCGCTCGGGCGATCGTGGGGACGCACGAGGATGCCGAGGATGCGATCCAGGAAGCGTTTCTGCACGCCTATCGCGCGCTCGAGCGGTTTCGTCCCGATCAGGCATTCGGCGCCTGGCTCCATCGAATCGTCGTCAACGCTTCGCTCGACCTGACGCGGCGCCGGAAGGTGCGGGCCGCCGAAGAACTGCCCGAATCGATCGCCGCGCCGTTCCGCGATGCCGCGGAGGCCGACGACTTGCGCACGCGGCTGACGGAAGCACTTGCGCGCCTGACGGAACGTCAGCGTGCGGTGATCGTCCTTCATGATGTGGAAGGCTACAAGCACGCCGAAATCGGGACAATGCTCAACATCCCGGAAGGCACGGCACGCTCCGATCTGCACCACGCTCGCAAGATGCTGCGCCACCTGCTCGGCGATCTCAGGAACGGGTTATGACCGACAACTTCGAATTCCCACGCACGCCCGACATCGACGACGGCACGCAGCCGCTCGACGGCCGCACGCTCGAGGCGCTTCGTGCGCTCTATGCTCCACCGGCCGACGAACGGTTCTGGGACATCACCGAGCAGCGCGTGATGGCCCGGGTGCTCGGCCGCAGCTCGACCGAGTGGTGGCAGGTGCTGAACGGCTGGGTGCACACGGCCGCGGTCGCCGCGGCCGTGGCGATCATCGTCGCCGGCGCGCTGCTCGTCACCGCTGACCGGTCTGCGGTCGACCCGGGTTATGCCACGGTCGAGGCGATCGCTGACGAACCGCTGGCCTTCTCCTTCGACGTGCAGTCGCCGTCGCAGGTTCGCGTTAACGATTCGCCCGCTCCGGGCGTCCTACCACGCTGAGGGGTCGCGTGAAGCGGTCGAAGTACGTTGCTCTCACGCTCCTTCTCGGAGCCGTCCTCCTCGGCGGCATGCTCGGCTTCACGGTCGAACGCGTTACCCGGGATCGGGCTAAGGTCGAGTGCGCCGCCGAGATGGACCGGGCGACGGCGCGGGCGCAGTTCGCGGATGAGGTCGGGCTCGACGGCGCGCAGCGGGTGGCGCTCGACAGCATGCTCGAACGCCGCAATGCCCGGCTCGACAGCCTCTACGACGGGATCCGGCCGCAGACGCGGGCCGCGCACGACAGTGCGCGCGCCGAGTTCCGGCGGCTGCTGACACCCGACCAGATGGCCCGATACGAGGCGATGCGCGCCCGCGACGACAGTGGGCGCGGTCGTACGGGGGGACGAAACTAGCCGGAGGAAGTGCCAGGCCGTTCCTCGTCCCACCGGGGCGCGCCGCGCACAGCGCTGGCGCGCCCCGCGACGTATTACGACGTCGTTATGTAGAAGCGAGGGAGGAGCACCACCCGCACGCGCACCACCTGCGAGAAACGAATTTCCCCGGCCGAGGGTTACATCGTCCGCCGCCACGACGCGCTCATACGCGCCAGTGCCCGGTTGCCACCGGTGAGTCCCGGGTCTGGCCGCCGAGTTTCCGACTATTCCGGAGTTGAGTGAGATGAGATTGTTGATGTTGGCGGGCCTGCTGTGCGCACCGGCCCTGATGCCCGCCCAGACACCGATCAATGCCCCGCCGCTCTCGTCCGCCGACCCGCGGCCGATCTCCCTCGAGGAGGCGGTCACGCTGGCGCAGCAGAACGCCCCCCAGACGGTGCAGGCCCGCGGGCAGTTGCGCGGGTCGTCGGCACAGATTCGCCGTGCCTACGCCGCGTTCCTGCCCAGCCTCAGCTTCTCCACCAACAGCGGCTACTCCGAGGGTGTGCAGTACATCCAGGGCGAGCTCGGTCCGCTGCGTGGCGATCCCTGGAGCTTCAGCAATGGCTTCAACGCGAATCTGCAGCTGTGGGACGGCGGCGCCCGCTTCCGCAACCTCGACCGCGACAAGGCCAACGAGCGGGTCGCCGAAGCGAACGAGATCACGCAACTGTTCAACGTCGCGCTGAGTGTCAAGCAGCAGTATTACGCCGTACTCGCCGCCCGTGAATCGGAGGCAGCCGCGCAGGTGCAGCTTGAGCAGGCGATGCAGAACATGCGCGTCGCCACGGCTCGCGTAGTCGCCGGGGCCGCCACCAAGTCGGACTCGCTTCGTTCGGCGATCGAGGTGCGCAACGCCGAGATCGCGATTCTCAACGCCCGCACGCAGCTCCAGAACGCCAACGCCTTCCTCACCCGCCTGACGGGACAGGAGACGCTGGTCACCGCCACGGTCGGCGACACGCTCGCTCCGATCGTGCTCAACGCCGACAGCGTGGAGCTGGCGGCGATCGCCGATCGGGCCCCGGTGGTGCTGCAGGCGCAGTCGTCGCTCACCGCCGCGCGCGCCTCACGACGGGCGTCTCGGGCCTCCTACTGGCCGACGCTCTCGATGAGCGGCCGCTACTCGGCCAACCAGTCGAGCCGGCAATTTCAAACGGGGAACGTGTGGCTGATCGGCGGCGACAACCCGAATTCGCGCGGTGTCTCGTTCTCACTCAGCTATCCGCTGTTCGATCAGCTCCAGCGCGAAACGGCGGTGGTCCAGGCCAACATCGCCGAGGACAACGCCGAGGCGCAGTTGCGCGACGCCGAACTGGCGGCGCAGCAAACGCTCGTGCAGGCACTGGGTGCCTTCCGCCTGGCCGAGGCCCGCATCGGGTTGCAGCAGGCGTCGGTCGAGGCGGCCATCGAGGATCTGCGCGTGCAGCAGCAGCGCTACGCGCTCGGGGCCGGCACGCTGCTCGACGTGCTCGTCTCGCAGACGACGCTCAACAACGCCCGACTCGCCCTCATCCAGGCGCGGCAGGACGCGCGCGTGGCCAAGGCGCAGATCGAAGCGCTCGTGGGCCGCGACCTGTGATTTCGATTCTGCCGGCGCGCCCCGCGCGCCTGATGCCTGACGTCCATTCGACGCGTCCCGACGCGTCGCTCGCTCTGGAGACTGCCATGTCCGTGCCCCGCATTCGATCCGCCTCCCTCGCGCTCGCGGCACTCGTCGTGCTCGCGGCCTGCAGCAAGCCCGAGGCGGTGGAATCCGACATCGAGCTGGCGTCGGTCGAGCGCCGCACAATCACCGTCGACGCGGAAGCGACCGGCGTGATCGAGCCGATCAACGTCGTCGAGGTCAAGTCGCGGGCGTCGGGCCAGATCACGGCACTCCCTGTCGAGACCGGCTCGCAGGTCCAGCCGGGCGATCTGCTCGTGCAGCTCGACACGCGCGAGATGCGCAATCAGTACGACCAGTCGATCGCCGACGAGCGGGCGGCCGACGCGCGGTTCCAGGTTGCACAGGCGCAGCGCCGCCGGTCGGAAGAGCTGTTCAAGCAGCAGGTCATCACGTCACAGGAGCTCGAGTCCAGCTCGCTGGAGCTCGAGAACGCCCAGGCCGCCGTGATCCGCGCCCGCACCAACTCGGACCTGTCGCGTCAGCGGATGGAGGACGGCACCGTGCGCGCCCCCACCGCCGGCACGGTCATCAGCAGGCTCGTCTCGCCCGGACAGGTCATCGCCTCCGCGACCAATTCGGCGTCCGGCGGCACGGCCCTCATGATGATGGCCGATCTGTCCGAAGTGCAGGTCCGCGCGATGGTCAACGAGTCCGACATCGGGAAGATCCAGCCGGGCCAGGTGGCCCGGGTGACGGTCGACGCCTACCCGAACCGCCCGTTCACCGGCACGGTCGAGAAGATCGAACCGCAGGCCGTGGTCGACCAGAGCGTCACGATGTTCCCGGTGCTCGTGCGGCTGGCCAATCAGGAAGGGCTGCTGATGCCCGGCATGAACGGCGAGGTGTCGGTGCTCATCGACCGGCGCACCGACGTCCTGGCCGTGCCCAGCGAGGCGATCCGCACGATGCGTGACGCGCCCGGCATCGCATCGATGCTCGGCCTCGACGAGGCCGCCGTGCGCGCCGACATCGAGACGCAGATGGCCGCCATGCGCGGCGGGCCGAGCGCGCCGGCCGGCGAAGGCGCCGACGGCGCCCAGCGCCCCGTCGGCGCCCCCGGCGACTCGGCTCGGGCCGGTCGCGCCACGCCGACGAGCGGTGGCGAGACGCGCACCCGCCCGACCGTCCAGTTTACGGCGCAGCAGCAGGGTGGCGGTGGCGGAATGGGCGGCGGCGGCATGCGTCGCGGCCGCGCCGCCGGTGGCGGCGCGCCGGGCATCGTTTTCGTGGTGCGTGACAGCGCCTACATCCCGCGGGTCGTGATGCTCGGCGTGAGCGACTACGAATACACGGAGATCATCCGCGGGCTCGAGGAGGGAGAGACGGTCGCCCTGCTCGCGAGCGTCGCGCTGCAGGCCGCGCGTGAGGCGCAGAACCAGCGTATGCGTTCGCGCGTCTCGACGCCGGGGCTGCAGCGGAACGAGACCACGACGCCCGCCGCCGGGGGTCGCTGACATGCTCTTCGGCGAGATCCTGATGGTGGCGATGGGAGCGCTCCGGGCCAACAAGCTCCGGTCGTTCCTCACCATGCTCGGCATCGTGATCGGCGTGTCGGCCGTGATCACCATGGTCGCCCTCGGCCGGGGCGCGCAGGACGCGGTGAATAGCCGCATCGCCTCGCTCGGCACCACGCTGCTCACGATCCAGCCTGGCGCGGCCGAGAGCCGCGGCGTGTCGTCAGGTGTCGACCGCGCGCGCCTGACGGTCGACAACGCCACCGAGCTCGCCGCCCGCACAACCTACGTGACGGCGGTACAGCCCGAGATCTCGCGCGGCCTCACGACGCAGTACCTCAACCGCAACACCAACACGCAGGTCGTCGGTACCACGTCGAACTATCTCCAGGTCCGCAACTACGAGATGGCGTTCGGCGAGATGTTCAGCACCGGCGACGATGCGAGTCGCCGGCGCGTCGCCGTGCTCGGCCCCACCGTCGTCCAGAATCTCGGCGTGGAGAACCCGCGCGCGATCATCGGCCAGTTCATCCGCATCCGCGGGCTGCAGTTCGAGGTCGTCGGCGTGCTGCAGTCCAAGGGGCAGGCATCACCGTGGCAGAACCCCGACGACCAGATCCTGATTCCGATCCAGACGGCGCGCTACCGCGTGCTCGGCACGGATCGCGTGCGCTCGATCAGCGTGCTGGCTCGGAGCGAGGCGGAGATTCCGCGCGCGATGGTCGACGTGCAGCGGGTGCTGCGCCGCGAGCTCAAGCTCCGCTCGGGGCAGCCCGACAACTTCTCGATTCGCAACCAGGCGGATTTCCTCGCGACGATCGGTGAGACCACCCAGGTCTTCACCTTCCTGCTCGCCGGCATCGCCGGGGTGAGCCTGCTCGTCGGCGGAATCGGGATCATGAACATCATGCTCGTCTCGGTCACCGAACGCACGCGCGAAATTGGCGTGCGCAAGGCGCTCGGCGCCACACGCGGCGCGATCCTCCTGCAGTTCCTGATCGAGGCGATCGTGCTCTGCCTCCTCGGCGGCCTGGTGGGGGTGGCGCTCGGCGCCGGCGGTGCGGCGGCGCTTTCCTACTTCGGTGGCTTCAACACCGCCGTGGCGATGGAATCGGTGATCCTCGCCTTCGTCTTCAGCGCGGTGGTGGGCGTGGTGTTCGGCGTGTGGCCGGCCCGTCGCGCCGCAAGCTTGGATCCGATCACGGCACTGCGGTACGAGTAGTCGACCACGGACGGGCCAGCGCGCAAATTGCGCCGCGGCTGGGTGCGTAACGAACGGGGCGGCGGCTGAGTGCCGTCGCCCCGTTCGTCGTTGAACGGCCGATCAGACGCGTTCGCGAACAGGCCAGAGGTTGGACGAAAGACGCCGCGTCAGGCAGGACGCGCGGCGTCCAGGTACAGGGCGCCGTCGGAGATGCCGGATCAGCCCCTCAGCGCCTGCCCGGGAGGCTGTCGGCCGCGAGCATCGGCGGGAGGGGCGGCTGAATTTTGAAGGTGAAGGGGATCTCCACGAGCTGCCGCACGCGCATCCCATCCTGTTCGCCCGGCACGAACCGCATCCGCGGGAGCACAGCCCGGACGGCGCCGACGAATTCCTGATGCGTCGCATCGAGCACGGAGAAGCTCGTCGTATCCGCCAGGCCGCTCGCGTCGACGACGAACTGCACCACCGCCTTCCCCTCAACCCCCCGGCTGCGCAGCTCCTCGGGATAGGCGGGAGCCGCCGAGGCCGGGTCGACGGACGCCGGATTCTGGACCTGGGACGCGAGATAGATCATCTCCTCCTCGATCACGGGGGGCGCATCGGCGACGGTGGTGAGGACCACCCCCTCCCGGTCGGTATCGAGCGCCTCTTCGGTACCGGGCTCGTCATCGACGGCGGGCGAGCTGTTCTCGAATGAATTGCCCCCGATCCCGACGTAGGTGATCCTCGTCTGGCGCTCCGCCGACATCGGCACTTCCGGCGGCGCGAGGTAGATGACCTGCGTCCACGGCGAATCGGGGGGAGGCAGCTCAGGTGTCGCGGTGGCGATCACCCCGGCGACGACCGCCACCGCGTGGACCCCAACGCTGGCGATCGTGCCAGTCCAGCGCCCGGCCCCTTCCTCCTGCCCGGCCCGCGGAACACGAAACCGCATCGTCGTATCCTCCACCCTGCGGCAGTGCCGCGTCAGAACTGATTGCGCTACTGGTCGCGCTGGCCGTTGGCGTCGAATCGCACGGGCAGCTGGACGACCTGACGCACCCGGGTGCCGTCCAGTTCGGCGGGAAGGAAGCGGGTGCCGGCGACCGCCGTTCGCGTGGCATCGACGAACTCCTGCTGGCTCGCGCTCACCACGCCGAAGGTGTCCATCTCCGGTTTCCCGTTGATGTCGACGATGAACTCGACGATCACCGAACCGCTGGTGTTGGCCGCCCGCTGCTCGGCCGGATAGCGCGGCGCGAACGTCGCCTCGGGGTGGGCACGCACGGGCGTGTCCACCTGATCGGCGGTGTACGCCTTGAGGGAGCGGACCAGCGACGCCAGATCGCCCGCGGTGTACTTCGTCGCCGCGACTTTTCGGTCGGGCCGGTCGGGCATCTTCGTCCAGAGCACGATCATCCCGCACCGCATCTTGTGGAGCGGCACGGAGAGTTCGGCGGGAACGGTCGCCGGCGACGAGTAGGTCTCGATCCCCTCAAGCGATTGCGCGTCGAAGGCGTCGACGTCGAGATAACCGGCCATCGCCGGCGTGCCGTCGATCCAGACGAAGGGCGGGCAGGTGCGGCCGCGGAAGAAGATCGTACTCGATGCGTAGGGAGTCGAGCGGATCGTTACCCCTGGGATGGTGCGGACAAAATCCGTCACCCGGTTCGCGCCGCGCCGTTCGATCTGCTCGCGATCGATGAAGCGGCCGCCTGAGCCGCGATCCTTCCGCCGGTAGAAGTCCGCTGCCCACCCCGTGTAGGCCGGCCGCGCCGCGGCCGACACCGTGACCGTTTCCAGTTCGACCGGGACCCGGCCCATCATCAGGTCGAGCAGGGCAACGGCGCCGGAATCGACCCGCACCTCCTGCACGGAGGGGGAGAAGCCCAGGCGGCGAGCGCGAATCGACTGCGGCCCGGCGGGAACGCCGAGGATGCGGAAGCCGCCGGTGTCGTTGCTGAAGGCGCGCGCCCGCGCCCCGTCGACGGTCAGTTCGGCACCCACGAGGCGGGCGCCCGCGGAGTCGCGCACGACGCCGGACACGATGCCGGCGGGGCGGATCGACTGGGCGAGGGCAACATCGGCGACGGCGGCGGCGAGGCACGCGGCCGCCAGAACGGGGAGGTGTCGGCGTCGATTCAACCGCGGCGCGATCGATCGATCAGGACCGCGGGGGGCGTGGTCGCCGGCGGCATGGGTTACAGGCACCGGACTCTCCTGCGCGCGAGGGTGGTGCGTGTCACGCACCATTTACATAATAGGCCGGATTCCACGTTCTCGCGAGTGGGAATCACGCGTGGGCCACCCTCATGCAACTACGCGACGAGGGTGCATGTTCCGCATCCTCGCCGCGTAATTGTCTCGCTCCCCTTGCGGCCGACGAATCGGCCAGTCACCAGGCCCCCCTCAGAACCGGGTGACGATCCCGTCCAGACTCCCCCCGAAGCCTGACCGGGCAGTGCAACGGGCCCCGTTTGGGCGACCCGTCCCCCTCCATCCGAATGCTGCTACAGCTCGTCGTGCGACTTGCGCTCGTGCTCGCCGACCGTGCGCTGCGCTTTCCCAAGCTGATCCTGCGCCTCGCCCTCGACCCGCTGCGCCTTGCCGCGCAGATTCTCGCTCGTGTCGCCCGTCAGGTCAGCGGCCGCATCGCGAAGCTTGCCCGACGCCTTCTTGAGCTTGCCCTCTGCCTGATTCATCAGGCCATCCTTTTCCATGTCGCTCATCGAAGCTCCCCAGGAAATGGTGCGGCAGGTCCATACCGTGTGGTGGTTCTGCGGCGTCACATTGCAACTCGCGTACCCGATGGGCGCGGGGTTAACGGTTCACTTCGTCGAGCGGTGCGGGAGTCCACCGCCGCGACGAGGAACCGTCCCCGCGTGAGGACGGGTCTCCCACGACTGACGTCCGCGGTCGGATCGTAAGCGTATATGCTGCAGAATGTTAGAGACTTGGTGTGGGGTCCGGTGATTCGGCCCCGTCCATGCCTTCCTCGATGCCAGCGGACGGTAGACGCCGTTCGCGTCGCTCCAGGGAGGTACCACATGTCGATTCGCCTGTTCGTCGCCACATTCACACTCGCCGCCGCGGCTGCCGCCGTCGCCCCCACCTCGGCCGATGCCCAGGGCCGCGGCCGCAACGAGGCCGGCGTCCCCCCCGGTCACCGTCCGCCCGCCGGCCTTTGCCGCATCTGGTTCGACGGACTCCCGCCCGGTCGTCAGCCCGCGCCCGTGAGCTGCGAGGAGGCGCGCCGGACCGCGCCCCGCAATACCCGTGTCATCTATTCGAGCGACGACGCACGCCGAGACGACGACCGGCGCGATCGAGACGGGCGGTATGACGACCGCGACCGCCGGGATGACCGCCGGGATGACCGCCGGGTCGACCGTCGGGACGACGATCGCGACCGCCGCGACCGGCTGGAGCACGAGCGTTGGGAGCGTGCCCGGATGGAGCGTTCGCGGATGGAGCGGGATCGGCTCGAGCGGTCGCGGGTCGGTCGCAATCTCCCCCGCGGCGACACGCGCGACGGTCGCGCGCTCCCGCGCAATCTGCCGCGGTGCGACGAAGGGCGGTGGCGCAATGGCAACTGCGACTGGGATGACGAGGTCCGCTGCCGGGAAACGGGACGTGAGGTGGTGTGCGACCGCGCCTCGACCGTCAACCGCTCGCGCGGTCCGCTCCCCCTGATGCCGTCCGTCTCGGACCTTCGTCGTAATCGGTTCGACCGGTCGACCGTTCAGTGGCTCGGCACCTCCCGGCTTCGCGCGAGCTACGTCGACCGTGATCGCGACGGCACCCCGGAGCGGGTGGTGTGGACCGACGCACGCGGTCGCCAGCTCCAGACCTGGCTCGACCTGACTGGGAACCGGCGCGCCGACCGCGTGATCGTCCATCGATAGCAGGCAAACCGCTCGCGAATGACCGTACGGTGCGCCGCGCGGTTCCGCGCACCGTGCCTTTCCAAGCGGGATCACAGGTAGGAGATTCCACGCGCGGCGAACGCGTCACCGGCACCCGCTGGTGACGCGTTCGCCCGCACCCCTCAAAATCCCCGACATGCGACATCCCGCCTTCGGTGCCCCTGATCGGTTGCCCCTCCTAATGCCCCTCCCCACGCGCACCCGCCGCCGCGTCGCCCGAGCGGCGGTGCTCGCCTGCACGGTTCTCGCCGGCGTTGCCGGGAGCGCGCTCGTCACCGCCAGCGCGCAGCTCCCCGTCTGGCGTGACTCGCTGCGCGATGACAGCGCCTTCGACTTCTACGCCGGCGGTGCCTATCGACCGGCCGTGCCGCGCCCCGATTCGCTGCTCGGCTACGCCGTCGGACGACGCAACACCCAGTACGCCGATCAGCAGCGCGTTCTGCAGGCAATCGCCAGCGCCGCCAGCGACCGGGTTCGCGTCGAGGACATCGGCTTCACCGCCGAGGGCCGGCCGATGCGCGTATATGTCGCGTCGGCGCCCGAGAACATCGCGCGGCTGGACGCGATCCGCGCCGACCTGGCGCGCCTCGCCGACCCCCGCCTGACGAGCCAGGCTGAAGCCGCCGCCATCGCCGACCGGATTCCGGCCGTCGTGATGCTCTCGTTCTCCGTGCACGGCAACGAGTCGCCGGGCTTCGAGGCGGCGATGACGATCCTTCACCAGCTCGCGTCAGGCACCGACGCCGAGACGGTAGCGGCACTGCAGAACACGATCGTCGTCATCAACCCCAGCTCCAATCCCGACGGGCACGAGCGGTTCGCCGTCTGGTATACGTCGATGGCTGTCGGCAACCCCGACCCCTCGGCGATGGAGCATCGCGAGCCGTGGAGCGTGCAGGGCCGCTTCAATCACTACCGGTTTGACATGAACCGCGACGTGATCGCGTCGACGCAGCCCGAGGTCCAGGCGATTCTCCGCGCGATGCTGCGCTGGAAGCCGCAGGTTGCGGTGGATCTGCATGGCCAGACGGAACAGTATTTCTTTCCGCCCGCCGCGCAGCCGGTCAACGCGAACATCGGTCCCGAGTCGGCCAAGTGGTTGGACGTGATCGGGCGTGGCAACGCGACGGCGTTCGACGAGAACGGCTGGCTGTACTACGTCCGCGACGTGTTCGACCTGTACTACCCGGGCTACTGGGACACCTGGCCGTCGCTCACCGGCGCTACGGGGATGACGTACGAGACCGACGGTGGCGGCTGGAAGGGGCTGCTCTGGCGGCGTGAGGATGGCTCATTGCTCTCCTTCCGAGACGGCATCGCGAAGCATCACGTGGCGGGATTGGCCACGGTCTCGACCATCGCCGCACGCAAGGCGGAGCGGCTGCGCGACTACGCCGCGTTCCGCCGCCGAGCCGTTGCGGAGGGGCGGACGGCACGCATGAAGCGCGTGGTGTGGTCGGCGGACGAGGATCCGGCCCGCGCCGCGGCGCTTGCGGCGGCGCTGCTCCGCTCGGGGATCGAGGTGCGCCGCGCCGAACGCGACTTCGGATCGGCACGTGCGCACGCGTATTCGGGCGAGCGCGTCCAGGGTCGCCGCTTCCCGGCTGGCAGCTACGTCGTCGATCTGGCGCAGCCGCAGGGGCGGGTGGCGCGGGCGATTCTCGAACCGTCACCGACGGTCGAGTCGGCATTCGCGGCCGAACAGCTCGCGCGCTTCCGACGCAACCAGCAGCGTGGACCGGGCGCGCCGCGCGACGGCTACGAGTTCTACGACGTGACGGCGTGGGCGCTGCCGGTTGCCTTCGGGCTCGAGGCCTGGTGGACCGAAGATGCCCCCGGCGTCGACGGCGAACTGCTCACGCTGCCGCCGGTGCCAACGGGCGCCGCACTTGCGGCCTATGCGGCGGAGGGGAGTGAGGCGCTTCCGGTGGACGTGGGCGGCGGCGTGGTCGGTGGCGCACGGGCCTCGACGGCATATCTGTTCACGCCCGAGCGCGACGGCAGCGCGCGGCTGGCCTATCGCCTGCTGGCCGAGGGGTTCCGCGTGGCCGTGGCCACACGGCCCGTGGAGGCCGATGGCTACGTCTACGGCCGCGGCACCTACGTGGTGCGGGTGACGCGTAACGATTCGTCGCTGCACAGCCGGATCGACGCGCTCGCGCGTGAGGCGGCGGTGGACGTGCGCGTCGCCAACACCGCCTACACGACAGAGGCCCAGTTCGGGATCGGATCGGAGCCGGTGGTGTCACTTCGCCTGCCGCGTGTGGCGATCATCGGTGACGAGGGGATCTCGCAGACGGCGTATGGCGCGCTCTGGTGGGCCTTCGAACGGCGGTTCGGCATCCCCTTCCGGCCGCTGTCGCTCGACGCGCTCCGCTCGGTCGATCTCTCGGAGCTCGACGTGATCATCATGCCGAGTGGGTCGGCCGGGACGATCGCCTCACGACTCGGCCGCGGCGCAACGGATGCGCTCAAGGGGTGGATCGAGCGCGGGGGCACGCTCGTCACGACCGGTGGAAGCACGGCGTGGGCGGTCAGCGCCGATGCCGGCCTGACGACGGTTCGGCGCGTCGGCGCCGACCGCGACTCGGCGGCCGCCGGGGACAGCGTGCCACGTGTGGCGGTAGATTCGCTGCTGGCGGTGGTGAGTCCCGGTGCGGTCGACAATCCCGTGCCCGTGCCTGGCGCCCACATGGATGTCGTGCTCGACCGCACCCACTGGCTAACTCACGGCTATGAGCGCCCCCGCGTGACCGTGCTGGTCGAAGGAAGCACGTTTCTGACACTCTCCCGAACGGGCACGAACGTGGGAGTCTTCCCGCAGACCGGTCCGTTGCACCGCGGTGGTTTCCTCTGGCCGAACAACACGGAGCGGCTCCTTCGCAACACGGCGTTCCTGATCGAGGAGCCGCTGGGCGACGGGCATCTGGTGCTCTTTCAGAACGAGCCCACCTTTCGCGGCTGGTGGCGCGCCCTCGACCGGATGCTGCTCAACGCGGTGCTGCTCGGCCCGGTGATGTAGCCAGGCTGCCAGGTTGCGACAGGGATATCGAAGTGGGGCCCCCGCCCCGGTTGCGGGTCGGCCGGGGCGGGCGCACCTTTGCACGTGGACGTGTAGCAGGCCGGCCGTCCCCGCTGTCTCGACCATGCGACGATCATCACGGACAGAGCGATGACCTCTCACGACAGGCTGCACCTGCGACAGATCACGTTCGGCGTGCTGGTGCTCGCTGGCGTCGGCTGCTCGAGCTCGTCGGAGCTGCGCGACCGCGGTGGAACCGTCTCGACCCCGACCGTGATCTCAACGGGTGACGGCGGCTCGCTGCGCATCGACACCCAGACGGAGCAAGGGGGGCGGACCGAGACACTCGTGATGAGTGCCGACTCGGCCTTCGCGCACCTGTCCGGGGTGTACGGGCGCCTGGGAATCGAGACCCCGACGCTCGTCACGCGCGAGCGCACGATTGGGAATCCGGAGGTGGTCGCGCGCCGCCAGCTCGCCGGCGAGCGGCCATCCCGCTTCTTCGAGTGCGGATCCACCGCGACCGGCGTCGCCCTCGCAGACAGCTACGAGATCCGGATGGCGATTCTCACGCAGGTCGTGCCGGCCGATGACGGGACGGGTTCGCTGATCACCACGCGCGCCAGCGCCACGGCGCGCCCCGTGACGTCCGGCGGCAACCAGGTCACCTGCCGCACGAAGGGTGAGATCGAACGTCGCATCGCTCAGAATCTTCGCATCGCCGCTGCGCCACGCTGAGCGCCGGCCCGGCCCTCAGCTTTCGGATGGAAGCACCAGAGCTCGTCGTGTGGGTTCGCGGCTCGGAGCGAATCCGGTGACGACGTCGTGCATCCGCTTCATGCACTGCTCACCGTAACCGGGATGATGCCATGCCACGTCGCACGAAACACGGCCTGACGACGCTGTCCGCCGCCGCCATCGGGATTCTCGGCGCCGCCTGCGCCAGCTCGTCGGCCGTTCGCGAACGCGAGGTCGTCAGCCCGACGTCCACGGTCGTCACGACCGCGTCAGGCAGCACGATGTCGATCGAGACCCAGACACAACGTTACGCGAGAGAGACGGTGCTCGATCTGACGCCCGAGGCCGCGTACACCGCGCTCCCGCTCGCGTTCGGGTTCCTCGGCATCGAGGTGCGAACGCATCAGGACAGCGAGCGCATGATGGGGAACACGAATTTCATCGCGCGGCGACAACTGAAGGGCGAGCGGCTGTCGAGCTACGTGGATTGCGGCCGGGGCGCCACGCTCCAGAACAACGCCGACAACTACGAAGTGCGGTTCTCGGTGCTGAGCCAGATCGTCCCGGCGGACGAGGGCAAGGTCGCCGTGCGCACAAGGGTCGATGCCACCGCGCGATCGCTCGCGACGACCAGCAACCGTATCACCTGCACGAGCACGGGAGAACTGGAGCGGCGGATCGCCGAGCACGTTCGCGCGGAAGCACGCGCTCGGTGAACGACCGGGACGTCAGGCGCCCCGACGCCTCATCAGACGATCCGTCGTGCCTGACGACGGTAGATGGTCGTGCTCGGCACGGCGCGAACCGCCGGCGGGACGACGCGAGACTCCGGGCGCGGGACCATCAGCCGTTCGTAGCGTACGCTGGAGCGCGGGACCACGCGCAGCTCGGAGCGAACCGCTGACTTCGGCATCGTTCGGGCGCTGCCGCGGGGGAGGACCCTGAGCGCGGCGTTCCCGCTATCCCGGAAGATGCGGATGCGACCGTCGACGGAGTCGCCGAAGATCCTGAGCTCCGTGCCGCCGCTGTGGCGGACGATGCGGAACCGGCGCATCGCGTCCTCGACGCGCTCGCGGATCTCGGCGT
>JBBQHX010000057.1:0-16434 GCA_038324385.1 Gemmatimonadales bacterium | reverse complement strand
CTATGGTTATGGGCTATGGGCTATGGGCTATGGGCTATGGGCTATGGGCTTTGGGCTATGGGCTTTGGGCTATGGGCTATGGGCTTTGGGCTATGGGCTATGGGCTATGGGCTATGTATGGGCTGCCAGCATCCGGCGGGAGTGCGTAGCGCCCGAGTGCCGGGATTGGCACGCACTTCCCGGGTGGCTGGCTATGGGCGAGCGGGAGCCCATCCCGACACTCGCGGCTGACGCCGCTTCTGCGGGATGACAACCCGTCCTTGTTCCTTCTTTACTCCCAGCTGTGCCCCTTTGCCCAGACGCGCCGATTGTCCAGCGTCCAGACGCGTTCGGAGAAGGCGGCGCCGTCGGGGAAGTGGGACTGGTCGGCCATCGCTTCGGCGAAACTCGTGGCCTTGGCGCTGCTCTGGTCGGCCCAGTGAAGGATCTCGGCTTCGATGGTCATCGGGCGCACGGGGCTGCCGAATTCGAGTGAGCCATGATGGGACAGGATGAGGTGCTGGATCTCCATCAACTGCTCGTTCGAGCAGACCTGTTCCCCAATCGCCGCCAGGCGCCGTTCGAGCATCAGCACGCCGAGGACGACGTGGCCGAGCAGGTGGCCGCAGGGTGTGGTGTCGAAGCCGATCGCGTCGACGCTGTACGACTCGATCTTGCCGACGTCGTGCAGCAGCGCGCCGGCCACGGCGATGTCGACGTTGGCGGGCATCCCGTCGGGCGAGCGCATGAGCCGAGCGGTGACCCGCGCGATCGATGCGACTTCGAGCACGTGGCGCAGCAGTCCGCCGATTTTCGCGTGATGCCCGCGTGGGGCCGCCGGCCACCGCTCGAACTGCACGCGAAAGGCGTCGTCGTCGAAGAAGAGCCCGACCACCCGGCGCAGGATCGGCGAGGTGATCTCGCTGCGCATCTTATCGAGGCCGGTCCAGAGCGTCTCGATGTCGTCGGCGATGCGCGGAAGGAAATCGTCCAGCGTGACGAGCGTCGGGTCGATGGGACGGAGCGGGGACGTCAGCAGCAGTTGCCGCTTCTGCCGGGCCCCGTCGCCGTAGGTCGAGACCTCGCCGATCGCCTGGACGATCGTGCCGCGGTCGGCGCCGTCGGCCCAGGCGAGATTCTCCGACCAGATCGGCGCCGTTGGCAGCTCACCCTGGGCATTGCCGAGGATGAGAATGACGAACGGCTTGCCGTCCTTGGTGCGACGGGTCTCGCGGTTCACCACGCGAAGCTCGTGATGCACGCGCGCACCCGCGGCGAGTCGTGAGAGATCGACGATCGACATGACGGCGAGGTGAGGAGGGCGCGACGGCGCGGTGATGGGCGGACTACGACCGAGCGGGTGGGTAGCGCTGCTCGTCGAGCGGCGTGGCCTCGTCGATGAGCATGATCGGGATGCCGTCGCGGATCGGATAGACCAGCTTCGACGCGCGGCAGAGCAGCACTTCAGGCGGACCCGCGTGATATTCCAGCGGTGCCTTGCTCTGCGGGCAGACGAGGATCTCGAGCAACTGCTGCGGAATGGGCATGGGTCAGGAAACCTGAAGCGGGACGGGCGCGCCGGCCGGCGACCGGAAGCGTGTCCGTAGGATAACCCCGTCCGCCCACGCTCGTGCAGCCGTTCGGGCACGCGGCGGCGCCAAGGCAACCAGGCGCACGGTTCCTGCGCGTTGCTCCGCTGGTCGCGTTCACCCCCTTCCACGCCCCTTCCACCCCGGTGCTTCGATGCCCGACGAAACGATCTTTTCCAGGATCATCCGCCGCGAGATCCCGGCCGACATCCTGTACCAGGACGAACTGGTCACGGCGTTCCGCGACATCAGCCCACGAGCACCCGTGCACGTCCTGATCGTCCCCAACCACCTCATCCCCACGGTCGCCGATGTCACACGCGCCGACGAGCCGGCACTCGGCCGGATGTTCACCGTCGCGCGCCAGATCGCCGAGGAAGCCGGCATCGCCGAAGACGGCTTCCGCCTGATCGTGAACTGCCGCGACCACGGCGGGCAGGAGGTCGACCACCTGCACATGCACCTGGTGGGGGGGCGGGCGTTGGGGCGGATGGTTGCGAAGCAGGAATGAGGAGATAGCGGGGAACTACAGGAGACAGAAGACAGGAGACAGAAGACAGAAGACAGAAGACAGAAGGAAAAGCCATGTCATCCCGCAGGAGCGCCGTCAGGCGCGAGTGTCGGGACGGGCTCACCCTTGCCCATAGCTGGCCAATGGGTAGTGAGAGCCCATCCCGACACTCGGTCGCTCCGCTCCCTCCTGCGGGACGACAACCTTCCCCCGCAGCTTCTCGCTTCTCGCTTCTCGCGTCTAGCATCTCGCGTCTAGCATCTCGCGTCTAGCATCTCGCGTCTAGCATCTCGCGTCTCGGATCTCGCCTCTCGCCTCTCGCCTCTCGCTCCTGTCGTCTGTCGTCTGTCGTCTGTCGTCTGTCGTCTGTCGTCTGTCTTCTGTCTTCTGCCGTTCCCCGTCTCCCGCCGTTCCCTCACCCTACATACGCGATGTCGCCGTCGCTGTCGATGCCGAGGGCCTCGTGGAGATCGCACACGCCGCAGATCATCTCGGCTTCCCACTCCACATTAAGTGCGCGATGCTGTTCGTCGGACGCGGGGCGGACGACGACCCGCTTGTAGGAGTACTCCGCGCAGCGCGAGCAGGCGTGGCTTCGGGCAATGAGTTCCGCGCGGCTTCGCGGCAGTGTGGGTTCCAAGGCGGCCATCGCGGTGTCGGAGTGTGATGCAGGATCAACGGGTGGAGCATGGCGCGCCATGGCGATGCGCGTCGCCGGCGACGCGCCGGCGACGCGCCGGCGCGGGACGGTCAGCCCTCGTCGCGCCGGTCGCGGGTGCCGCTGACGTCGATTGGCGGTTCGAATAGCGTGCGCACGGTCGCCGAGGGCGGGCGCGAGACGGGGCCGCGTGGGGCGGCGTCGCCTGACGAATCGCCGCCCGTGCCGGTGCGGGCGAACAGCTCGCGCAGCCCGCCCATCGCGCCCATGACGCCGGCGGCCTCGGCCGGGAGAAAGATCGTCGAGCCCTTGCCCGCCGTGATCGACGGGAGTGCTTCGAGATACTTGAGGCCGAGCATGTACATCGCGGCCTGACCGGGAGGCAACGACTCCGTGATGCGCCGGATCGCCTCGGCTTCGGCCGCCGCCAGTGCCAACCGCGCTTCGGCGTCGCCCTGCGCGCGCAGGATGGATGCCTCACGATCTCCCTCCGCCTCGCGGATCGCCGCCTCACGGCCACCCTCGGCGTGGAGGATCGCCGAGCGCTTGTTGGCCTCGGCCGTGGTGACCGTGGCGCGCCGCTCGCGTTCGGCGCGCATCACGAGCTCCATCGACTGCTGGATGTCGCGCGGCGGCTCGATCGCCTGCAGCTCGACGCGCGTGACGTCGACGCCCCAGCCGATCGAGGCTTCCTCGATCACCTGCCGCATGCGGCTGTTGATCGCGTCGCGGCTCGCCAGCGTCTGATCGAGCTCCATCTCGCCGACGATGTTGCGCAGCGTCGTGCGGGTGAGCGTCTCGAGCGCGTAGGCGAGGTTCGCCACCGCATACGTCGCCTTCTGCGGATCGGCGACGCGGTAGTAGAGTACCGCGTCGATGTCGATCGTGACGTTGTCCTTGGTGATGACCGGCTGGCTCGGGAAGTTGAGCACCTGCTCGCGCAGGTCGATCCGGCTCGTGGAGCTGGCCGTGAGCAGCTTCATCCCCATGGAATCCAGCGTGTGCGTCCGGATGTCGATCGTTTTCGGACGCTCGACGAACGGAATCAGGATGTTCAGTCCGGAGCGGCCGAGTCGGTGGAAGCGTCCCAGCCGCTCGATCACGAGCACTTCCGCCTGACCAACGATCTTGATCGACGCCGCCGCGGTCACCAGCAGCAACATGAGGAGAACGCCGAGTACGATGAGCGTGATCATGAGAATTCCGGGTAAGGGAGCTGAGCCGTGCGCGCAACTGCTGCCTGACGGTGCCGTTCGACGTCGAGTCTGACGACGTGCTGCCTATCGACTACTCCATTCCGCGATCATCAGATTCGTCTCGCCGGGGTTCGTCGCCCCGCGGTTGGACGCCCACACGAGCTTGGTGCCGTCGGGGCTGAACATCGGGAAGCCGTCGAACTCCTCGTCGAAGGTGATCTGCTCGAGACCGGTGCCGTCGAGATTGACGAGGTAGAGGTCGAAGTTCCGGCTGCGCGGGTTCGCATGGTTCGAGGAGAAGATGATGCGCTGCCCGTCCGGCGTGAAGAACGGAGCGAAATTGGCGCCGCCGAGGTTGGTGATCTGGCGCTGGTTGCCGCCGTCGGCATCCATCACCCAGAGCTCCATGCGGCTCGGGCGCACCATGCGCCGCGCGAGCAGCCCCTGGTAGTCGGCCAGCCCCGTCGAATCGGCCGGATGCCAGGCGCGGTAGACAATCTTGCTCCCGTCAGGCGAGTAGAAGGGGCCGCCGTCGTAGCCGGGCGTCGTGGTCAGACGCCGCACCTCGGTGCCGTCCATCGTCATCGTATAGATGTCCAGATCGCCGTCCTTGAGCGAGGTGAACACCATCGTCTCGCCATCGGGCGCGATCGTCCCCTCCGCCGTGTAGACGCCGTACGACGTCAGGCGCTGCAGGTCGGAGCCATCGGGGCGCGACGTGTAGATGTCGAACGGGTCGAGCCCCCAGACGTAGCCCTGGCTCGGATCGGGACGCGCCGGACAGCTCTGCTGTTCGGCGTGCGTCGACGCGAAGAGGACCCGCGAGTCGTCGGCGTAGAAGTAGCCGCAGGTGGTCTTCCCCTCGCCGGTCGAGACGCGGCGTAGCCCCGTGCCGTCCACGTTGATCACGAACTGCTGGTCGCAGCTCCGGCCGTCGCGGGTCGACTGGAAGATGAGCTGCGACCCGTCGCGGCTGAAATATGCCTCGGCGTTCTCGCCGCCATCGGTGAGCTGCGTGACATTCTGCAGCCGCGTCTCGTTGGGGTGCGGCGTGAGGGGGCGGGGAATCGGGCGGGCCGTCGTCGGGGCCGCGGAGGGAGCAACGGTGGCCGTGTCCGTGCCGTCATCGGCTGCGGACACGGAGCACGCGGCGAGCAGCGTGAGCAGCGCGGCGGACAATCCCGCCGCGCGAGTGCCGGAGGACATGAGCATGTGGTGGAAGAGGACGACACGGCCGGCGGTTCGGCGCTGCGAGCGGCGGCGCGGCGTTCTCCGCTCAGAGCCCACCGCTCACAACCCGGTGTGGAGACGCCCGCCAAGTGCCCGCCATGCGAGCGCTCGGCGGGCGTCCCGCGCGGAATCTAACATCACCGGCCGAAAGCGGCCCCCGGTTCGGCACCGACGTGAGCGAGGGTGCCGCCCGATCAGTTCTCCTTGCGCGGAACGATCGCGAACAGATCCTTCTGCGTGGGGCCGGCGCGGAGATACTGCAGCGCGCGCTGGAGCTGGGAGTCCTCACCCATCTGCAGGCGGACCGCGGCCGAGTCACCGAAGGCGCGTCGGGCGACCGCGTTCCGCAGTGCGCGATCGATGTAGGGACGGCCGGCGTCCCAGGTGGCGCGCTCGATCTGGACGTTCTGCGCCTGCAGGCGGCGATAGAGCTCCGTGCGCCATTCGGGCTGCACGTCAACCGTCGGCGGGACGCTCCCCTTCAGCTCGTACGCGTACTGCGAGAGCGTCTGTGCGAACTCGGCACCCTTGGGCGCCAGTGCGCGCGCCAGTTCCTGCTCGGGCGTCGTGAGGGTGTCGGCGCGGACCAGCTCATCGGGGGTGATGGCGCCGCCACCGTAGACCACGCGGCCGCCGGCCGACCGGAAGACCGGACGGAGTTTGCGGAGCGAGTCGGCCGGCAGCGAATCGGGGATCACCTCGACCCAGCGACCATCGGCCGTCAACGTGCGCTCCTTCTGGATGGAGCGGCCGGCCGGCGTGTACCACTTGGCGGTGGTGAGCTTCACCGCGTAGCCGCCATCGAGCGGGAAGAGCGTCTGCACGAGTCCCTTGCCGAACGACGTCTGGCCGAGGATGACGGCGCGGTCATGATCCTGCAACGCGCCGGCGACGATCTCCGACGCCGAGGCCGACCGCTCGTTGATCAGCACGACGATCGGGAGCTCGGTCGAGAGCGGACGTTCGCGCGACATGTACGTCTCGGCCGGTGTACCGCGACCGCGCACGCTCAGGATCTCCTTGCCCTGCGGCAGGAAGAGATTGCTGATCGCCAGCGACTGCTGGAGGTAGCCGCCCGGGTTGTCGCGCAGGTCGAGCACGAGGCTCTTGGCCCCCTGCCGCGTCAGGCGCTGCACTTCGCGCGCGACTTCCTGCGCCGCCGTCTCGTTGAACCCCTGCAGCGGGACGTAGGCCACGTCGTTGTCGATCATCAGGGCGAACGGCACGGCGGGGATGTGAATCACGGCGCGCGTGAACTCAGCCGTGATCGGCTGCCGGACGCCGGCGCGTTCGAAACCGACACGCACCCGGGTGCCGGGCTCGCCCGTCAGGCGGCTCGACACGTCCTGCGAGCTCATCGGCCGCGCGTCGATCGAGTCGTTGATCGCCACGATGATGTCGCCCTCGACCACACCGCCCGCTTCGGCCGGAGTGTTCGGGAACACCTTGCTGACCGTGATGCCGCGCCCCGGCACGGGTTCGATCTGCATGCCGAGCCCACCGTAGCGGCCGCCGGTGTTCTGCTCGAACTGCTTGAGCTGCTCGGGGGTGTACAGCTCGCTGTACGGATCCTTGAGCTCTTCGAGGAGGCCGCGTGCCGCCTTCTCATACAGCGCGCCCGCCGAGACCGTATCGACGAAGCGCTGGGAAACGAGACCGATGACCTGATCGAAGAGAACGGCGCCGTCGCGCGTGGCGCGCTCCTGGAGCATGAAGCCGCCTGCGAGCAGGGGCACCAGGACGATACCAGCGATGGCGAACCGGCGAGGGCGAGGCATGAGCAACTCGGCGTGGAGGACAGACGACGACGATCCCGATCGAGCGACACGCATGGATCCAGTCACCACGCGTCGCCCGATGCGGCCAATTCAATACCTATTCAACCAGTGCAGAGTTCCGAGCGGTGGGAGCAGTTTCCGATGCCGCCGACCCTTGGGTCCGCTCAGCCCAGCACGTACCGCACCAGCCATTCCTTTCCGCTCTGACGAACGTCGACGCTCGCTGCCACTCCGACCTCCTGGAGCACCGCGTGCGCCGGTTCGAGCACCCGCTGCAGGTGTGATGGATAACGCTGGGCGAGGGGCATCAGTTCGGCCAATCGGTCGAGCGGCACTGTCCAGAGTACGGCCGCGGCAACGCCATCGCTGGCCGCCGTCGACTCGAGCACCCCCGGAACGACGTCGGTGTCCCCGACGGCGGCGGCCGCGTCCACTGCCGCGAGCAATCGATACAGGCGGCGGGCGACCGGTGAGCCGAGTGCCCGGTAGAGTGGCACCGAGAGGTACGAGATCCGGCCGGCGTCGACGTTGGCGCGCACCGGGCCCGCGATCGTCGCCCGCGCGTCGCCCGGATCGCCGGTGAGAAGACCGGGAAAGAGCGGGATCTGCTCGCGTTCCACGCCGCGCCGCCGCTCGACCACCACGGCCGTGATGAGGGCGAACGCGCCCTGGCGTCGGCCACCGTCGGCGTCGATGTAGGCGCCGCCGGGGTCGAGCGTGGTGCGTTCGAGGCGCATCAGGGCGGCGCGAAGCTGCTCGTACGTCCGCCCGTCGACCTTGCGCCCCATCGCCCGCAGAAAGGCGTGCAGCGTGAACCGCACGACGCCGTGTGTGGGTGCCCCCGATTCGTGGTACCGGTGCATCAGTTCGATGAAGACGTCCTGATCGAACGTCCCGGGGACGCGATCGGCGGGGGCGGGGAGCACCCGCCACCGCCGCCCCTCGCCGGCCGTGTACGAGACCGCCCCCTCCTCGCCCGAGTCGCTCAACCGGAAGAGTGGGAGTAGCTCGAGCGAGCGGTCGAGCGCGATCAGGCCGCCGCGCCGCCGCGGAACCACGCGGCCTGACGTGCCGGCCGGCGGATCGACTGGGAGCGGCGTCTCGGCGCGGCCGGTCGCGTCCGTCACCGGCGGATCGCGGTCGGTCACCACCGGCATGGCCGGCAGCGGCGAGGGGGTAGGGGCGGATCGACCGCGCGTGACCGGTTCATCCGGCGCGGACCGCCTGGCCGGTGACGCGGCGCGCGTCGTCCGAGCAGAGCCAGACGACCATGCGGGCGAGCTCCTCACGTTCCACATAGTCGGCGTCGTCGCCCATGTCGGCGGTGTTGGCGGCGGTGCGAATCGACGTCGGCGCAACCGCGTTCGCGCGCACGCCGTGCTCGCGCTCCTCGGTGGCCACGGTGCGCATCAGCGACAACACACCGCTCTTCGCCGCAGCGTAGGCGGCGATGCCGGCCGACCCGCCGTCGGGGAGCACGGCGGCCGAGGCGAAGTAGCAGAGCGCCCCGCGCCCAGCGCGCACCATCGGGAGGAATCCGCGGGTTGCCAGGTAGGCGGTCGTCAGGTTGATGGCGAATTGTCGCTGCCAGACGGACGGGTCGCTGTCGGCGAGGGGGCCGCTCATGGCGAAGCCACCGGCCGCAAGCACCAGTGCGTCGACCCGGTCGCCATGGGCAGCCCGCACCTCGGCCACGGCCGCGGTGACCGCGTCAGGATCGGTGAGGTCGCACGGGTGCGCGGTGGCCAGGGCGCCGCGGGCGCGGAGTGTTGCGGCGCGCGCCGCGACCTCGTCTGCCTCACGATCGAGCAGGGCGAGCGTGGCGCCCTCGCGCGCGAAGGCGTCGGCGAGCGCCTCGCCCATCTGGCCCGCGCGTCCAACACCCGTGATCACGACGACGCGGCCAGACGCGGGCGTAGCGCCGCGCGGTGCGGCGGCCGATGAACTGGAAGTGTCGGTCATGCCAGAGCTTGCGTGCGGTGAAGCGGAGGCGCAAGCCCTGTGGAACACCGTGTGCACCACCGTACCAATAGCCGGGCTCATCCGCCGGTCCAACGTTCATCCGCGCACATGTCCAGAGTACGTGATTTCGCCGGCCGTCACGCGGGCCGCATCGGTCTCTTCGTGCTGGTGTTGTTCGCCGCGTCGCTGGCGTTGATCGGGATCCTGACGATTACGAAGGGGACCCCGATCAACTCCGTCCAGACGCTCGACGGGGACGCCCTGCCGGCCGTCGACGATCCGCTGTTCGCCCGGTCGATGGAGCTGTACAGCGGCACGCGACTCACCCCGCAGAACCGGGTCGAGCTGCTGCTCAACGGCGACGGGACCTACCCCGTACTCTGGAGCGATCTGCGGTCGGCGACCAAGACGATCACCGCGCAGCTCTACTACTCGCAGCCCGGCGCGGTCGCCGATACGATGGCAGCCGTGCTGCGGGAGCGCGCCGGCGCCGGGGTGCGCGTGCTGCTGCTCCTCGACGCGTTCGGCTCGGGTCCGCTGGAGGACGACTACATCGACACGCTGCGAGCTTCGGGCGTCAACGTGGCGTGGCTGCGTCCGCTCACCTGGTACGCGCTGGACAAGGCGTCCAAACGCTCGCACGTCCGCAGCATCGTGGTGGATGGACGGGTCGGCTACACGGGCGGCTTCGGCCTCGCCGACTACTGGCTCGGCAACGGCCGCGACGCGGGGGAGTGGCGCGAGACGAACGTGCGGTTCTGGGGGCCGGCGGTGGGGCAACTGCAGGCCGCGTTCGCCGACGGCTGGGCCGAAGCCACGGGCGAGCTGATCACCGGCGACGCCTTCTTCCCGCCCTGTTCGTATGCCGTCGTCTGCACGGAAGACGGGGCCGCGGTGCGGATCACGGAGCTCGCCGCACCCGAGGATCTGGAGCGCCACCGTGAGGATCGGCGGGAGGCGCGCGCGGGGGAGGGGATCGCCCCGGCGGCCGAAGCACCCCCGGCCGATTCAGCGCGCGCGCTGGGCGCGAATGCCCCCGATACGCAGCGGCCGCCCGTCGTCGAAACAGCGCCGGCGTATGTGGCGGAGGCGGGACTGATGCACGCCGTCCCGAGTTTCGGGAGCACCACCGCCGAACGGTTGCTCGCGCTCTCGATCTCCGCCGCCAAGCGGACGCTCTACATCTCCAATTCGTACTTCGTCCCCGACGACGACTTCCGCGAAATGCTCACCCGTGCGGTGCAGCGCGGCGTCGACGTGCGCATCCTGACGGTGGGCGATTCGACGGACATCAAGACGACGCTCTATGCGGGCCGCGCCCGCTACGAGGAGTTGCTCAATGGGGGCGTGCGCATCTACGAATACCAGCCGACGATGATGCACGCCAAGACCTTCGTGGTCGACGGGATCTGGGCGTCGGTGGGGTCGATGAACTTCGACAATCGCTCGCTGGCGCTCAACAACGAGTCGAACCTCATCGTCAGCGACCCGACGTTCGGCGCGAAGATGAACGCGATATTCCTCGAGGATCTCGAATATGCGGAAGAGATCCTGATCGACGCCCACCGCCAGCGCCCGTGGCTGGATCGCGTGAAGGAGTGGGGCGCCAACCTGTTCTCGCGCGTGCTCTAGACTCTCCGCCGCGGGGCCACGGCTGCGCGGCGCACCCGGAGAGTGCTGCGCTCAGCCGCGTCCCAACGCCGCGCGCACCGACTCGCGCATGGCCAGTACGGTCTCGTCACGTGAGGCGGGGGAATCGTCGCGGACGTGCAGCTCGATCCCGTCGGCGACGGGAATGCGGCGCCAGGACGCGGGCAGCTCCTCCTCACGCACCCGGCTGCCGTTGGACGCGGCGCCGTTGATCAGCGCCGGGGCAAGCGACTGTGCGACGCGCCGCTCGAGGGCGTCACCGGTGACCTCGCGCAACTCTTCCTTGATGGCGTCGAGCGTGCGGCCTTCGCGCTGGCGGATCTTGATCGCGAGCAACTGCAGCAGGTGGCGATAGTTGTAGGTCGCCGCGGTGCCTGTGCCCTCGGGGCGATCGAGCAGACGGCTCGCCACGTAGAAGCGGACCGCCCGCGCGCTCGGCGCCGCGCGCGCCGAGGTGTTGGTGGGGCGCATTCCGGCGGCGTCGACGAGCGCGGTGGCATGCGCCGCGAGTCCGCGTGCGTTCCAGGGCGCGTGTTGCGCGTGGGCGCGCAGAAGTGCGACGGGTGAGTCTGCCATGGCAGAACGATAAGGGTCGATGACGAATAGGGAATGGCGCGCGGCGGATGGATCGCGGCGGCCGCCACGCGCCCGTATGCTCGTCACCCGTCCGTGTGGTGGTCGTCGAGGGTGCGGGTAAGAAAGGCGGTGACCAGCTCGTTGAACTCCTCGGCGCGCTCGTCATGCGGCAGATCACCGGCCGGTTCGATCACGACGACCTCGCAATCGGGCTTGGCGGCGCGGAATGCACGCGAGTCCTCGACAGGCACGGACTCCGCCTGTGCACCCCAGACCACGAGCAGCGGCTGCGTCAGCCGTCGCAACGAGCCACGAATGTCCAGATCCAGTGCGCGCGCGACAAACGCCGCCGGCGCGTGCCGAGCGCCGGGCTGATGACTCGTCGCGTAGTGCGCGTCGACCAGCTCGGGGGTGACCAGCCGATCGTTGTAGTAGGTGCGGCGGAGAAACGTCGTCAGGCTCGCGCGCGAGACGAGGGCGTTGAAGGCGGCCGTACCGAGCACCGGCGCATCGATGAAGAAGCGCGAGGCATCGCTCCCCGGTCCGGGGGAGTGCTCGAGGCGTGTCATCCCGGTCGGGCAGATGGCCACCACCGCCGGAAAGCGGGCGGGATCGCCGGCCGCGAGCGCGATCGCATAGGCAGCCGAGAGCGACGTGGCGACGAGCGCCACCGGGCCGCCGACGACGCGGCGCGCAAAGTCGCCAAGGAGGTTCTGATAGAGCTGCGCCGTGTAGCGAAGCGCCGGGCGCTCGGAGCGGCCGAAGCCGATCAGGTCGATCACGTAGACGGTATGCGTTCGCGCGAGCGCGTCGGTGTTGCGGCGCCACTCGAACGACCAGCCGGCGGCGTGGATGCTGTGCACCAGCAGGACGGGCGGCCCCTCGCCACGCACCGTGTACGCGACACGGTGACCGCGCCAGAGAAATGTGTGTTCGTCGCCGCCGATCGGGTTGGCCAGCGGCGGGACGCCGCGGCGCGCGTAGGCATTGAACACCGCCGCCGTACCGAGCGCGGCGCCGGACGAGAGCAGAAGACGTCGCCAGATGTTCATCCGGTCAGGCGACGCAGAAGATGGGCCGTCAGGCACGCCCGCCACGGAGTCGGCACCCGGTCGCCCGCTAGTGGGCGCTTCTGACCACCGATCCCATCGCGGTGGGCACCCCATGCTCGGCGGCGAGCGTCGCGATCGTCGTCAGATCCACCGGCTTCTCGAGAAAGTACGTCGCGCCCAGCCGCATCGAGGCGTGGCGGCTGTCGAGATCGGGATAGGCGGTCAGGACGATCACCGTCGCATTCGGCGAGAGCAGGCCGGCGGCGGCCATCACCTGCAGTCCGCCGTCACGCTTTCCGCCGAGGCGCAGGTCGGTCAGAATGAGGTCGTACTCGCGCGCCGCCAGCGCGACCTGCGCGTCGGGGAGAAGCTCCACGGCGTCGACGCGGTTTCCGGGCACCTCGAACAGCTCGGCCAGGATGTCGCGGATTCCGTGCTCGTCCTCGACGACCAGCACGCTCGCCCGGATCGGTTCGATGTGTGTGTTCATGCCCGTCATCCCATGCGACGTTCGCGCCGCATCCGGCGTGCGCGCGCAACTCGCTGTGGTGGCTCGGCTTGACCACATACCGGTGCACGAACGTGGTGCCGCCGACGACCGGAAGCCGGCCGATCCGGCGACAGGCCGACCGGAAACCGGTCACCGGATCAGGTCGCGCGCGCGAGCTTCTCGATCAACGTCGACCGCGCAATGCCGAGCATGCGCGCGGCCCGTGTGCGGTTGCCGCCGGTGGCCGCGAGCGCGTCGTCGATCGCGCGGCGTTCCGCCTCGGCGAGCGTGAGCGGTAGCGTGGAGGACGCGCCTGACGACGGCGGGGCGGCGGGCGCGCTCGTGACGCCGCTGGCGAGCCCGAGGTGTTCCGGTCCCACCGCGGCACCTTCGGCGAGGATGCTGGCGCGCCAGAGCGCGTTTCTGAGCTCGCGCACATTGCCCGGCCAGCCATAGGCGAGCAGGGCGCGCTCGGCGGCGTCCGACAGGCGCGTGCCGCGCGGCGCGAGCGTCGTCGCGAGGGCGAGGATCTCGTCGCGCCGCTCGCGCAGCGGCGGGAGCATGATCGTCAGCACCTGCAGGCGATAGAACAGATCGGCCCGAAACCGGCCGGCCTCGACTGCGGCGGCGAGCGGCCGGTTGGTGGCGGCGATGATGCGAGCCTCGCTCCGCAGCGGCACCGTTCCGCCGAGGCGGCGAAAGGTGCGATCCTCGATCGCGGTGAGAAGTTTCGGTTGCACGTCGGCGCTGACCTCGCCGATCTCGTCGAGGAAGAGCGTACCGCGCCCCGCCACTTCGAGCAGACCGCGCTTGGTCTGACGCGCGTCGGTGAACGCGCCGCGTTCGTGGCCGAACAGTTCGCTTTCGAAGAAGGTCGGTGAGAGCGACGCGCCGTTGATCTCGACGAAGGGAAGCGGCGCGCGCACGGAGCGATCGTGAATGCGGCGCGCGACGTAGCCCTTGCCGGTGCCCGTCTCGCCAAGGATCAGGACGGGCGCATCGGCGTGCCGCGCGGCCAGCGTGACCAGGCGCTCGATACCGAGCTGCGATTCGTCGGGTGCATCCTGTACGCCGTGTGCGCGCAGGTGCGCCACCTCACGATGCAGCCGCCCGAACTCGGCCGCTCGACGCACCGCGACGTCGAGCACGTCGAGGCGTACGGGCTTCTCGAGCAGGTCGAGCGCGCCCTCGCGCATGGCGCGCACCGCGGTGGCCACATCGGCGTGGCCCGTCAGCACGATCACGCCGATTTCGGGATCGTCGGCGCGCAGCGTTTCGAGCAGCGTGAGGCCGTCGGCATCGGGGAGGTGCAGATCGACCAGCGCGAGATCGGGTGCATGTTCAGCGGCCAGCCGTCGCGCTTCGGTGGCCGTTTCGGCGCCGCGGGCGGTGTAGCCGCTGGCCTCGAAGAACTCGACGAGCGTCTCGCGAATCGTGCGATCGTCGTCGACGACGAGGATGGAGAGCGACACGCGTTATGCGCCCGCGGCGGGCAGCCAGAGCGTCAGCGTCGTGCCCGCTTCGGGCGTGCTCTCCATCGTGATCGAGCCCTGATGCTCGTCGAGGATGCGCTGGCAGAGGGCGAGGCCGATCCCCGTACCGCCGCTCTTGTTCGAGTAGAAGATCTCGAAGACGCGCGGCAGCACCTCGGGCGGAATGGCGGGACCGCCGTTGTGCAGCCGGCACCGCCACGAGCCGTTGGGGAGAGTCTGGCTCGTCAGGGTGAGGTCGGTGGCTTCTGGTGCGTGCGCGACGGCGTTGAAGAGCACGTTCATGTACACCTGCGCGAGCTGCTCACCGTCGAAGAGGCAGTTCGCGGGCGGTTCGGCGCGTTCGCGACGCAGTACCAGCGAGCGCGCCTCGAGCTGCCCGCGATGCACGTCGAGCACCTCGTCCCAGATCAGGTCGGGATCGCCCGGCACCATCTGCGCGGAGTTCGGCCGGCCATAGTCGAGCAGGGCGGTGACCATGCGGTTGAGTCGCTCGACCTCGCGCAGGATGCGGCCGACATTCTTTTCGACGACCGGGTCCTCACGCGCACGGAAGCGGAGCAACTGTGCCGCGGACGAGATGCCGAAGAGCGGATTACGCAACTCGTGCGCGACACCGGCCGACACCTCGCCGATCGCTTCGAGGCGCCGCTTGTGCTCGACGCGCTGCACGAGCCACGCGCGTTCGATCGCCGCGGCCGTCTGCGCGGCGAGCGTCGTGAGGATGCGGTCGGCCTCGTCGATGCGCTGCGGCGAGTCGATGTCGTCGGCGACGACGGTGATCGCCCCGAGGACGCCTTCGGCGCTGGACAGCGGTACCGTCAGTTCGAGTCCGACGTCGGAGTGACGCAGGGCGACGCGGCCGGTGGCGAGCGCGTCGAGCCAGGTGGGGGTCAACCGTTGCTCGAGCGCGGCGCGCGGCTGCGTGTAGCCGACCGCGTGCACGATTCGCAGCGCGGCCGTGTCGTCGTCGGCGAGCGCGATCACCATCGCGTCGGCTTTGACCGCGCGACGAAGCTGACGCCCGACCTCTCGATAGATGTGATCGAGCGCGATCGTGCGGGCGAGCGCGATGCCGGCGTCGATCAGTGCCTCGCGCGAGTGGTGGCTCGGCGTAATGTCGACGGTGCAGAACACAAAACCCGAGACGCTCCGATCGGTGCCGTGCAGCGCGGTGATCTGCATCAGGAAGACGCGCTCTTCCGTCGGCGAGTTGCAGGGGAACTCCCACGTGACCACGGGCATGCGGCCGGTACGTAGCAGCTCCATCGCGCGTTCGATCTGCGCGCGCGACGCCTGGTCCGGGATCGCGTCGAAGACGCGGCGGCCGACCACGGTCGCCTCGATGGCGAGGTCGGCGGCGCCATTGTTCTCGGCGAACCGCGACCAGCTCTCGTTGGCGCTCGTGATGCACCCGTCCAGATCCACCGTATAGATGGTCAGCGGGAGGGCATCGAGAACGAGGCGCGCGTCGACGGTCATGGGCTGAAAGGTATGGCGCGCACGGGCGCGGGCGAAAGGGTGCGCGCGGGCGCGGAGCCGTTACCAGCGTGGAGCGCCCGGGTGTCGGAAACGGCGAACGGCGGGAGATCCCGAAGGATCCCCCGCCGTTCAGCGTCATGGTGCCCGTGTTACCAGCGCGTCAACGACGCGCGCCCTTGCGTGCACCACCCTTGCGTGCACCACCCTTGCGCGCGCCGCCCTTCTTCGCGGCACCCTTACGCGCCGCACCCTTACGCGCGGTACCCTTCGCCGCGCCCTTGCGCGCTCCGCCCTTGGCGGTGGTTCCCTTGCGTGCGCCGCCCTTGCGAGCTGCGCCCGTCGCGGCCGACTTGCGTGCGCCGCCCTTCTTTGCCGTGCTCTTGCGCGCACCGCCCTTCTTCGCGGTGGACTTGCGGGCACCGCCCTTCTTTGCCGTGCTCTTGCGTGCACCGCCCTTCTTGGCGGCCGACTTGCGCGCGCCGCCCTTCTTCGCGGCACCCTTGCGTGCGCCGCCCTTCTTCGCCGTGCTCTTGCGCGCACCGCCCTTCTTCGCGGTGGACTTGCGGGCGCCGCCCTTCTTCGCGGCACCCTTGCGTGCGCCGCCCTTCTTCGCGGCGGACTTGCGGGCACCACCCTTCTTGGCCGCGCCGTTCTTCGCTGCACCCTTACGGGCGCCCTTGCGGGCTCCCTTCCGACCGCTGCGCGCAGGCGCGCCGCCGTCGTCCATCTGATCCGAATCGTTGGGTGACATCATTTCGGGAGTGGAGGTCGTCGCCATGCTACGCTCCGAA
>JBBQHX010000056.1:0-16448 GCA_038324385.1 Gemmatimonadales bacterium | reverse complement strand
GCTGCGGCTGCGTGTACGTCGGCTCGTCGCCCTCGTTATGCCCGTGGCGACGGTACCCGACGAGGTCGATCACGAAGTCCTTTTCGAACCGCGTGCGATAGGCGATGCCGATGCGCACGGCGTGCAGGCACGCTTCCGGATCGTCGGCGTTCACGTGTAGCACGGGGATGTCGAACCCCTTCGCGAGATCGCTCGCATAGTGAGTCGACCGCGCGTCGGTCGGATCGGTGGTGAAGCCGACCTGATTGTTCGCGATGATGCGCAGCGTGCCGCCCGTGGCATAGCCCGGAAGGCGCGACATGTTGAACGTCTCGGCCACCACCCCTTCGCCCGGGAAGGCCGAGTCGCCGTGGATCGTGATCGGGACGACCGCTCGCGGATCGCGGGTGCCGGGCTCGGCGCCGGGCACGTGCTGATGCGCGCGAGCCAACCCTTCGAGCACCGGCGAGACGACCTCGAGATGACTCGGGTTCGGCATCAGTTGCAACGCCACTTCCTGGCCGTCAGGCGTCGTGCGACTGGCGCGACGGCCGAGGTGGTACTTCACGTCGCCGGTGCCGCTCTCGGCGTTGCCGGCGGCGTGCTTCCCCTCGAACTCACGGAACACGTCGCGGAACGGCTTCTCCAGAATGTGCGCGAGCACGTTGATCCGCCCACGATGCGCCATCCCGATGACGACCTCGCGCGCACCCGCGCGCGCCGCCTCGGCGATCGCCAGATCGAGCATCGGCACGAGCGCGTCCGTGCCCTCGATCGAGAAGCGCTTCATGCTCACGTACGCGCGGCCGAGGAAGCGCTCGAGCCCGTCCACCTCGGTGAGGCGGTAGAGCACGGCCTTCTTCTCGTCAGGCGTCAGCGGCCGCGTCAGCTCTCCCGACTGGAACTGCTGACGGAACCACTGCCGCTCGGCGTCCGCCTGCAGATGCCAGATCTCGTAGCCGATGCGGGTGGAGTAGACCTCGCGGAGCCGCTGGATGACGTCGAGTCCGGTCTCGCGCCCCTCGAAGCCGAGGACGGCGCCGGGCATCGCCGCGAGATCGGCGTCGGTGATGCCATGAAACTCCGGCGAGAGCTCCATCGCGCCCGGCGGCTCCGTGCCAAGCGGATCGAGTGGGACGGCGAGATGGCCGTAGTTGCGGATCGCCTGCACGAGCGCGGCGGCGGCGGCGACCTTCCGCAGGTCGCCGGCGTTCGGGGCGGCACCGGCGGGCGCGGCGCCATTGGCGCCGCCGAGCCGCTCGGCGAAGCGGAACAGCTGCCGCCACGACTCGTCCACCGACGCGGAATCGCGGCGGTAGGCGTCGTACATCTCGGCGGCGTATCCGTCGTTGAAGACGCTGATCGTTGGGAGGCTCATGGCCGTGAATCTAATGTCGCCCTGGGGCCGTGGCATCCGCCCCGGCGACTTCGCGGCGCGATTCCGCGCCGCGCCCGCCATGAGCGCCTAGCGCAGGGGCGAACCAGGCGGAGTCCGGTCGGCATCCGCGGCCGCTGGCGGCCCGGCGACGGGGAGGACGAGGCGGAAGGTGGAGCCCACCCCGACCTCCGATTCGACATCGATGCGCCCGCCGAGGAGGTGCGCCAGACGACCCGAGATGTAGAGTCCGAGCCCGGTTCCGCCGTGGCGTCGCGTGAGGCTCGCGTCGAGCTGCCCGAACGCCTGGAAGAGCCGGCCGCGATCCTCCGCGGCGATTCCCATTCCCGTGTCCGTCACCAGGAAGTGCATCTCGCCGTCGTGCTCCCGCACCTGCAGGACGACCTGCCCGCGATCCGTGAACTTGACCGCGTTGCCGATCAGGTTCACGAGAATCTGGCGTGCCTTGTCGGCATCGGTCGTGAGCAGCCGCTCGCCCGACGGCAGGTCGAGGAGATAGTCGAGCCCCTTCTGGTCGGCCAGCGGACGGGCCACCGCCGAGACCGCGTACACCAACTCCTCGAGCGACACGGAGGCCGCCCGCACGTGCTCCCGCCCACCTTCGAGATTCGAGAAGGCGAGCACCTCGTCGATGAGCACCGTCAGATGGTGCGTCACCGCCCGCATCCGCTCGACGACGTCCTTCTGCTGCGGCGGCATCGGACCGAGGATGTCGTCGGCGAGCAGTTCGGAGTAGCCGGTGAGCGCCGTGAGCGGCGTGCGCAGCTCGTGGCTCATCGTCGCGAGGAAGTTGGTCTTCGCCTGATTGGCGGCCCTCGCCTGCTCGAGCAGCCGCGACTTCCAGAGGGCGACCGCGGCGTGATCGGCGATCAACCGCAGCCGGTGCTCGTCGCCCGCGGTGAACTCCGGCGCGCCGCGGAGGCGCGATGCCGCGAGCACGCCCACCGTCTGGTTGTAGGCCACGAGTGGGGCGAGCATCATCTCGCCGACGCCGTCCTGCTGCATGATGTCGCGGAGCGGTCCGTCGAAGGGCTCGTAGCGACGCTCGCGCTCCACCGTGCCCGACCGAATCACCCGAGCTGTCAGGGAACGCGCAATCGGGTACGAGCTCCCCGTCGCGCCGCCACCCGGGCCGTCGAAGTGCAGCACCATCACGCGGTCACCCTGAATGACGCCGACGCCGGCGCCGTCGGCGGCGCACTCGCGCTGCACGAAGGCCGTCGCCGTCCGTAGCACCGACGCGGAATCGGTGGCTTCGGAGAGCTGACGCGTCGCCGACCGCAGCATCGCCACGTCGGCCGTGTCGTCGGCGAGGTCGTCGGACTCGTCCACCGGCGCGACCTCGTCCGTCGCGTCACGGACATCATACAGCTCGCAGAACAGATCGCCGGTGGCGGTGCGGGCCAACTGCAGCTCCAGCTCGCGGCACTCCTCACTGCTCGCGTAATCCACGGCGACGCTCCGGGCCACACCGTCGGCCAGCACGCCGGTCAGAATCGCTGCCCGCGCGGACTCGGCCAGACCGGGGAAGACGTCCCACAGCGTGCGCCCCACGACATCCATGGCCGAGCCGGCAGCGAGCCGCTCCCAACCACCGTTGGCGAAGGTGATCCGCCACTCGGCGTCGAGCACGAACACCGCGGCCGGCGCGGCGTCGAGCGTCGACGTGCGATACGTCGGGGGCAGCGCGAAGCCGCTCTCGGCCGATCGATGTCGAAACGCTCCGATGTCACATCCCATGGCAAGTACCCTGATGGAGCTATGTCCGCTGCGCTCAGACCGTGGCCAACATCACGGTAGTCTGATGCTTCGCCGAGCCAGCAGGTCGACACGTCTGCGTCGACTGAAACGTTCTCGGTGCTGCAGATACCCCTGGAAACAAACGGAGATGCAGTGATGCTGGCTACAAAACGACCGCCTTTGGAGCCCATCAAGCGGGAAAACGGGATGCACCGCTACATGCGTTCCAGAAATCGGCACCGACCGACCTGACAACTTCGTCACGAACGCGGCACGACCCCGCCCATGCAACGCACGGGAATTCCGCCGTTGGTCGTGGTGAACATTGGCGCAAGCGGTAGACGAAGCTGCCGCTCCAGCGGCACGTCGGCGGTGAGGAGTGCAAGGGTCCACCCAGCGGCCCGCAGCCGCACGACGTCCCCCAATCGTGCGTACAGATCCCGCAGCGGTCCAGGGTCTCCGACGCGAATGCCGTACGGCGGGTTGCTCACGATCGCCCCGCGCCCCACAGGCGGCTCGAAGTCGGAGACCGTTTCGCGGGCGATCGTCAGATCGGCGGCGACACCAGCGCGCTCGGCGTTGGCCTCCGCGGCGGCCACCGCTCCAGCGTCCCGATCGGAAGCGTGAATGGCGGCCGGCGCGGCAGCCAACACCGCTGCGCTGGCCTGGTCGCGGAGGTCGTTCCAGGCGGAGGCGTCGAACGCGGCCCAGTGCTCGAAGGCGAAGGAGCGGCCGAACCCGGGGGCAATCGCGCGTGCCAGCATCGCCCCCTCGATCGCGATCGTCCCCGACCCGCACATCGGGTCGGCGAGCGGGGTGCGCGGATCCCACCGTGCGGCGAGGAGCATCGCCGCCGCCAGCGTTTCCCGAAGGGGGGCGCGACCGACGGCGGCGCGATAGCCACGTGCGTGCAGCGACGCTCCCGACGCGTCGACGCTCACCGTGCATTCGTCGCGGAGCAGCCGCACGATGACGAGTTGCTCGTCGCTGCCGGCATCGGCCCGCGTGTCGCCCGCTCCGGCCTCGCGCACCTCGATGTCCGTCCCGACGCGCCGCCGAAGCTGGCGCGCGAACCGTTCGGCCACGGCGTCGGAGTGGTAGAGGCGCGACTTGCGACAGGTGACGCGGAACCGCACGGGGCGTCCCGGCATCACGTAGCGCTCCCATGGGAGTTCGGCGACGCGCCGTTCGAGCTCATCGAACCGATCGGCGTGAAAGGTCCCGATCCGAACGAGGACCCGGCTCGCCGTACGCAGATGCAGGTTGGCGCGGTAGAGCGAGGCGGGGCCGCCCACGAGCGAGATCCCGCCGGGCTCGTCGACGCGCGGTCGCATCCCCAGCGCCTCGCACTCGGCCGCGGTGATCGCCTCGAGACCGGGGGCGGTGACAACCCAGAGGTCCATCCGCCGCGGGTCGAACGGCGCCGGCGCGGATGCGCGCGGCGTCGAGGCCCGCGGGTGGGGGCGGGGGCGGGCGGAACGCCGCTCACTCATGGTCGCCCCCAGAAGTACGCGGGGGGAGACGTCGAGCGGCGGAAAGTCGGATGCAAGTGATGATCACGCGGGAGAGCATAACGGAAGCGCTCGCCCAGATGCGGTGAAGTGGTTGGGCGACGCGCGCCCCGCCCCGGCGACCGGTGTGCTGGTCGTCGGGGCGGGGCCGCTCCGCCCGAAGCGCGAGGGCATTGGTGCGTGAGCGAAGCGTGCGTGAGCGATGCGAAGCGCGCGGGGCGCGACGCGGTCAGATCAGATCGTCCGTGCGATCGCGCGGGGCGGGACGACCGGTGTTCCGCTCCCGCAGCGGAACACGCACCGCGGGATCCGTGTCGTTGTCCGGCGTCACCGTCGTCCAGGTCTCGCCCGGCTCGAGACGGCGGCGCTCCACCTGACGCGACGACGCGGCGGCGCGTTCACGGTCATCGGGCGTGTCGGACGCAGAGCGATCGCGCTGCGCCGCGAGCTGCTCGGCCGACCGGGCGGCGCGTTCGGCCGCCTCACGAGCCGCGGCGGCATCGCGCGCAGCCTGTTCGGCCAGCGCCGTCTGCGGATCCGGGCGCTCAACACGCTCGGCGGCAACCGGACGCTCCGCTACGTGCTCATCGCCGCCAGGGGTGTCGCGGGTGTCGAGGACGTCGGGGTCGCGCGCCTGACGAGCACGGGCGAACCGGAGCTCGTCCTCGGTGCCATGCCGGTACCGATAATCATGCTCCTGCTCCTCCCCGGGTCCGTACGCGCGGCTGTAGCGCCGATCGAACTCGTCGACTTCGTCGTCAGTGAGCGTGTCGCTCCGACCGAGCGTTGGAAGGTCGTCGGGCTCGGCGATCTCCGAGGCCTCGATGATGACGCGGCGGTGGTCACGATCGATCCAGGCGGCCCGCAGCGGCGCGAGCGTGTGGCGGTCGTCGTGGCGCAGGTCGATGTCGAGCATCACGACCTCCATCACCGTGGTGTCGACGAGCAGCTCCTGCACGTCGCCGACCTCGCGACCGGTGGAGGTGAACACCGGCCACCCGCGGATGTCTGGCTCACCTTCACCGATCTTGAGTTTCTTGACGTCGGCCATCGGAACGAGACTGCGTGCCTGACGCGGGTCCGGGCCGACGTTCGCCTCGTCCCGTCGAAGGCGTCCCTTGTCATCTCTCGCCATCGGTGTTCCTCGGTAATCGGTCAGTGGGCCCGGTGGCGGATCCCGCCACGGTCGTGCACGTCGAGCCGGATTGCGCGGCGACGCCGTCGCCCTGGGTCAGGCGGGTCCGATCAGGCGGCGCGCGAGGGGAGCGGCTGGCGCGTGGTCGCGTCGGCCGGATCGAACGAGGTGGGTGCGCCCGGCGTCGTTGCGGCAGGCGTCACGGGATCGAGCCTGGTATCGTCGTCGACCGTGCGGCTTTGCGAGAAGAACCAGATCGCCGCCGCGATGGCCAGAGCGAGCAACAGGATCCACAGCCATGCCGATCCCATCCCTTCTTTCTTCTCCACGCGGATCTCAGCCATCTCCCCTCCCTGCGGTGGGCGACCGCGGTCGCCGGATGAAGGTGGCGCGACGTTGCGCCGGAACATCCGGTTGCAGTGCACGGCGAGTGCCAGCGACCGACCACCGCCTCGGGGGCAGGATCCCGCACACCGGCCGGCTCCTGACCGCCGGGCCACCAGGCATCGCGGAACGAGGCCGCGAGCCCGGCTGGGTTCGGGTACGATTTCTGCCAGATTTCCGCCCATGACCCCAACGCGTCTCGCCGACGCTCGCGCCATGTTGCGTGAGGCGTTCGGCCATGTCGAGTTCCGTCCCGGGCAGTGGGATCCCATGCTCGCGCTCCTGGACGGACGCGACGCCATGGTCGTGATGCCCACCGGTAGCGGCAAATCGCTCATCTATCAGCTTCCGGCGCAGCTCCTTCCGGGGCTCACCGTGGTCGTCAGCCCGCTGATCGCCTTGATGAAGGATCAGCAGGACAAGCTGAACGCCCAGGGCCTCGATCCGCTGACGATGCACTCCCACCTCTCCGCCCGCGAAGTCCGCGAAACGACGCAGCGACTGGACGACGGCGAGGCGAAGATCCTCTACCTGACGCCGGAGCGGTTCAAGGACCGCGATTTCTTCGAGAAGCTGCTGCAGCGCGAGCTGAGCCTCTTTGTCGTCGACGAGGCGCACTGCGTCAGCCAGTGGGGACACGACTTCCGCCCCGACTACCTCGTCCTCGGCTCGATCATCAAACGTCTCGGACGCCCGCCGATCCTCGCCCTGACGGCCACGGCGACGGCCGAGGTGCGCGCGGACGTGGCGCGTCAGCTCGGGATGGACGATCCGTTCGTCACGGTCACCGGCTTCGCGCGCCCCAACCTGCGCTTCGAGGTGCGCCGCACCGCGACGTCCGACCTCAAGGACGAGACGTTGATCGAGCTCATCACCACGAGCCCCGGGGCGGGGGTGATCTACACGGCCACCGTTCGTGAGGCGGAGCGGCTACACGATTTGCTACGCCACCACTTCCACGGCGAGCACGAGATCGGGCTCTATCACGGGAGGATGGCCGCCGCCGACCGCAAGGACGCCCAGAACCGGTTCATGGCCGACGAGCTCAAGGTCATGATCGCGACCAACGCCTTCGGCCTCGGGATCGACAAGTCGGACATCCGCTTCGTCGTCCACTACCACTTCCCTGGGTCGGTGGAGTCGTACTACCAGGAAGCGGGGCGGGCCGGGCGAGACGGGGGTCCGGCCATCTGTACGGTGCTCTACCGCGTCGAGGACCGCCGCATCCAGAGCTACTTCCTCGGCGGCAAGTACCCCGAGGTCGAGGAAGCAGCCAAGGTCGCGCTGGTGCTGGAGCAGTACCCGAAGGAAGAACCCGTCTCGCTCGACGACCTGGCCAACCGCGCGGGCGTTCCCCGGCGGAAGGCGCGCATCACCCTGCTGCTGCTCAAGCGTCACGGCGCGGTACGCGAGCACCGGGGCGGCGCGTGGGAGCGGATCAGCGACCATCTGACGCGGGTCGACCTGCAGCACGATCTCACCGACTACGAGGATCGCCGCGCGCGCGACCAGGAAAAGCTGCAGGGGATGATCCGCTTCTGTCAGACCGCGTACTGCCGCACGCGCTACATCCTCGAACATTTCGGCGAGGAGATCGACCCCGAATGGCGGTGCGGCAACTGCGACGCCTGTGACGCGATGGAGCGGTGGGACCAGCGGCATCATCCGCACCGCACACGCCGCGCCGATCCCGACGCCGAGCCAGCGGCGATCGTGGCCTGAGGGCGTGACGGGCCGCACGCGCGTCGGCCCGTCATCGTGAAACGGTCACGCGCGCATGCCGGCTCGCCGTAGCGCGCATGGCTGATCGGCGATAACTCTGGAGGGACGTCCGTTGCGGACGCCCTTTCGATCGTGGCCACGCCCACCAGCGTGGCCACGTGTGCATTCTCCGACTTTCGCCGCCTGATGCCCGACTCGCTGAACGTCCTGGAATGGACGTACCTGGGGAACCCGGTGACCGCCTGGCTGATTGCCGTCGCGGCCTTCGCCGGGACGATCGCGATCGTCCTCCTGGCGCGCCGGTATCTGTTCACCCGCTTCGAAGATCACGCCGCGCGCACGGCGACGCGCGTCGACGACGCGATCGTCGAGATCCTCCGCCGCACCGGCTTCTTCCTCGCCCTGGTGCTCGCGGTGGCGATCGCGGTGCATTTGCTCCTGGTCGAGCCGGTGATCCTCTCGCGCGTGCGGCGCGTGGTGCTGCTGGCGCTGCTCGTGCAGGCGGGGCTGTGGGGCAACGGGCTGTTCGACGTCTGGATCGAGCGCTACACGCGCGAGCGGATCACCGTGGATGCCGGAAGCGTCACGACGATCCGCGCATTACTCCTGCTCGCCAAGTTGCTGCTCTGGTCCGTGCTGCTGCTGCTGGCGATGGCGAACGTCTTCGACGTCAACATCTCGGCGCTCCTGACGGGGCTCGGCATCGGCGGCATCGCCGTCGCGCTGGCGGTGCAGAACATCCTCGGCGATCTGTTCGCGTCGCTCTCGATCGTACTCGACAAGCCGTTCGTCGTCGGCGACTTCATCATCGTCGACGGTCTTCCCGGCACGGTCGAGGACATCGGCCTCAAGACAACGCGCGTGCGTGCGCTCTCCGGCGAGCAGTTGATCTTCTCCAACACCGATCTGCTCAAGGCGCGCATCCGCAACTTCAAGCGGATGTCCGAACGACGGATCGTCTTCTCCGTCGGCATCGAGTACGGCACTCCCGTCGCCAAGGTCGAGCAGGTGCCGCAGATGATTCGCGATATTATCACGCGGACGCCGAACACGCGGCTCGACCGGTCGCACTTCTTCTCCTACGGCGACTCGTCGCTGGTGATCGAGACCGCGTACTTCGTGCTCAGCCCGGAGTACGTCACCTACATGGACATCCAGCAGTCGATCAATCTCGAGATCGCCCGCCGATTCGAGGCGCTCGGCATCAACTTCGCCTTCCCGACCCGCACGGTGATCGTGAGGCAGGAACAGGTCGCGGCGGCGGCGCGCACGCTGCTGACGGATGGAGTGGACGCGCCGGGGCGCTAGTGGTCCGCCTGAGGGATCGGCCGGCCGCGCGTCGGCGGCTATTCCTGGCGGACGGCCTGGATCAGCGCTTCCATGTGGTTGATGTAGCGCTCGAGCGCCTCACGTCCCAGCGGAAGCAGGCTGTATTCGGTTCGCGGAATGCGTCCGTCGAACGACTTGGTGCAGGCGATGTACTCGGCCGCCTCGAGGCGGCGTGCGTGCACGCTCAGATTGCCATCGCTCAGCGCCAGCAGCGACTTCAGCTCGTTGAACGAGAGCGACGGGTGCACCGCGAGTGCGCTGACGATCCCCAGGCGCACCCGTTCGTGGATGAGCTGGTCGAGGGCGATCGGCGTTCGGGGGCCGATGGCGTCGCCTGACACGCCCTGCAGTGGTTCGCGTTCGGCGAGCGTCTCGTCGGTCACGTGGGCCTCCCGCTTGCGCGGTGCTGCGTTGCGGTCAGCCACCGTAGCGCCTCGCGATGATCGCGCCGACGACGATGTGCAGTCCGCCGAACCCCGCCGCCATGAACGCGTTGCCCCAGCCGGCGGGGGAGAACAGCGCCAGTGCGCCGAGGAGCATGAAGCAAAGACCCATGAGGGGAACCGCGCGAACGGAGAAGGCGCCGCCCGTCGTCACACCCGCTCCGTAAAGGAGCAGCCAGACGCCTGGAAGCCGGGCGTGTGCGTCGAGCGAAACCAGGGCCGGGGTGAGCAGGGCCGCGGCGAGGACGGCGGGGAGAAAGCCGAGGGCGAACTGCCGCGCCGGCGCCGAGAAGAGCGTCATCCCGGCGTGGTACGCCTTGCGCACGATCGCCACCGCGCCGACCACGACGGCGAGCACCGCCGTGGCGATCCAGACGAACAGCCACTGTTCGGCGGTGGTCTGCTGGCCGGCGAGCACGGCGGCCCCGAGCGCCAGTGCGCCCATGAGCACCCCGCCCCACCCCGGGACTGCAGTGAAGGCGCCGGCGCGCTCCATCGTCTCGCGAATGAAGCGCAGGTCGTTGAGCGCCCGATCATGGAGCGCGACGGGCGGCGTGGCCGGCTGGGGAGCGGACTTGTGCAGTCGCATGATTGGAGTGAATATGGGCTGCGGCGCAGGCTTTCGGCAAGTACTTTGCGCCAGAGAGTGCGGTAGGCGTGCCCGTATCCGGTGGCGTGGCGCTGGCGAGCGTTACCTCGGTGCCAGCGCCTCGTGGACCCGCTCGAGGCGCAGCCAGATCGGGCGCACCCGGTCGTACGCGCCGGAGTGGCGGCGCCTGACGATGCCCCCCTGAGTATACGCCTCCCGAGGGCATCGGGTCCACCCCCGCCCCGCGGCGGAGCGGCGTGCGGGTCAGACCAGCACCGCGGTCACCTCGATCTCGACGTTCCCCATCAGCGCCTTGGAGACCGGGCAGCCCGACTTGGTCGACTCGGCGATGTCCTTGAAGGTGTCGCGGTCGGCGCCGGGGACGTCGGCGCGGACGTCGAGCTTCATCGTCGTGATGGCGAATCCGCCGCCCGACTTCTCGACCGTGCAGCGGGCGGTGGTGTCGACCGAGGTGGGCGTCATCCCCGCGGCTTCGAGGGCGAGGCCCAGCGCCATGCTGTAACAGGCCGCTTCGGCGGCTGCGAGCAACTCTTCGGGGTTGGTGCCGCCCGCCTCGGCGAATCGCGAGCCGAACGAGTAGTCGCCGCTGATCGTGCCGCTCTCTCCCTGGAACGACCCCTTCCCCTGCTTGAGTCCACCCTTCCAGGTGGCGGATGCGGTGCGTGTGGGCATCTGGTACGGCTCCCGTGCTGACGTGAGTGGGTAGCGGAGCGCCGGGCGGCGCGCCGTACAGTCACCCGGCGCAAGGCGCGCGCCGCGCCCCGACCGGTGCTCCGGCCCCGTTATCTTTGCACCATGACCGACGCTCAACAGCCAGCCCCCGGCCCCGGGGCCATTCCGCCCTCGATCGCGCGCGTGCTGACGCACTTTCGCGGCATGGGACGCGAGGAGAAGATGGCCGCGCTGCTGCAGTACGCGCGCAAGCTCGAACCGCTCCCCGAGCGGTACGAGGCGATCGATCGGGCGAACTTCACGATCCCCGAGTGCCAGACGCGGGTCGACGTGTTTCCCGAGGTGCGCGACGGCCTGATGCACTTCTACGCCGACGTGAACGTCCGCCAGTCGCCGACGATCGCGGCCTTTCTGGCGATCGTGTTCAAGGCGGTGAACGACCAGCCACCAGCGGTCACGCTGGCGATCCCGTCGGACTTCGTGCCGCAGGTGATGGAGAGCGTGGGTCTCCACGCGCGCGAGATCGGGCTCACCGCGATGGTCGCGCGCCTCAAGCGCTACGCCGGCGAATTCGTGGCGGGGCGATTGCATGTGTGAGAGCGGATGGCGATGATCCCTTGTCGCCGGCGGCACCTCGCGCGACCGCACCCTCCCGACCCGAAATACGCATCCCATGGCTATCACGATCACGATCCGCAACAACGGCGCCTACCTCATCGCCGGTGACGACGTCGCCCAGGTGACCATCGTCGACCACGAGGGCAACGTGGTCACGCCGAAGGGGAAGAACATCGCACTCTGCCGTTGCGGCGCGTCGGTGACCAAGCCGTTCTGCGACGGCACGCACTCGAAGATCGGCTTCCGCGGCGCCGAAGAGGCCCAGCGCACGGCCGACGGCGCGGGTTCGGCGACGCCGGACGCGGTGCCCGCGGTACAGGCGGCCACGGAGCCCGGCACCGCGTCCTGAGCGGCGATCGAGCGGAGCGCCGGCAGCCGATCGGCGCACGCTCCCGGCTCACCCACCCCACATTTCCGGCATGAACAATCGTCTCGCGAACGCGTGGACGTGGTCACTCACGGTGCTGCTGGTCATCGTCGGCTTCCTCTGGATGTCGATCGTCTTCCTGCTGACCGCGCCGTTCGATCCGGGCCGCTACATCGTCGGGCGCTGGTTCCGGCGGGTCGGCGTCGCGCAGGTGTCGCTCAACCCGCTCTGGCACTTCGAGACGCGCGGCGTGCGCATCACCGACCCGCGTCGCCCGTATGTCGCGGTGTCGAATCACGAGTCGTACGCCGACATCTTCCTCATCTCGCACCTGCCATGGGAGATGAAGTGGCTCGCCAAGGCATCGCTGTTCACGATACCCGTCTTCGGCTGGATGATGCGTATGGCCGGCGATATCCCGATCCGACGCACCAAGCGCGACAGCCGCCGCGACGCGCTCGACGCGTGCCGTGACCGCCTGACGAAGCGCGTCTCGGTGATGATCTTCCCTGAAGGCACGCGGTCGGCCGATGGCGCCCTGCTGCCGTTCAGGGATGGCGCGTTCATTCTGGCGCTCGAGTCGGGCGCGCCGATCCTGCCGATCGCCGTGGTCGGCACGAGCCAGGGGATGGCCAAGGGCACCTTCCAGTTTCGGCGCGCGCGCGCGATCTGCGAGGTGCTGCCGCCCGTCGAGACGGCGGGCCTCGATCGCGACCAGTTGCCGCGGCTCAAGGCCGAGGTGCGGGCCACGATCATCGCGGCGCGGGCACGGCTCCGCGCGGAGCTCGGGCTGCCGCCGGCCGACAGCGACGAGACGCCTGACGACGAATTCGCCGTCTCCCCCGACGAGGCGTCGACGAGCGAGTTGCCGTCGACGGCCGAGGGAACCGGGGCGAGCGAGCCACCAGCGACGCGCGACGCGGCGGCGCTGCGCGCCGGCGATGCCTGACGCGGACGCGCTTCCCTTTCGCGCCGGCGACGAGGCAGCGCTGGACGAGGCGCTCTCTCGCCCCGACGATCGGGTCCGGGCCGCCCTCGACCGCTGTCCGGGTGACCTGATCGTCCTCGGCGCCGGCGGCAAGATGGGCCCGACGCTCGCCCGCATGGCCCGCCGCGCCTTCGACGACCTGGGGCGCGGCGACCGGGTGATCGCCGTCTCGCGTTTCTCCGACCCCGCCGCTGCCTCGGCGCTGCACGCCGCCGGCGTCGAGACCGTCGCCGCCGATCTCACGGACCCGCGCGCGCTGGCCGCGCTGCCTGACGCGGCGACCGTCGTCTACATGGCCGGCCAGAAGTTCGGCACGCGCGATGACCCGCTGCGCACCTGGCAGCTCAATGCGGTGCTCCCGCTCCGCTGCGCCGAACGGTTCGGCGGCGCCCGCACCATCCTGTTCTCGACGGGAAACGTCTACCCCCTCGTCCCCGTCGGCGGCCCCGGGTCGCGTGAGGCGGATCCGCCGGTGCCCACGGGGGAATACGCCGCCTCGTGCGTGGCGCGTGAGCGGCTCTATACCGGCGTCGCCGGCGAACGTGGAACGCCGCTCGCCATCATCCGTCTCAACTACGCCGTTGACCTGCGGTACGGGGTGCTGGTCGACCTCGCACGCCGGATTCTCGCCGGCGAGCCGGTGGACGTGAGCACCGGCGCGGTGAACGTGATCTGGCAGGGCGACGCGAACCGGCTCGCGCTGGCCGCGCTGCCTCACGCGACGACGCCGCCGTTCGTCGTCAACGTCACGGGCCCCGAGCTGCTGCAGGTCCGCGACGTGGCCGCGGCGCTGGCCCACCACCTCGGCCGGCCGGCGGTGATCACGGGCAGCGAGGCGCCCACCGCGCTGCTCTCCGACACCAACCGCATGCGCGAGCTGCTCGGCCAGCCCGAGATCGATGCGGCGCGCCTGACGCGGTGGGTGGGCGAGTGGGTCGGGGGCGGTGGGCGCGTGCTCGGCAGGCCGACGCGATTCGAGGTGCGCGATGGCAGCTTCTGAGCCGCCTCCGCCGTTCAACGTGCGGCTCCATCTGCAGGCTGGGCAGGTGATTCCCGCCCACCCGCTCGCGCTCACCGGCGCCCGCACGCTCGACGAACGCCATCAGCGGGCGCTCACCCGCTACTACGTCGCGGCGGGCGCGGGCGGCATCGCCGTCGGCGTGCACACGACCCAGTTCGCGATCCGCGACCCGCGACATGGCCTCCTCCGCCCGGTTCTCGAGCTGGCCGCCGAAACGGCCGATCGCGCGCTCGCCGCCGAGGCCGGCGACGGTGCGGGGCCGCGTCCCTTCGTAAAGATCGCCGGAGCGGTGGGCGATACGCGTCAGGCGGTGGCCGACACGGAGCTCGCGGCGGCGTGCGGCTATCACGCCGTGCTACTCTCGCTGGGAGGGCTGGGCGAGCTCGACGATGCGCGGCTGATCGCGCACTGCCGCGCGGTGGCCGAGGTGCTGCCGCTCGTCGGGTTCTACCTGCAGCCGGCGGTCGGGGGGCGTCACCTCGGCTACGCCTTCTGGCGCGAACTGGCCGAGCTGCCGCGGCTCGTGGCGATCAAGATCGCGCCGTTCGACCGGTATCGCACGCTCGACGTGGTGCGCGCGGTCGCCGCGTCAGGCAGGGAGGACGTCGCGCTCTACACGGGGAACGATGACAACATCGTGATGGATCTATTGACGCCCGTTCCGGTGATCACGGGCGGGCGCGCCGGCGTGCGGCACATGGTGGGCGGGTTGCTCGGCCACTGGGCGGTGTGGACTCGCGCCGCCGTGCGGATGCTCGACGAGATTCGCGCGACGCGTTCGACGGAGATGGTCAGCCGTGACTGGCTGCGCCTGGCCGCCGCGGTGACCGACATGAATGCCGCGCTGTTCGACCCCGCGCACGGCTTCGCCGGCTGCATTCCCGGCATCCACGAGGTGCTGCGACGGCAGGGGCTGATGCGCGGCGTCTGGACGCTCGACGCGCACGAGCGGTTGAGCGACGGACAGACGGCGGAACTCGACCGCGTGACGCGCGCGTACCCCGAACTCACCGACGATGCCTGGGTTCGCGAGCGCCGCGACGGCTGGCTGCGTTAGCCCCGGTCCGGGCGCGCGCGGACGCGTGAGCGTCAGGTCGCCGATTGATCGAGCAGGGCGGCCGCCCAGCTCTCGCGCGCCGGCCGCTCGAACTTCTCACGAAATTCACCGAGCGTCTGCACGGTGAGATCGAAGACGGGGGTCACCGCCAAAAGCTCGCCGGCACGGGCGGCCGACTTCAACTCGGGGCGGCTCGTGAGGCGAACCGCGCCGTCGGGGTCGCGCACGAACATCCGCCCGCCGCCGACCAGCCCCACGCCGAGCTCGCCCTCGAGCCCCTGAAGCTGGCGGAAGAGTCCGTCGATCGAGCAACCCGATGCCCCCGCCGTCGACTGGTCCACGGCGACGACGAGGAAGCGATCGTCGCGCCAGTCACGTCCGGCACGCAGTGGCGTGCCGTGCGCCGCCCAGCTCTCGAGGAAGCGGTCGACCGTACGCAGCAGGCGTTCGGCGTCGGCGTCGGCCAGCGGCCGGTCGGCGCCGAAGATCCAGACGCGGCTCATCTCGGGGAGTGTATCGAAAGGAACGCGAGGCATGGCAGCGATGGCGGACGGGGAGCGGTCGCGCGCGGTCGCGATGCCGACCGTGCCGGGACCATAACGTCCTTCAAAGCTAATGCCTCGGGTGCGGCGCGGCCGCGATCGCCGCCGACGCGGCACGCCGCCGCCTGACGAGTGACGGCTTCAGCGTTCGGCGGCCACCAGCGCGAGATCGCGCAGCAGCGCCACGTCGTCGTCCGTCCAGACATGGGGGGTCAAGTCGGCGACCACGAGCGTGCCGGGGCAAAGGCCATACGCGTCGGGGATCCCGACGGCGGCGACAGCGCGCCAGCCGGCGGCCCGGTGCAGCAGCTGCGCCCATTCACACGGCGTCCGCGCCGCGTCGGTGAGCAGGAGCGGCACGCCAAGCATCGCGAGCGAGTCGGCGGCGCACCCCGCAGCGAGCAGGGCGTCAGGCTCCGACTCACGACGGGGGCGACGCTGCCAGAGGACCGGCGCGCCGCCACCCGGCGCCATCACCACGGCTGCTCCCATCTGCAGGGCCGCACCCGCCATCCGCGCGATTCGCGCGGGCGCGGCGGGGTCGATGCGAGGGGTAGCGGAGTCGAGCGGCGGGCGGAGCGTGAGCGGCATCAGCGGAGGTGCGGGATCGGGCGGCGGACTCGGTCATGGAGCGGGGTTGCTCCCGAGTATCGGCCCTTCCCGCGCTGAGTTGAGCTGGCACCTTGGCGAGTCATCGTCACGTCCCACGGCGCTGCCACAGCGCGTTCACCCCTGCTCAGGACGACCGAACATGAGCTGCATAAAAGCCCGATCTTCGGGCCGCGCGAAGACGTACAGGTGGTCGCCCGGCTCCAGCACCGTGTTGCCACGCGGCGCGACGAGTTCGGCGCCGCGCACGATGAGGGTGGCCGCCGAGCCGTCAGGGAATGGAAGATCGGAGATCTGGACCCCGGCGACTGCGAGCGCGCCGTCG
>JBBQHX010000055.1:0-16644 GCA_038324385.1 Gemmatimonadales bacterium | reverse complement strand
CACCGTCGACGTCGAGCGATGGCGGGAATGGACGCCGACCGTGCCCAGCGTTCGCCTGCACGGTCGCGCACCGCTGCGCGTCGGCAGCGTAGCGGCCATCAGGCAGCCGCTGCAGCCAACCTCCGACTGGACGGTGACCGACCTCGACACGGAACGTCGCTTTGCGTGGGTGACAGAACGCGCCGGCCTGCGGATGAAGGCCATTCACGAGCTTGTTCCGACAGCATCCGGCACGCGCAACGTCCTCACCGTCGAGGCGTCCCGGCATGCTGGCGTATCTGACGTGGCCCGTCCTCCGGTCGCGATCGTGAGATCTCTTCGTGACGAGAATGTGGCGCTGAAGCGACGTTGCGAACACCGATGAGGTATCAGGTCTCCCGGGGAGGGAGAGGTCATAACCCGTCGATCTAATGGTTTGCATTCCGCTCGCTGCATGTCTTTCGCGGCGAGCGGACGTGTTTTTCGCCGAGGACCCTACCTCACCCACACTCCGAGAACCCGCACACGTGGCACTTCACACACCCCTCGGCATTCTCCAACTGAGACCCACAGTCGGGGCAGGTCCCGATGAACGCCTGCGGATTGACATACCCGTCGGCCTCATGGGACGACTGCGACCCGTCCCCCGAGACCGCCACCGGCGTCGGGATCGTCACGGGCGCCGAGGAGAGTGAGCTACCCGCCGCCGTCCCGCCGAGGAGATCCTGCTGCACGCCGGCCTTGTCGCGCTGCCACTCTTCGAGGGCGATACCCACCGCGTCAGGCATCGAGAGCACCTTGTTCGGGCCGAGGCCGACCGCGCGATCCGAGCTGATGCCACGGAGCTGACGGATGAGCTCCTGCATCCGGATTCCCGATCGCAGCGCGAGCGAGATCAGACGGCCGAGCGCTTCGGCGTCGGCCATCGCCGAACCACCGGCCTTGCCGAGGTTGATGAAGACGTCGAACGGCTGGCCGCGGTCGTCCTCGGAGATATGGACGAACATCGTGCCGAGCGGGGTCTCCTTGCGGATCGAGGTCGAGCGGAGCTTGTCGGGGCGGGCGCGCTTGGCGCGGCGCTGCAGATTCTCGGCTTCGGCCTCGTAGAGCGACTTCTTCGTGCGCTCGAGTTCGGTCGTCAGTTCGGCGATCGTACCCTGTAGCTCGCCGAGCTCGCGCTTCGACGTGGGCTCGCCTGACGCGACGGCCGCGGTGCCGGCGGCGGCGGCCTTCTCACGCTCGGCCTTGGCCTTTTCGGTCGCACCGGTCGAGAGCACCTGCGCGTCGCGCGAGCCGTCGCGGTAGACCGTGACGCCCTTGCACTTCATGTCGTAGGCGAGCTCGTAGATCTTGCGCACGTCGTCCTGGGTCGCGGCGTGCGAGAAGTTGGTGGTCTTGGAGATGGCCGAGTCGCAGAAGTCCTGGAAGGCAGCCTGCATCCGAATGTGGTACTCCGGCGCGATGTCGTTGGCCGTCGTGAAGACGCGCTGCCACTGGGCGGGCACCTCGGGGAACTTGATCGTCCCATCGCGCGCGATCCGCTCCATCAGCTCTTCCGAGTACCATCCGTCGCGCTTGGCGATCGCGACGAAGTCCTCGTTCACGTCCGGCATCATCACGCCGGCCTGGTTACGCATGAAAGCGACCGCGAACAGCGGCTCGAGGCCTGACGAGCAACCGGCGATGATCGAGATGGTGCCGGTCGGCGCGACGGTGGTGACGTTGCAGTTGCGCAGCATCTGCATCGGGCGGATCCGGTCGCCCGCGGCGTCACGGGCGCACGTCTCGTCAGGCCCCCAGATGGACCGCGCCCACTCGGGGAACGGGCCGCGTTCGTCGGCGAGCTGCTCGCTGGCCTTCTTGGCCTCTACGTCGACGAACTCCATGATGCGGCGCCCCATCGCCACCCCCTCATCGGAGTCGTAGGCGATGCCGAGCCGCACGAGCATGTCGGCGAAGCCCATCACGCCCAGCCCGATGCGACGGATGCGCTTGGAAAGCGCGTCGATCTCGGGGAGCGGGTACCTGTTCGCGTCGATGACGTTGTCGAGGAAGCGTGTCGACATGTGCACGTCGCGACGGAACGCATCCCAGTCGATCGCGGCAACGCCGTTCGCATCGCCCTTCACATAGTAGCCGACGTTGATCGACCCGAGGTTGCAGACGTCGTACGGCAGCAGCGGCTGCTCGCCGCACGGGTTGGTCGCTTCATACGGGCCCAGGTGCGGCACCGGGTTGTACCGGTTCGCTTCGTCGATGAAGAAGACACCCGGCTCACCAGTACGCCACGCTCCCTCGATCATCTTCGTCCAGACCGCGTTCGCGTCGAGCTGACCCGTGACCTGATTGGTCGTCGGATCGACGAGGTCGTAGCTGCTCCCCGACTTGAGCGCTTCCATGAACGCCGTCGTGACGCCGACGGAGATGTTGAAGTTCGTGATCTGCGTGAGGTCTTCCTTGCAGGTGATGAACTCCATGATGTCCGGATGATCCACCCGCAGGATCCCCATGTTCGCCCCGCGCCGCGTTCCGCCCTGCTTCACCGCATCCGTGCTCGCGTCGTACAGCTTCATGAACGAGATGGGCCCGCTCGCCACCCCGGTCGTCGAGCGCACCATCGAGCCCTTGGGACGCAGCTGGCTGAACGAGAAACCGGTGCCGCCGCCCGACTGATGGATGAGCGCCATCGAGCGCAGCGTGTCGTAGATCCCGTCCTGTCCGTTGCTGAGCGCGTCGCCCACCGGCAACACGAAGCACGCCGACAGTTGGCCCAGCGGCCGACCGGCGTTCATGAGCGTGGGCGAGTTGGGCTCGAACCGGCGCTGCGTCATCAGGGCGTAGTACTCGGTCGCGGTGACCTGGATCTGCGCCTCCGACGCACCGTAGCGCCGATCCACCTCAGCGATCGTACTCGCAACCCGCCAGAACATCTCCTCCGCCGATTCCGTGGGTTTGCCGCTGCGGTCCTTCACCAGATAGCGCTTCTCGAGGACCGTACGGGCGTTCTGGGACAGTTCAGCGGCGGGACGCTGGGATGCGGACATGAGACGAGTCTCCCTGAAAAGCGGTGTGGCGGGGACCAGCGGATGCGGTAGATCGGCGGGCCGTGCGGGCGGGATCCGGCGCGGTGCCGGGGAGGCGTAGGTTAGCCCCGCACGTGATTCCGCGCCAGTACAATCGGAACCCGTGCAACGGCAACGAGTTGCGTTATCCACATCACGAACCCGCTGTTTCGCGGGTTATCCACCGGTGATGTTGAGAACTTCACCCGCGCCCCTCGGCGCCGCGTCGGTCAGCGCCTTCGGAAGGCCGGACGCACCCCCCGTGCAGACGCGTAACCCAATGCCTGATAGACGTTTGCCAGAGCTGCTCGGTTCCCATTTTCCGCCTCCGGGTCCGCGGCTGGCGCCCGGGTCCGGTGCGGCGCAGTGCGGCCGAACACGGCGAGTTGCTCCGAATCACGTGCACCGCACGTGCCGCAATTCACGCTGAACGAAGGGAATCAGATGGCGCAGCGGCGGGCGACAGGGGGGTCATGCCTCACGCCCAGCGGGGCGCGGCCGGCTGCCGGTCGGCGCCCGCGGGAAAGAGGGGGAATTCCCCGGCGCGATGCCGATCCTGGAGCGCGAGATACGCGGCGACCGTGCGCCGCTGCCGCTCCCGCAGCTCGTCGTCGACCGGACGGACGACACGCCCCGGCACGCCGAGCACCACGGAGCCCGGCGGCACCTGCATCCCCTCCGGGACCACGGCCCCCGCCCCGATCACGGAGCCCGCGCCGATCACCGCCCCGTTGAGGATGATCGCGCCGATCGCGATCAGGGAGTCGTCCCCGATGGTACACCCGTGAATCACGGCGCGATGTCCGACGCCAACCCGCGCGCCGATGATCGCGGGGAGTCCCGGGTCACAGTGGACGATGGCGCCGTCCTGGATGTTCGACTGCTCGCCGACGACGATGCGATCCGAGTCGCCGCGGAGCACCGCACCGGCCCAGACGGAGGCGTGGGCGCCCAGCGTCACCTGACCGCAGACCATGGCGGCGGGGTGGATGTAGGCAGTGGGATCGATCGGCATGCGCGCGGCGGCGAGAGGAAGGGCGCCGCGGCGGGGTGCCTCACGCGGCACTCAGGGAACGAGCGCGAACGAGTTGGAGGTGCGGGCCCGTCGCCCGACGACGCGCCCCGGTGACTCAAGATCGCCCGCCGTGTAGGCCAGAGGAAGCACGAGCCGCAATTCGGCCGGGAGCGCCGGCTCGCGCAACAGGGGCGGCTCGGCGCCGGGCGTCGCGCGAAGCTCGACGATCTCGAGGCGTTGCTGGCCTGGAGCGATGGCAACGGCGTCAGGCGTGGTGCCCGAGGCGACCAGGTCGGCGAGACAGGCCTCCTCGTAAGCCGACGTCCAGCCGGCTCCCTGGCGGCGCTCGATCATGAGGCCGCAGGGAATCCGGTAGATGGTCGTCGGGCCGTCGTTGCGGACGAGCGTCTCGATGGCAAAGCCGACGGTGCTTGCGGAGCGCTCGACCCGCACCGTCTCGGCTAACACGAGCACGGCCGGCGAGCCCTCCGGATCGGTGATCCGCCCGCACGCGGCGCTGACGAGAGCCGCGACGGCGGCCAGCACGATGGCGGCCGATCGACCCTTCGCGGCCCAGTGCGCGCCCTGCTGCGTTCGTCGAGGCGACATCGGGATCGGGGGTCGTGAGGCGGTCCTGCCCGTAGACGGCGACGAGCGTGCGTCGCGGAGGCAAGTCCAACATGCCACGCCTAACGGTGCCGCGTCAATGGCGATCGGTGAGATGCCGCACACCCGTGACCGATTCGTGGCGAGCCGTTCCGGCCGCGCAACGTTAGGGTGTCTGCGGTACCCGAGCGGTTAGAAGCTCCGCCCGACCGTCAGATGGAACGAGACGCGCGACGGCGGCGTGACGCCGCCCTCCCGCACCGGCACGGCAAAGCCGGCGCGGAAGCGATAGGCGAGGTCGTAGATCGGTGCGGCCTCGATCACGAGTTCGCCGCCCGTCGACGCCATCCACCGCGGGCCGTCTGCCGATGCGCGGCAGGCGGGCTCCCCCAGATCGCCACGCGTGCACCACGCGCTCCCAACATCTCCGAAAGCGACCAGCGAACTCCGATCGAAGAAGAGGGGCAGTCGCCCGAGCCCACGGCCGATGATCGCCAGCGGTGCCCGCCACTCGACGGTCCCCGCGGCGGCGACGGTACCTTCCTGCGACGTGGGCGTGAACCCTCGCACCCCGAAGGGCCGCGCCCCGCCACCGATCGGCAGCCCGGGGAGGAGATCGAGCGCCCCGCCGTCGACGCCGCCGGCGCCAAACGCGGAGGTGGCGCGCCCATCCTGCCACCCGCCTGCTGCCCGGGCAGCGATCACGTGGTTGGCGAAGCCGCCGATCGGCAGCCCACGATAGGCGGCGACCGTGCCCACCGCGCTGCGCGTGATCGGCCCGCCGTCGCGGTCGAGCCACCGCTGCCGCAGCGTGGCCGTCGTCGTGAGGCCATCCTCGGGCGACACGGCCAGCGCCGGCGTCTGGACGTTGCTCCAGCGGCCGGCGAGCCGCACGCCCGGCGTGAGGCGCGTGCCGCGCAGATCGTCGCGCAGCGCCGCCTCGACCCGAGCGGACCGCGGCACGAAGCGCGCGGCCTGGAGTTCGGCGCCCACGCTGAGCGACGACGAGGTGCGGAAGCGCGGGCGGAAGAAGGTCAGGCCGGTGTAGGCGCGGCGCGTCTGCTCGTCGAGCGTGCCAGGCTCGCCATCGTCGAAGGTGAAGCGATCGCGGTCCCAGAACTGCGCCACGATGACATCAACCAGCGGGAGGCCGAAACGTCCGTAGCGCCACGAGGCATCGGCATCGACGAACCCTGTTCCGGGCTCGACACTCGCCTGTGCCGACCAGGCGTGACGCCCGACCGCGTCCGAGGCACTCGTCAGGCCTCCAAACGCGAGCGCGCCGCCGGCGCCCTGCCGCACGACCGGAGTCCAGTAGCGCGGCACGAGCAGCCGCCACGGGCTGTAGGGCGTCGCGGTGCCGCTGTCGACCGCGGCTCCCGAATCTCCGATCACCAACGGGCCGGTTACTGGCACCGCGAGCGCGGGGGTGGTGGACCATACACCGTCAGGCGTGGCCGAATCCGCCGGTGCGAGCGAAGCCACGCCGAGGTGGTAGCCGTCGGCGCGAAAGTGCACCGCGGCGAGCCGCGCTCCGTCGCGTGACGGCTCGGGGAAGAAGAGCCCCGTGCCCGCATCGCTCAACCGCGCCCGCACCACCGCGTCAGGCTCGGCGTCACCTGCCGCAGCCTCCGCACCGCGACCCGGGAGCCAGGCGCGCCAGATCTCCGTGCGCCCATCGCGGTCCGATGAATAGACGACGCTGGCGCCGTCGGGCGCCCAGCTCGGTGCGGCGTTCAGCGCCCGATCGCGGGCCAGCACGTGCCTGACGCCGCCCAGCGTGTCGAGGACGACGATCTCGGTAATGCCGCCGCGCATCCAGCGTACGGCGGCGATCGCGGCGCCGTCGGGCGACCAGCGCGGTTCGGTCCACTGCACGTCGGCCGAGGCCTCGGTCAGCGGCACGACGGGACCGCCGTTGCGGCCGAGCCTGACGAGCCGAGCCGAGCCGGCGACGCCCTGGACGGCCACGATCGCACCGTCGGCGCGGGCGTCGGGACGAGTGAGGCGGGCGCCAGTGGTGAGGCGCCGCTCGCGCCCGTCTTCCTCGATCCAGAGGTCGGAGCGGATCGTGTACGGGCCGATAAACTCCGGCTGCGCATAGAGCAGCCCGCCCCCAGCGAGTGGCACGTTGGGCTCGAGCGCGTTGCGCCGGCCGAGCCGGTGCTCTTCGCCCGTCGCCGGATCCACCCGGTAGACCCCGGGAACGCGACGGCCAGTATTGGCGGCGTAAACCAGCCGTCCATCGGCGGTCCAGCGCGGCGCCTGCACGGCCCAGCCGGCGTCGGTCAGCTCTCGCCAGGCGGGGAGCGGCGCGCCAGCGCGAACGTCGGCGCGGGTGACCGAGTCGCGCCACGCCTCCCACACATCGGACAGTCCGGCGCCAAAGGCGCGGCGGGCGGCCGCATCCAACCGGAACGGGATCAGCCCACGGCTGGTGGCCTCGATGAAGCGCGGCACGGCACTGTCGCCCTGCGTCGCACCGATCTGGGCGATCGCGAGCGCACCGTAGGCATAGGCGATCTCCCCGCCGAGAAAGGTCGGACTCGTCAGGCTCAGATCGCCCAGACCCGGCAGCGCCCCCGCGCCCGCGGCCGCCCGCACGACCATCGGATTCTGGCTTGCGGCCAGACGGCCGCTTCCCGTCAGGCGGGTCTCGTAGTAGACGGCGATCCCCTCCTTGATCCACGATGGCAGGTAGAGGTTCGGCATGAAGGCCGGGTTCCGCCCGAACAGGCGCTGTGCCCCGCCCCACCACCCGCGGGCGCGATCCAGATGGAAGATGTGCGTCAGCTCGTGGGTGACGAGAATCGTCGTCCAGTCATCGTAGAAGCGCAGCGTCTGGACATCTACCGGCGGCCGCGCGTAGAGAATCACGCGATTCGTCGGGAAGGGCGTCGCCGAGCCGTTGGTGAAGTCGACGTTGTCGGCGACGATGAGGTCGATCGGGCCGCGCGGCGGGCGGAGTTCGGCGCTCAGCGCGACGTACGCCGACTCCGCCACGGCGGCCGCGCGGCGGGCGATCGCCTCGACGTCAGGGGTGAAGTGGACGTGGAAGTGCTCGGTGCGAATCGTTCGCCACGCGGCGTCAGGCGCGATCTGGCCAGCAGCCTCCGTCGTGAGGCCCGTGACGGCCGCCGCGATCATGCCGAGGCGCCCCGCCCGGCGCGCCAGCCGCTGGAGCCCCATGCCCTTCACTGGCGCGACGCGTTGCTCGCGCCGAGCGCGCGAAAGTACTCCTCCAACCCGTCAACGACGCCGAGCGCGTACCGCTCCTGGAACTCGGGTGTGCGCAGCGCCGCCTCCTGCTCGGGGATCATCATGAACGCGCCCTCGGCGAGGATCGACGGCATCCAGGTCGGCCGCACGAGTGCCAGGTTGTCATAGAAAATCCCGATGTCGCGCAGTCCCATGTGTCGCACCATGCCGCGCTGCACGGCCCGCGCGAGCGGCGCCGAGCGTGCGTGGAAGTAGTAGGTGCCGGTGCCGTTCGCGGTGTACGGGTTGATCCCGTCAGGCAGCGCGTTGAGGTGGATCGAGACCAGCGCGTGCGCGTCGGCCCGTCGGGCCATCGCCGGGCGGTCGCCGAGCGGCACGGCCTCGTCGGTGGTGCGCGTCATGACCACCTCGGCGCCGCGCTCGGTCAGCAGCGCCTGTACACGACGCGAAATCGCCAGCGCCGGGACGGCTTCGTACAGCCCGGTCGGGCCGGTGGAGCCGGCCGGCGGATGGCCGGCGTCGACGGCGACCCGAATCCCGCGCAGCGGCGCGCGCTCGTCGACGGCGGGCGTGCGCCGCACGCGCAGGACGAAGGACCCGTCGCGCCAGAACGCCTGATAGCCGAACGGCGGGTGCGGCAGGTGCAGCGTGTAGCGGGCGCGGTCCGTGCGCTCGGCCTCCCAGGTCACGTGCCTCACGAGCGAATCGTTGCGGGCGAAGGTGACGATGTCCGTATTCGGCCGCGTGTCGTACAGCGTCACCACGAGCGTCGAGCCCTCCTCCTGCACGAGGAACGGGGGCCGGTCGGCCATCGGGAAGATCACGTCCACCCACTCGGCGGCGGGCTGCACCCGGAGGTTGCCGACGGTGCGGCGCGGCGCGGCGGTGGCCACCGGAAGCCGCGTGACCTCGCTCGCGTCAACCCAGACCTCGAGCGCGTCGTCCAGCCGCACTCGGGTCGCGGTGCCGCTCTGCCCGGTTACCGGCACGACCGTGCCGGGAAGGAAGAACCACTTGTAGGTGCCCCCGGGCACCGGCCGCCCGACCACCACGCGATCCTCGTTGCGCTCGCCGCCCTCGCCGAGGAGGCCAAGCGTCCCGAACGCCGAGTCGACCGTAGCGACGGGCGGAACGCGAACGCGGAGGCGCTCGGTGCCCCGCGCGAGCTCGATCTCGGCGCCCGCCGTGAGCGCGCGCGCAGGCACGTCAGTGGCGAAGAGGGCGCCCGTCGTCTCCGCCCCCGGCGCCGAGCGGGCCAGCGGCCAGCGGCTGCCGCCCGTGGTCACGAGCGTGGCGACCGCGTCAGGGGTGGCGCGGACGGCGACACGAACCGGTTCGTCGGCGCGGAGCACCATGCCCGCACCCGGGGCGACGGTCGCGCTGTCGATCCGCAGGGGGCCGCCGGACGTGAGGGCGGGGCGAGCGGGGAGGAGCCGCACCGGGAGCGTGACGCGGGCGGTGTCGCCCGGGCGCGCGGCGACGATCTCGTAACGCGGCTCGCGCGGGACGGGGAGCCACGCGAGAAAAGCCCCATTGGCCCGCACGTCCACCGGGGCGCCGTTGATGGTCAACGAGGCATCGCCGGTGCCGACGGTGCCGAGCAGAAAGGTCGAGTCGCGCGCGGCGATCAACGCGCCGGGCGACGGGTAGATGACACGCAACGCCAGCGGCCCGCGGACCTCCGGGATCGCGGGCAACGTCGCGGTTGGGGCGGTGGAGGGCGGCCCGGGCGCCGGGGTGACGTCGACCGTTGGGGCGGGGCGCGCGCAGCCGACGCCGAGCAGTGCCGCGGCCACCACGACCACGCGCTGGATGTGGAGAGACATGGGGGATATGCTAGCGGCGGGGTGTGGAGGCTGGGAGGCGGCGGCCGACAGCCGGTTGGCCGCTCCACGCCCGGCCGCACGGTGAACCCAGGCCGGGTTGAAACCCGGCGCGGACCCGAACAGTAGGGAAGGACGGGTCTGGTGGACACGGTGGGGACGGCGATGCGTTCGGTCGGGATGATCCGGTGGGCGCATCGTCTGGCGCCGCTGGTCGTCGTAACGTCAGATTGGGGCCGCGGCATCCCGCGGATCGGCCGTCCCCACCTATGGTTCGCGATCACTCGCGGTCCATGGCGCTCGTGATCGTCGGCGGCCCGGTCGTTCCGTAGCTCCCGCCGACCCGGCGTCCCGGATCGGCTCCTTCCCGGCGGCACCCTCTCGCGCTTCCTTGACTTCTCTCGCTCGCCACATGCCGTCACCGGCTTCAGGTCCCGTGAATGTCGACGTCTATTGCCGGACGGACGTGGGGCGGACGCGCGAGCACAACGAGGACGCGTTCCTCGTCGCCGACCTCTCGGCGGGCGTCGAGCTGGCGGACGGCCAGACGCGGGGACATGCGTCGGGCGACCAGGGGTTGCTGTTCGTGGTCGCCGACGGAATGGGCGGGGCAGCGGCGGGCGAGCTGGCCAGCCGAATGGCGGTCCAGGAGCTGTTCGACCGGCTGCGCGACGGAACGCAGAGCTGGAACGGCGACCCGGTGCGCTTCGTCGGCGCGCTGCATCAGGCCGCCGAGGACGCGAACAAGGCCATCCACCGCCATGCCGTCCAGCACCCCCAGCTACGCGGCATGGGCACCACGGCGACGATCGCCGGCCTGTTCGGCGACACGGTCTACATGGCGCAGGTCGGAGACAGCCGGGCGTATCTGGTTCGGGCCGGTGAGGCCCGGCAACTCACGAAGGACCAGTCGCTGATCCAGAAGCTGGTCGAAGTGGGGGAGATGTCGCCGGAGGAGGCGGAACGCAGCGAGCGGCGCAACATCATCCTGCAGGCGCTCGGGCCCGAGGAGCACGTGGTGGTGGACCTGACGCAGCAGCCGGTGCGCCGCGGCGACGTGCTCGTCCTGTGCAGCGATGGACTGTCCGGCCTCGTGCGGCGCGACGAGATCGCGGCCACGGTCACCGGCGCTCCGAGTCTGGACGCCGCGGGTGACGCGCTGATCGCCCTCGCCAACGCCAACGGCGGTCCCGACAACATCACCGTCGTGCTCGTGCGGTTCGACGGCGCGGGACTGGCCGATGTGATGCCTGACGACGAGGTCGGCTACCGCACCTTCGATGCGGAAGCGGTTCGGACCGGCGAGATGCGCGCCGTTCGCGTGATCCCCTCGGTCGATGCCGCCGCGCCGCGCCGGCCCGGCGCCGCACACCCCGGCTTCGTCGCCGACCTCAGCCCGCGCGCGCAGGCCGCCGCCGACGCCGCACGCCGTGCCCCTCCGCTGCCGCCAGAAGCGCTCGCGGCCCGGCAGCAGGTCGGCCGGCGGTGGATGCAGCTGCTCGGCGTGCTCGCCGTGGTTGCCGCCTCCGTCGTGGCGTGGACCTTTCTACGCTGATCGCCAGGCGCGGATCGTCAGGCGCGGATCGTCAGGCGCGGATCGTCAGGCGAGGATCGTCAGCGCGGTGTGCCTGAGGACCCCCCTTACCGCAGCACCAGAAAGAGCAGCGCCGCAAGGGCGCCAAGCGCGACCACATGCAACAGCCGCCGTTCGACCCGAGCAGCTCGCACGAGCTCCTGTAGATCCGCGTCGCCCGCCATCACGCAGATGCGCGCCGGGCCCGTGCCCTCGACGAACGCACGGACGATCACGCGTTGGGGTAGCGTCAGGCGCCCCTGCGGCGCCACGCCGACCAGCGTCATCCAGATCTGCGGATGGCGCTCGAACAGCCGCTGCGCGACGCCGACGTAGGTGTTCGGGAGCCAGAGCCCCGGATCGCAGATCGCGCGCAGCGCCGCGGCGACGGGGTGCAACGGCGGCTCCGTCGGCAGGGTGCCGCTGAGGCGCCGGTCGAGCTCCGACGGACGGTTCGTCAGGCGGAGCGCCCGCGCGACGGGAGAGTTGGCCGGCACGACCAGCCGACTCCCGAGCACTGGGGTGCCGCGGCCGAGGCGCACGAACGAGCTGTCGTCAGGCGCGCCGGTGTCGCTCCGAAAGCGATTTGACCGGTCCGCGCGCTCGGGGAGCGGCAGCGGGAGTTGCGCGCGGTCCCGCGAGACAAGCACGGGCGGCAGGAACGGGCCGTAGGACGTGGCTGGGAGGGTCACGGCGTGTGGGGTGGCGGCGGTCGTGGAAACTCCGGCGGCTCGGAGGCAGGCCCTCGCGCTGGCCTCGGGAGGATGACGGGCGACGGCGTGAGACCGTCACGCCGGGAGGTGACGAGGCGCACAGCGGGCGACCGCCGTTTCGCGGCTTGCGCCCCCGGGCGTAACTTCCCGGCCACCGCCGGCCGGCTGCTGCCGCGTCGAACATCCGCGTCCCGTTCCGCCGCTCCGTGACCGCGACCGCCCCCGCCGCCGACGCCGCGCGCCTCACCCCCGTCAGCCATCCGGCCCCGCTGCGGCGGAAGCTCGTCTGGATCGCCGCTCTCTACTTCGCGTCGGGCTTTCCGTACGGCGTCTTCGCCGAGCTGCTGCCGACCTACTTCCGCGTTCGCGGCGTCGGGCTCGCGGAGATCGGCTTCGTCAGCACGCTCGGTCTGGCCTGGACGCTCAAATTCCTCTGGGCTCCGCTCGTCGACCGAACGGGGACGCGGAAGGGCTGGATCATCGTCTCGCAGCTGCTGCTGGCCGCCGTGCTGGGGACGTTGGCGTTGCTCGACGTGTCGGCCATCTCCACGCTGGTCTGGGTGCTTCTCGCCGCCCTCGTGGCGCTGTCGGCGACGCAGGACGTCGCGATCGACGCCTATTCGATCGAGCTGCTCGACGAGCGGGAGTTCGGCGCGGCCAACGGCGTGCGGGTCACCGCCTACCGCGTCGCGCTGATCGCCGCGGGCGGCGGCTTCGTCGCCCTGGGTGGGCGGATCGGGTGGGGGCCGGTGTTTGCGGCCGCGGCGGCGCTGATGCTCGCCATCGCCGCGCTGACGGCGACCCTTCCCTCCCCGGCGATCGTGCGCGCGAGGGTGAGTGGGTTTGCCGCGACGCTCACCGACGCGGTCTGGAATCCGCTCCGGTCACTGCTCTCGCGCCCGGCCATGTGGGGCGCGCTCGTCTTCATCCTGCTGTTCAAGCTCGGCGACTTCGCGCTCTCGCCGATGGTCCGCCCGTTCTGGATCGACAGTAACTACACGCCGGAGCAGATCGGGCTCGTGCTGGGCACGGTGGGCGTAGTCGCGACGATCGGCGGCGCCTTGCTGGGCGGCGCGCTGACGACGCGCTGGGGGGTGTTCACCGCGCTCTGGGCGCTGGGGCTCACGCAGGCGCTCTCGAACCTCGGCTACTGGTACGCCGCGCGCGAGGGCGCGACGATGCCGGTGATGTACGGGGCGGCGGTGATCGAGCAGTTCACTTACGGCCTGGGAACGGCGGCGTTCCTCGCCTTCCTGATGTCCATCTGCGAGAAACGTTATGCTGCCACGCAATTTGCCTTGCTCACGGCGCTGTTCGGCCTCAGTCGGACGCTCGCGGGCACAGTGTCCGGCGTCGGCGCCGAGCAGATGGGATACGAAGCGTATTTCCTATTGACGTTCGTGCTCGCCTTTCCGGGTTTCCTGTTGTTGCCGTTCGTGCGGCGCGTCCTACTGACCGATCGCCCGTCGGAAATCCCCTCGCCGATCTGACCCATTCGGGCTCGTGAGGCACGATCACCGCCGTACGCCGCCCTCCCCGTTCGCGAGCGTCAGAAGCGTCGCGGCGGCGGCCCGCTGCATCGGCGCCTCCCCGCCCCAGGCGCACAGCAGCGCCGGCACGTCGCCCAGCTCGCCGGCGAGACGGGGATGGCTGAACTGCACCACGATCGAGTCGCGTCCCGATGCGGCGGCCGAGGCCACGGCCTCAGCGACGGCCTTGCGTGCCGGCGCCGAGTAGCCGGGCCGGCCCTTCCACGAGCGAATGTCGCCGAAGAGGCCGATGATCACCGTGCCCGCGCCGTGCACCGACGGGGTATCGACATCGCGCGGCTCGACGCCGGACTCGGCCAGCGCGGCGAGGAACGGCTCGCGCGAGGGCGGCGGGTACGGCCCGCCGAGGTCGTCGTCGACGATGACGACCTCGGGACGTGGGCCGATCGGCGGCAGCGGCCCACGCAGTGTGTGGACGACGCGGCGACAGAGCGCGTCGGCCCACCGGTAGTCCGCGTCGGCGACGGGCTCCGCATGGCCAGCCCCCGCCCACTCGGCCCACCGCCGCCGGCGCGCCGCCGCTCCCGAGATGATGTCCGCATCGAGGCGACGGTCGTCGATGGCGCGGGCAAGCGCGCGCGCCACCCCTTCGAGATCGGTCGGATAGAGCAGCAGATCGCAGCCAGCGGCGATCGCGCGGACCGATGCCTCACGCTCGTCCTGCCCATCGAGGATCCCGTCCATGATCAGCGCATCGGTGACGATGAGCCCGTCGAACCCCATCGTGCGGCGCAGCAACTGACCAAGGATGCGCGGCGAGAGCGTCGCCGGCGCGTTGGTGGGGTCGAGCGCCGGGAAGCTCACGTGCGCCGTCATCAGCGCGGCCACGCCGGCATCGATCGCGGCGCGGAACGGGACGAGGTCTTCCGCGTGGAGCACTGACTCGCTCGCGTGGACGGCGGGAAGCTCCATGTGCGAGTCGCCGGTGGTGCGCCCGTGCCCCGGGAAGTGCTTGCCGCACGCGAGCACCCCTTCGGCCTGGCAGGCGTCGATCCACTCGGCGGCCAACTCCCCGACGAGCGCCGGGTCGTGGCCGATCGCGCGCGTCCCGACGATCGGGTTATCCGGTTCGATATCGAGATCGCAAACAGGACCGTAGATCCAGTTGATGCCAACGCTGCGCGCCTCACGAGCGGTGAGGCGCGCGGCGTGCCGCATCGCCTCCGTGTCGGCGAGCGAACCAATCGCGGCGAGCGGCGGCAGCCCGGTGAGCCCGGCGATCTGCTGCCCCGCCCCGCGCTCCAGATCGGCACCGATCAGCAGCGGGATGCGCGACCGCGCGTGCAACTCCGTGGTGAGTGTCGCCACCGCCTCACGCGTGCCGCCAAAAATGATGAAACCACCGACGCCGAGTTCCAGCGCCCGCTCGATCATCTCGCGATGGCCGTCGAAGCCATGCGCGGCCTCCCACCGGATTGCCGGGAGCAGCAGTTGCGCGACGTCGGCGAGGGGGCCGGTGCCGGCGGCGGACGGGGGGGCGAGGGGAGCGGTCATCGACGTCAGGCTGGGGTGAGCTTGCCGAGCAGTCGCACACCGGCGGCGCCAGTTGCCGCGGGCACGTTCCCCGGCCGGCCCTCGAGATGCAGCCAGCCGAGCAGCGCGAAGGCGACGGCTTCCTTGGCCTCGCCGTCGTAGAAGAGGTCGTCGAAGCGCACGACCGTGCGCGGCGCGATGGCGGCGGCGATCGCCTCCACCAGTGCGGGATTGCGCGCGCCGCCGCCCGAGAGCACCGCCTCGTCGGCGGGCTCGGGGACGAAGCGGGCATAGGCATCCCCGATCGAGCGTGCGGTGAGGGCGACGGCGGTCGCCACCACGTCCTCGGTCGTAGCGGCCGGCCGTGCCTCACGCGTAAGCGTGATGACGCGCTCGACGTAGGCGGCGTCGAACAGCTCGCGTCCCGTGCTCTTGGGCGGGGGCGCGGCGAAGTACGGCTCGGCGAGCAGCGCATCGACCACTGTATCCACGGCGGTCCCGGCACGCGCCAGCCGCCCGTCGACGTCGTACGGAAGGCTGGTCGTGAGGCGCCGCACGACGCCGTCGACCACACACACGCTGGGGCCGGTGTCGAAGGCACGGGCGAGCGAGGTGCCGCCAGGCGCGACGACGCTCACGTTCCCGATCCCGCCGAGGTTCTGGAGGAGTCGCCAACGGTCCGGAGCGGCGTAGAGCAGGAGGTCGGCGATCGGCACCAGCGGCGCACCCTGCCCGCCGGCCGCGACGTCGCGCACGCGGAAGTCGGCGATGACGGGACGTCCGGTCTGCTCGGCGATCACCGCACTCTCCCCGAGTTGCCAGGTGGAGTGCGGGGCCTCGTGCCAGATGGTCTGTCCGTGCGAGGCGATCGCATCGATGTCGGCGAGCGCGAGGCCAGCCTCGCGCACGGCCGCGATCGCGGCTTCCGCCAGCCAGGCGCCCAGATCGGCGTTGAGGCGGCAGTACTGGGCCGCCGTGCCCTGTTCGAGGACGGCGAGCAGGCGGGCGCGCCGCTCGGCGTCGTAGGCGTGCGGCGTGTATCCGAGCAGCTCGTGGCGCACGAGCCCCGATTCGTCAGGCGTGAAGCGGGCGACGGCGGCCGAGATCCCGTCGAGCGACGTGCCCGACATCAGGCCGACGACGATGCGCGATCGCGCAGCTACGGTCACTGCGGCGCTCCGGCCACGGCCACCGGCGGCGGGGCGTTCGGGATCACCCGCCGCACGACGCCGCCCTGCGCGGCGAGCGCCGCCTCGGCCGCCTGACGATCGACCCCCAGCGCCTGCATGACGATGGCCGTCTTCACGTGCCCGCCGCTGGCGGCGAGGAGCACGCGGGCCTCCTCGCGCGCTATCCCGCATACCTCGACGAGGATCCGCTCGCTGCGATCGACCAGCTTGTCGTTCGACGCGCGCAGATCGACCATGAGATTCCCGTATGTCTTGCCGATGCGGATCATCGCGCCCGAGGTGATCGTGTTGAGCACGAGCTTGGTCGCGGTGCCCGCTTTCATCCGCGTCGATCCCGTAACGACTTCCGGCCCGACCACGGCCACGATGCTGACGTCGATCCATGCCTCGGCGCCGGCCGGGAGCGGCGTGCAGGCGACGAAGCCCGTGCTCGCGCCGCGC
>JBBQHX010000054.1:0-16830 GCA_038324385.1 Gemmatimonadales bacterium | reverse complement strand
TGGCGCCGGCCGTGTCGCCACCGGTGCGGGACGCGGCGAACAGCGCCCCGCCGATGATCAGCGGAAGCGCCAACGCGGCGGCGATGGTGGAGCGAGCGAGCATCAGACGTCTCCGCGGAGGGGGAGGCGAGCAGCGGTCATCGTCCCATCAGGGCGAGGGGCGGCGTGCGGGCGAGCCGCCACGCGGCCAGGAAGCCGGCGCCGATCCCCAGCACCACCGAGAGCGACACCGCGAGGGTGACGATTCCCGGCGTGACGAAGGCGAACACCAGTGGTGTTCGATACACCGCCTGATAGTGCGCGTTCACCAGGGTCGCGGCTACCCAGCCGACGCCGACCCCGATCGCCGCGCCGAAGAGGGCAATCAGGCTGGCCTCGAACACCACCGCGCGGACCACGCTCGCCCGCGAGACGCCGATGAGTCGCATCGCGCCCACGTCGCGCCGCCGTTCCTCCACACGCAACAGCATGATGCAGAGCAGGAAGATGGCGCTCGCGACGATCGTGATCACGCCGATCGCGTCGTGGAAGCGGCTGACCACGGCGAACGTGCTCGACGTCTCCACCGCGATCTCGCGCGACCGGTATGCCCGGAACCCGAACGCGGATTCGTTGATCTGCGTCAGCGCGCGCTCGGCCGCCGCCGTATCGGGGGCGGCCACGGCAAACCGGTCGACGCGATCACCGTAGCCGAGTAGCCCCTGCAGGTGCGAGAGGTGGAGCCGCACGCGATACTCCGAGCGAGCGAGTTCCGACGGGTCCGCGGTACGGCGCGTGATCGCCTCCACGCGGACGCGGTCGCCCGCGTCGCCCGGCTGTGCGCTGACGGTGAACTCGTCGCCGAGGCGGAGGCCGAAGTCGGTGGCGAACCGCTCGTCGATCGCGATGCCGCGGACGCTGGCGGCGGGCGGGACGGAGTCAATGCCCGCAGGGGGGAGCGCGGGCGCGGCGGCAGCCTGAAGGGCGAACAGCAACGGGAGCAGCATGGACGGAATAAAGCACGCGGGCATCGTCGATGTTCCGCCGCGCTCGCTCCGGCCCGGCGGCTATCCGAGCGCCGCTCGCGCGCGGGCCCGCCCCTCGCCCGTCAGGCGCAGGTAGCGACCGTCCCGCTCCACCCAATCGTCACGTTCGGCGCGGTCGACGATCCGCCGAGCGAACGTCGGGGTCCACCGTAGGTGCTCCTCGAGGTGCTCCGATTCCGACTCGCGGTCGGCTTCGTCGGCGTGCTCGTGGTGCAGCAGGTGGACGGTGAGCATCAGTTGGGCGAACTCGAGCCGCTGGCGCGCCCGGCGACGCGCGAGGGCGACCAGCCCGCGCTCGGGGGCAAAGCCGAACGCGAGCACGAAGGCGACGCCGGCCATCGTCGCCATCGCGCCGGCGATCGAGGCATCCACCGTCCACGCGAGCCAGAAGCCGGCGATCGCCGACGCTGCGGCGATCAACGCGCTGTAGACGAGCATCCGCGGCAGGCTGTCGGTGAGCAGATAGGCGGCCGAGGGGGGGGCGATCATCAGCGCCACCACCAACACCGACCCGACGGCGTCGAACGCGCCCACGGCCGTCACCGAGACCAGTCCCATGAAGGCGTAGTGCAGCAGCGTCGGTGAGAAGCCGAGTGCGGCGGCCAGGGCGGGATCGAAGGTCGAGATCTTGAGCTCCTTGTAGAACGCGGCGATAAAGCCGAGCACCAGCGCCAGCACGGTGCCCATCACCCAGAGCGCGCGCGGCCCGAGATCGAGCCCGTTCGCGGAGAGGCGCCGGAACGGGGAAAAGGCGAGCTCCCCGAGCAGCACCGCGTCGGTGTCGAGATGGACGTTGCCCGCATACCGCGAGACGAGAATCACTGCCACCGAGAAGAGCGCGGGAAAGACCAGTCCGATGGCCGCGTCCTGCCGCACGAGTCGCGTCCGCGTGAGCGTCTCGACGAGTGCGACCGTGAGCACTCCCGTACCGGCCGCGGCGACGATCAGCAGCGGCGAGCCGAGATCGCGGACGACGAAGTAGGCGAGCACGATCCCGAGCAGCACCGTATGGCTGATCGCGTCGCTGAGCAGCGCCATCCGCCGGAGCACGAGAAAGGCGCCGGGAATGGCGCAGGCGACGGCGGTGAGCACCGCGACGAGTTGGATCTCGACGGCGATCGGCATCAGCGGTCCTCGTCCTCGACGAGCGGGACGCCGTCGGGATCGGTGGCCAGGCGGTGACGGAGGATCCGCCGAGCCTCGGCGTTCCCGTCGCTCGTGATCAGCCACGACTGATCGTCGAGCTGTTCGGCCAGTCCGCGTGAGGCGAGCTGGACGAGCGCTGGACCGACGGCCCCGCGCGTCGGCCCGAGGGCAGCGATCAGGGTCGCCGCATGGCCGTGCGTCTGGCCACGATGCTGCTCACCCAGCGCGAACAGGTCGGTCAGCACCGTGTCGGTACGGAGCGCGCGACGTCCACGCGCCTGACGCGCCGCGTTCCAGATCAGCCCGCGGCGCGGCGCCAGCAGCAGCGAGACGACTACGATTGCGGTGGCACTGAGCACGATTGCGGGCCCGGTGGGGACGCCGGCGGCCAATCCGCTGGCGGTAGCACCGACCAACCCGGCACCGGCGCCGAATATGGCGGCGATGAGCACCATCGTTCCCAGCCGGTCGGTCCACTGACGCGCGGCGGCTGCCGGCGCGACCACCATCGCGCTCATGAGCACGACGCCGACCGTCTGCAGCCCCACGACGATGGCGATCACCAGCACACTCACCAGCAACACGTCCAGCGCGCGTACCGGAAAGCCGATCGACCCGGCGAATTCCGGATCGAAGGCGAGTAGCTTGAACTCCTTCCATCCGAGCAACAGCACGAGCACGGCGAAGCCGCCCAGTCCAATGATGATCCAGACGTCGCGCTCGAGCAGCGTCGCGGCCTGGCCGAAGAGAAACGTCGTCAGGCCGGCCTGCGAGGCATCCTCGCGCCGTTGGACGTTGGTCAGCAGCACGAGCCCCGCCCCGAAAAAGACCGACAGGACGATGCCCAGCGCGCTGTCTTCGGGCAGCCGCGTCGTGCGAACGACGGCGATCACGAACAACGTCGCCAGCCAGCCGGCGAGCGCGGCGCCGATCAGCAGCGGCAGCGTCGACTTGGTGCCGGTAATCATGAAGGCGAGCACGATGCCGGGGAGCGCAGCGTGCGAGATCGCGTCGCCGAGCAGGCTCTGACGCCGCAGCACGGCAAACGAGCCGAGCGCACCGCTGGCCGCGCCCAGCGCCATCGCGCCAAGGGCGACCGTTCGCACCGTGTAATCGGTGACGAGGTCGGAGAGGAGATCGAACGGCATCGTCGGCGCGCGTCAGGCGGGGGCGGTGCCGTCGAGAAACGGCACGCGACCGCCATAGGTGCGCCGCAGATTCTCGTCGGTGAAGACCTCGGCGACCGGTCCGGCAGCGATCCGACGAACGTTGAGCAGCGCGACCCAGTCGAAGTACTCGGGAACGGTCTGCAGCGCGTGATGCACCGCGACCACCGTGCGCCCCCGGGCGCGCAGATCCTGCAGCACGTCGACGATCGCTCGCTCGGTCTTGGCGTCTACGCCCTGAAACGGCTCGTCCATGATGTAGATACGCGCGTCCTGCACCAGCGCGCGCGCGAGAAAGACGCGCTGCTGCTGCCCGCCCGACAGTTGACTGATCTGCCGGTCGGCGAAGTCCTGCATCCCGACGTGCTCCAGCGCGGTGATCGCCAGTGCGCGCTCGCGCGCGCCCGGGCGCCGGAACCAGCCCAGCGCCCCGTAGCGCCCCATCATGACGACGTCGAGCACGGACGTCGGGAAGTCCCAATCGACGCTCCCGCGCTGCGGAACGTAGCCGACGAGCTTGCGCTGCTCTGCGTACGGACGCCCGAAGACGAGCACCTGCCCGGCGGCCGGTTTCACGAGGCCGAGGATCGCCTTGATCATCGTGGTCTTCCCTGCCCCGTTCGGGCCGACGATCGCCATCAGCACGCCGTTCGGCACGGTGAGATCGACGTCCCAGAGGACGGGCTGCTCGCGATAGGCGACCGTGAGATCGTTGACCTCGATCGCCGACGGGCCGTCCGTGTGCGCCGCGTCGCTCGCCTGGACGGAGAGACCGGCGCGTGTGGCACCCAGGCGGTCACGCGCGTGAGCGTCGGCCATCGTCGCCGCCGCGCCGGCTGTGCCGGCTGGGCCCGCCGCGCCGGCGCGCTCGGCACCGTTGGTCGCGGCATGGCCGGCGGACCGTCGAACCGAGTCGCGCGGCTGGGAGGAATCGCTCATGGGGCCGCTCGGAGTGGATGTGGGGCGCGGACGACGGTCGGCGCACCGCCGAGCCCGCGGACGATCGCCGTGACGTTGCTGCGCACCATCCCGATATACGATGCCGCCGGCGTGCCTGACGAGCCGAGCGCGTCCGAATAGAGCGGCGCCCCGATCTGCACCGTCGCGCCTCGCGACCGGGCCGCCGCCTGCACCGCTTCGATCGTACGGCGCGGAATCGACGTCTCCACGAACAGCGCGGGGATCCGCCGCTCGGCGATCAGCCGCGCGAGCCCCTGCACGTCGGCCGTGCCCGCCTCGGCGGCCGTGCTGATGCCCTGCAGCCCCCGCACCTCGACGCCATACGCCCGACCGAAGTAACCGAAGGCGTCGTGCGCCGTGATCAGCACACGTCGGTCCGGGGGGATCGTCGCCATCTGCGCGCGCACCCACACGTCGAGCGTGTCGAGTTCGGCGAGATAGGCGTCAGCCCGCGATCGATAGGTGTCGGCGTGCGGCGGGTCGGCGGCCACGAGCGCCTCGGCCACGGCGGCAACGGCATGGCGCCAGAGCGCGACGTCGAACCAGATGTGGGGGTCGTGCGATCCGCCAAAGGCGTCGCTGCCGATCAGCTGCTCGTCAGGCACCGCCTCGCCGACGGCGACCGTCCGGGTCCGACGGCCCATCTCCTCCAACACCTCGCCCATCGCGGCCTCGAGGTGCAAGCCGTTGAAGAGAATCAACCCGGCTCCGGCGATCGCGCGCACGTCGCCCGCGGTCGCCTTGTACAGGTGCGGATCGACGCCCGGCCCCATCAGATCGTACAACTCGATCTCCGCCCCCCCGATCCGCCGCGCGGCATCGGCGATCATCCCCGTAGTGGCGACCACGCGAAGCGGGCCGGTGCCGCGCTGGGGCGACGCGGGGACACAGCCGAGCAGCGCCGCGAGCGCGACGAGTCCGACGAGGTACAGCGAAGCGGGACGGATCAGTCGCACGAAGAGATCTTGGGACGAAGAGTTGGAGCGCGTCGCAAGCGTAGTTTAAGGCAGGTTAAAAATTTGGCAACGGGCTCGACCACAATCGGGTGAGCTTCGGGCACAGCTCCGTCGTCAGCCGATCTGGGCGAACAGCGAGCGCAGGATTCGCTCGGTCATGCCCCAGATCGTAAATTCGCCGTGGCGGATGCTCGGGACCGCCATCTCCCCGCCGCGCACGAGCACGGTCGCGGTGATGGTGGCGCCCGGATGCTGCAGCGCCGCCAGCGGCGCCCAGAACGCCATCGCCACTTCGGCGCTCAGCGTCAATGGCGCGCGGCGGTCGAGCAGGGCGACGTGGGGGCGCACGACGATCGGCGGCAACACCGGCGTCCTCGGGTGTATTTCGTCGAGGGTGCCGAGGAGTCGCGCCGAGGACAGCAGCTCGATGCCGGTTTCCTCCTGCGTTTCGCGGGCGGCCGTATGCCAGAGCGTTTCGTCGTCAGGCTCGCTACGGCCTCCGGGCAGCGCGATCTGCCCACTCCACGGGTCGCCGGCGTACTCGGCGCGCTTGATGAAGAGCAGGTCGAGCCCCGCGTCGCCCGGGGCGAGGACGAGGGCCACCGCCGCACGACGGACCGCGTCATCCGCCTGCGCGAGCGCGCCCGCGCGTCTGCGGAGCGACGTCTCGATCCGCTGGACGAGCGACGCGGCCTCGCCCAGTGGATCGATTGGCGGCGGCCCATCGGTGCTCATCGGGCGTGCCGGTCGAGAAAGTCGAGCGTTCGCCCCAGCACGTCGGCGAGCGGCGCGGGGACTCCGTCGAGCGGGTGCGTGGCGCCAAAGGTGTGCCCGGCCCGTGGGACTACATGGTGAGTGGCGTGGGGCGCCGCCGCCGCCAGTCGCTCTCCGTCGTCAGGCGAGACCGTTTCGTCGTCGGCTCCGTGGGCGATGAGCCACGGAATCGTCAGGCGGCCCGCCGCGGCGATCAGGTCGAGCGACGCGCCGCCTTCGACCTCGATCTCGTCGAGTTGGGCCGTGCCGAGCCTGAGAACCTCGCCCGTGCGGGTATTGGGCACGTCGAGCCAACCGCGCGCGCGCCAGTCGCGGCGCTGCTCGGCGGTCCAGCGCCTGACGTCACCGATAGCCGCCCATGTGACGAGCGCGCGGACGCGGGCATCCGGACGCGCCGCGTGCAGCAGTGCGGTCGCGCCGCCACGCGAGTGTCCGACGAGGGCGAACCCGCCGTCGTCAAGCAGCCACCCGCGTCCCTGTGCCGCCGCAATGACACCGTCCAGATCCGCCTGCTCGCGGGCGTATGTATTCGCGAAGAACGCGTCGCGCTCGGTGAAAGACTCGCGATCGACGCCGATGCCGTTTCCAGACCCGTCGTAGGTGATCGCGATGAAGCCGCGCTCGTCGAGCCGTTCGGCGAGCAGGGGAAAGAACCCCCAGCGCGCGAATCCCTTGAAGCCGTGACAGCAGAGGACCGTGCCGCGGGCGTCGTCGGGGATGCGGGCCTCCCCCCGAACGACGCCTGACGCGAGCGCGAGTGTGAACGGAACGACCGTGCTCACCCCTCGACCGGCCCGCCGACACCCATCCACGAGCGCCATCCTCCGGCCATGCTCGTCACCTTGTCGTATCCCATCTGCTTCATCGTGTCGGCGGCCAGTGCGGACCGGTTGCCGCCGGCGCAGTAGACGACCACTGTGCGATCGCGCGGGACCATCTGCTCGATCTTGGTCTCCAACGTGCCGCGCGGGATGTGGACGGCCCCCGGAATGTGGCCGAGGTTCCACTCGTTCGGCTCGCGCACGTCGAGCATGACGACGTCGTCGGTGGCGGATTCGACCATCCGCTTCACCTCGATCGCTTCGACCTCGTCGATGCGAGTCTTGGCGTCGTTGATCAGATCCATGCCAGATTTCGGGGACATTGGGTATCGGGTTGGAGTGATGGGTGTGGCGTCAGGAGTGGCAGCGAACGGTTCGGAGGATCAGGGCGTGGTTCCATTGCCGACGTCGAGCGTCGCCGCGTCGGCATCGAAGCGGGCGTGGGCGCCCAGCGGGAGCGTCCACTGGTCGTCGACATGCCCGACGGGCGCTCCGGCGGCGCAGGGCACCTGGAGTGTGTCGGCGAGCTCGCGGAACAGGTCGTCGATCGACCGCGCGCCGTCGTCGTCGGCCTGCTCGGGGCAGCCGGTGAACTGGCCGACGACGATCCCCTGCAGCTCCGCCAGCGCGCCGGACAGCAGCAACTGTCGCAGCATTCGGTCCACGCGGTAGGCGGCTTCGTTGACGTCCTCCACGACGAGAATCGCGCCACGCAGGTCCGGGAAGTAGGGCGTGCCGGTCAGCGCGGCGAGCAGCGCGAGGTTGCCGCCAGCGAGCCGACCCTCGGCCCGCCCGCCACACAGCGTGCGGGCGTCGGCCCAGGCACCGCACGGCTCGCCCGTACAGTGGACCGCCGCGAGCAGCGAGCGCTCCGAGAACGGCGTCAGCGGGTTGCGGGCCACGGGACCGTGGTAGGCGCCGAGCCCGGCATGGGTGCCGGCCGCGGCCAGGAGCGCGGTGATGTCGGAGAAACCGATCAGGGCGCGCGGGCGATCGGCCAGCGCCCGCCAACTGAGCGCGTCGAGCAGGCGCATGACCCCGTAGCCGCCGCGCAGGCACCAGATCGCATCGATCGACGGGTCGGCCAGCGCCGCGGCGAGATCGGCGACGCGGTGCGCGTCGGGGCCGGCGAAGTAGCCGTGGCGCTCCAGCACGTGGGGCGCGACCACCGGCTCCCACCCCAGCCGCCGCACGGTCGCCTCGGCGCACCCCGTGTCGGCGACGCCGCGTAGGGGACCGGCCGGCGCGACGAGCGCGACGCGAGCGCCGGGCGCGAGCGCGGGCGGACGCTGCAGCGTGACGGGCGGCGGCGGCGATGCGCGCATGGAGTGGACCGGGTCGCGGGGGTGAGCGGCGCGCCGGGCACTGCCGCGGCGGACCGAAGGATACCGCGCGGCAATGACGGCCGCACCCCCGCCTGACGAGCGAGACGTCGCCCGCGACGCGGGCATCCCATGCTCCATTTTGCCGCCGCCCGACCCCCCCTTGCCGGGACGAGGTGGCACATGCGTTGCCCTATCCCTTCGGTGCGTGTCGAGGGCATCGGGGCCCCTGACCCCGCGGCAGTGTGGCGGATCGCCGCCCGATCACGGACGAGGAGGCAACATGGCCGACAAGATGCGCGACCCGAACGAGCGGAAGAACGAGCAGCCGGGCAAGCGGGCCGGTGAGGGCGGAACCGGGAATGATCTGCGCGAACAGAACCCGGGACCCGCAAAGCAGCAGGGCGACGGATTCCGCGGCGCGAACAGCGAAGCCGGCGACGAGCGGATCGACGATCAGGGAACTCGCGACGCCGGACATTCGGCGGGCGAGAGCTCGGAGCGGGGTGGTGAGGGCGGCTACGGCGGCTCGAGCGGATGGGCTGGTGGCAGCGAAGGCGCGACCGACGACGATGGAAGCACCGAATCCGGCGCCAAGCGTCGTGACCGTGAGCAGAGTGGCGGCAGTGGCACCCCGCCGCCTGGTGATGCGCCGGAACCCCGCGAGGGGATGCGTTCAAGTCCGTCGCAGGGCGGATCGCAGATGATGCCCGAGGGCGATACACCGCCGGACCGGACCAGCGACGTGGCGCGCGAGCGGCCCCAGAGTCCGCCGGATCTGCACTAGCACCCTTGCCGGGACGGGGTGTGGATCGAGGTGGGTGACGGAGAGCCGAACGCGCGCCAGCGATGTACTATCGAGAGCGAATGAGAGCGAGAGCGAAACGAACGCGGGGCCCGGATCATGGCGATCCGGGCCCCGCGTCGTCCTCGTCGCCTGCTCAGTGTCCCGCGCCAGCCGGCCGGCTCGGATCGGCGCCGGTTTGGGCCTGGCCGCGGCTCGGATCGCCACCCTCGCTGGCGGGGCTCGCCTCGGAGCCGTGCGAGTCGGCGGCGTCATGACCGCCTGCTTCGGCATGCGTGCCGGCACCCTTGGCGCGGAAGCGAAGATCGGTCGGCGGATAGTACGTCGTGGAGTGCAACCAGAACACCGCGAGGTTGATGACGACGGCGACCGCGATGATGAAGGCCGCAAAGGGCCAGCCGCCATTCGTTTCAGCCTTGATGTAGCGATCGACGTGCTGCGCCATCTGATTCGGTCTCCTGGTGAACACCGCTGTCGCGAACGCCGCAAAATGTAGCATCGGGGGGCCCGCTGACAATCCCGGCGCGGCAAAATGTCGACGACTCGCCCTGCCCGTGGCGCGCGACCCGTCGCCTTGCGGGGGAGCGTGCAGGGCACAGATTCCGCCCACCCGCACTGCCCTCCCTTCTCGCTTCCCCGCCCCGTGTCGTTGACGACGAAGGTCCTGCTCGCGCTCGTTGCCGGTCTGGCGGGGGGCGTGGCGGTCTCGATGGCCGGCAATCCGACGCTCACCGCCATCGCGCTGGGCGTGGAGCCCGCGGGCACGTTGTTCATCAACGCGATCCGGATGACGGTGATCCCGCTGGTGGTCGCGAGCCTCATCGTCGGCGTCGCGACCTCGGATCCGGGCGCGGTAGCCCGCGTGGGGTGGCGAGCGTTCGCGTGGATGCTGGTCTTTCTCTTTCTCGCCGCGACGTTCGCGGCGCTGATCGCGCCGGCGGCGTTCTCGCTCATCACGATCGATCCGGACGGAGCGTCGGCGCTCCGGGCGAGCGCCGCGAGCAGCGCCGAGGTGGCCGCCGAGGGTGTGCGCGCGATTCCCACCGCGGGCGAATGGCTGGTGTCGCTGGTGCCGGCCAATCCGATTCGCGCCGCCGCCGACGGGGCGATGCTTCCGCTGATCGTCTTCGCGCTCGCGTTCGGCATGGCCGTCGCGCGGGTGCCGGGGCGTCCGCGTGAGGCACTGCTGGCCACCCTGCAGGGGATCGCCGATGGCTCGCTCCTCCTGGTGCGCTGGATCCTCGCCCTCGCGCCGATCGGCGTGTTCGCCCTCGCGCTTCCGCTCGCGGCGCGGCTCGGGCTGAGCGCGGCCGGCGCGGTGGCGGGCTACATCGTGCTGGTGGTGGTGACGCTGGTGGCGTTCGTCGCGGTGATCATCTACCCGATCGCGGTGGTGGTGGGCGGGGTCTCGCTGCGGGAGTTTGCGCGCGCCGCGGCACCGGCACAGGCGGTCGCGCTGAGCGCGCGCTCGTCGTTGGCCGCGCTCCCGGTGATGATCGAACAGGCGCGCGACCGGTTGCGGCTCCCCGCCGAGATCACCGGCTTCTTTCTTCCGCTCGCCGCGGCCACCTTCCGCACCGGGGCTGGCATCGGCGTGACGATCGGCGTGCTGTTCATCGCGCGGCTCTATGGCGTGACGCTCGACGTCGGCCAACTGGCGACGGTCGTGGTCACGGTGGTGCTGACCAGCTTCTCCATTCCGGGCGTGCCGGCCGGGTCGGTGATCGTGATGGTGCCAGTGCTGCTCGCGGCCGGCGTTCCGCCGGAAGGGATCGGCATCCTGATCGGGGTGGACACGATTCCGGACATGTTCCGCACCGCCACCAACGTCTCCGGTGACATGGCGGTCGCGACGATCCTCGGGCGGGGGCGCGCACGTGAGGCGACGGGCGACGTGGCCCCACTGGTTGTCGCCACCGACTCCGTCGCCGACGTCGCCGACGTCGCCGGCGCCCGCGGCGCGCGGGCCTGACGCGGCGCGGCGTGGCCATCCCGCTGTCCGAGGTCGCGCTGCCGATCGTCCTTGCCGTCCCCTATCTGCTTGCGCCCCTGGTGGCGGGGTGGCGCGGGCGCGGCTCGCGCTCGCTCGACGCGGTGGACCCCACACCGCCTGACGACGCGCCGATGATCAGCGTGATCGTCCCGGCGCGCAACGAGGCGCGCACGATCGAGCGGTGCGTGCGGTCGCTCCTCGCGTCCACATGGCCGCGGCTCGAGGTGATCGCCGTCGACGATCACTCCACGGACGGCACGGGCGCGATCCTGCGCCGCATCGCGCGGGAGGATGCTCGCCTCGTCGTGCTCGACGCACCCGAGCTCCCCGCCGACTGGTTCGGCAAGCAGTGGGCATGCGCGACCGGGGCGGCGGCGGCGTCAGGCACCCTCCTCCTGTTCACCGACGCGGACACGGCCCACGCACCCGACAGCCTCACGCGCGCGGCGAACGCGATCACCGCGTGGGGCGCGGACCTGCTCACCGTCGGCGGACACCAGGAGCTCGACACGTTCTGGGAAAAGGTCGTCCAGCCACAGGTGCTCGGCCTGATCGCCCTGCGCTACGGCGGTACCGAGGCGGTCAACCGATCCGCCCGCGCGACCGACAAGATCGCCAACGGCCAGTTCATCTTCGTCAGGCGAGCCGCCTACGACGCGATCGGCGGACATGCCGCCGTGCGCGCCACGGTGGTCGAGGATCTCGCGCTGGCGCAGCGTTTCTTCCGCGATGGCTACACGACCATCCTCGCCCTCGGCGAACGGCAGTTCAGCGTGCGCATGTACACGTCGCTCGGCGAGCTCATGCGTGGGTGGGAGAAGAACGTCTACGCGGGCGGGCGCGACGCGATGTTCGGCGGCCGGGTCGGACGGGCGCTCTTCCCCGCCCTGCTGCCACTGCACGCCGCCGGCCAGCTGCTGCCCCCGCTGATGTTGGCCGCGGCCGCGAGCGGACTGGCCGGACCGTCGTGGCTGATCTGGAGCGCCACGGCCACGGGGGCGCTCGCGCTCTTCTGGGCCGGCGCGGCGGCGCGATTACGCATCGCGCCTGCGTGGGGGCTGCTCTTTCCCCTGGGCGCCGCCGTCTTCCTGGCGATCATCGTGCGAGCGATTGCGCGTGGCACACGCGTCCGGTGGAAGGACCGCGAATATCAAAGCCGGTAAATCGGTACTGGGTAAGGGCTTGATTCGACACTCGGCCTCCTGCCGCCCTGCCTGGCCGCGTATTCGCGTTGGAAGGGAACCGTGACCGCGGACGCGCGTTCCGCTGCAGACCGCTCAGCCCCCGAATCCGGAGAGCCCAATGTCGGATACGAAACCGACATTCCGCGCGCCGCACGGCCAGCCCACCGGGCAGCAGGCACCCGCCCTGCTCGCGTCGAGCTCAGTCGCCCACGTCGAAGCCTACCTCGATGAGAGCAACTCGCTCCTGCGAGCGCTGCCGCCGGAGGCGTACACGGAGTTCCTTGCACGGTCGCAGATGGTGCCGCTCGAGTTGCGCGACATCCTGATCGAACCCAACGCGCTGGTCGACTACGTCTATTTCCCGCAAACGGGGATCCTGTCGACCGTGGTGGTACTGAAGAACAATGCGCGCGTCGAGGTGGTGACCGTCGGGCGGGAGGGGATGGCGCCGGTGACGGCCGCGTGGGGCGGCACGCAAGCGCCGATGGAAACCGTCGTCCAGTTGAACGGCGTGGCGCGCCGCATCGCGTTCGAGGATTTCCAGGCGATCGCCACGCCCGGCTCTGCCCTGCACGACCTGATACAGCGGTATGCGCAGTTTACCTTCGCCCAGGCCGCCCAGGCCGTCGCCTGCAATCGGCTGCATTCGGTCGAACAGCGATGCGCGCGATGGCTGCTGATCACACACGACCGCGTCGACGGCGACACGTTCGGCCTCACGCACGAGTTCCTCGCCGTCATGCTTGGCGTGCGGCGCGCCGGCGTCTCGGTGGCCGCGGAAGCGCTGCAGGGCGCGGGACTGATCCGCTATACGCGCGGACGCATCACGGTGCTCGACCGTGCCGGCCTCGAGGCGGCCGCCTGTGAATGCTACGCGGCCGTCCGGGCCGAATCGGAGCGGCTGCTGATCGTCGGCGACACCACCGGCGGCTCCGGCCAGACCACCGAATCGCAGGACGTGACGGCATCGGGCGAGGTCTGGACCGCGCTCGGCACGGAATCCGCCGATGGCTCGGTGACGGCAACCGTGGGCGATCAGCCCCGCTGACGTCGCCACGCCAGCGGCTCGCTTGCGGTCGTTCCATCCGTCGGGCGGCGCACCGGTGACGGAGATCGCGAGCGGAAGCGCCATCGTCGGCGCGTGCTCCCACTCGCCGACGCCATTCAGCTCCTCGCCGCCGCACGCGACCTCGCCACGTTGCACCCCCTGGCGCGCCTCTTCGGCTGCGATCCCTCCATTCTGCCGCTGGCCGCCGAGGACTGCCGCTCGCTGGCTGTGCCGTCCCGCACCCGACTCGCCCTCGGTCAGGCGGCGGACGGTCGCCGGACGGTGCTCGCGGAGTTCCCCCGCCACACGAATCTCCGTCAGGCGCTCGGGGCCCTGGCGGCGCGACTCGCCGGGGGCGCGCCGCACCTGCACTGGAGCGTCGCTGCGTGCGCGCGCGGTGGCGCCACCGTCGTGCTGGCCGCGTGGAGCGCCGACGACGCCAGACCGCGCCTCGCGGCGCTGACGGTCGAACGCGACCGGATCGTCGACTCCGACGCCGAGACGCTCCGATTCCTCGCCGATGCCTCGACGCATCCCGCGCCGCTCGCGCACGCGCGCTGGCTGGAGATTCTCGGTCGTGAGGCACTGGGGCACCGCTTCTTCCGTGCACTCGCGCGTGAGGTGGACGTGCTCGCGGCGGGCGTCCAGCTTCGGTCCGCGTCGGGCGTCACCGAGGCCGATCGCCGGACGCTCGCGCTGCTTTGCGTCTCCCGGCTCGTCTTTCTCGCCTTCGTCGAGGCGAAGGGGTGGTTGAACGGAGATCGCGACTTCCTGCATCGACAGTTCAGCGCGGCGGCGGCGAGCGGCGGCCAGCTCGACCGCACACTGCTCAAGCCGCTGGTCTTCGGTACCCTCAACACACCTCCGCGCCAGCGGGCTCCCGTGGCGCGACGATTTGGCCGCGTCCCCTTTCTCAATGGCGGCCTGTTCGCGCCGACGCCGCTGGAACGGACGACGCACCCCACTTTCCCCGACGCGGCGCTCGACGGGGTGGTGGGCGGGTTGCTGGCGAGGTGGCGATTCACCGCGCGCGAGGACAGCACCACGTGGTCCGACACCGCCGTCGACCCCGAGATGCTCGGCCGCGCCTTTGAGTCGCTGATGATGCGCGACCAACGCCGGCGCACCGGGGCATTCTTCACCCCGCAGCCCGTCGTGCGGCACGTCACCCATCGCGCCCTCGCCCAGGCGCTTGCCGGCGGCGGGCTGTCGCCTGACACCATCGCCGCGATGCTCGATGGGGAATCCGACGCATCGGGCCTGTCGCGAGCGCTCATCGCGCCGCTTCGCCGTCGCGCCGCCGCCGTCCGCGTGCTCGACCCAGCCTGCGGGTCGGGCGCCTTTCTCGTACACGCGCTGGAGACGCTCGCCGACTTCCAGGCGCACCTCGGCAATACGGATCCGCTCAGCGTTAGGCGACGACGCGTACTGACGCGGCAGATTCACGGTGTCGACACCAACCCGACCGCGGTCTGGCTCTGCGAGCTGCGCCTCTGGCTCTCGACCATCGTCGAGGATCCGACCGACGACCCGATGCGCGTCCCCGCGCTCCCCAACCTCGATCGCCAGATCCGCGTCGGTGACGCCCTCGACTCCGATGCGGCGCCGGGTGTCGCCGCGTGCGTGGGCGGGGGCGAACACAGCGTGGTGCTCGGTCGGGTTCGCGCGCGCTACGCCCGCGCCAGCGGCCCCCGCAAGCGCACGCTCGCGCGGACGCTGGATCGGCTGGAACGGTCGCAGGCGCGTGCGGCCCTCGAACGCGCGCTGGTCTCGCTCGCCGCTCGACGGCGGGATCTGCTCGCCGCCCTTCGCAGTCGCGACCTGTTCGGCGCGCGTCACGCCGCCGCGCTCGCCGTACGCGCCGACCTGGTTGCGCTGCGCCTCCTCGTCAGGCAGACGCGCGCTCGGTTGCGCGCGCTGGAGTGCGGCGGCGCGCTGCCATTCGCGTTCGAGACGCACTTCGCCGAAGCACATGCGGCGGATGGCTTCGACCTCGTGCTCGGCAACCCGCCCTGGGTACGGGCGCGCGAGATCGCCGGAGAGGCCCGCATGCGGCTGTGCGCGCGCTACGACGTGCTGCGCCGCGCCTGCTGGACCGCCGGCGCGCGGGCGGCCGGCGCCGGCGCGGCGTTCGGCGCGCAACCGGAGCTCGCGGCCGCCTTCGTCGAGCGTGCGTGCGAGTTGCTCGCGCCGGGCGGCACGGTGGCGCTCCTCGTCCCCGCCAAGCTGTGGCGGACCCTCGCCGGCGGCGGTGTCCGTCGCTACCTGCTGGAGACCGTCGAGCTATGCCTGATCGAGGACTGGACCGATGCGCCATCGCTGTTCGACGCCGTGACCTACCCCTCCCTCGTGCTGGGGCAGCGAGCGACGATCGGCCACGCACGGCCGGGCGACCCCTGCACCGTCGTGCGGCACGGTGCCGAGCCCACGGGCAGCGTCGCGACGCCCCGGTCGTGGGTCACGCGCGGTGCAGCCCTCCCGCTCGACCTCGACGATCCGGCGTCGCCCTGGCTGCTCCTTCCACCCGAGGTGCGCGCGGCGTTCGATCGGCTGCGGGCGGCCGGAATTCCACTCGCGCAACACGAGCGCTTCGGCCGTCCGATCCTCGGCGTCAAGACGGGGTGCAATGCAGCGTTCGTCGTCAGGCGCGACGAGAGCCACACCGCGCCGCTCGTTGGAATCTCCGGGGGCGGCAGGTCTGGGCGAGTGGAGCCGAGCGTTCTCCGCCCGGTGGTGCGCGGGGAGGATGTGATCGCGTGGGGCGTTCGGGGCGACGGCGCCTCGCTGCTCTGGACGCATGGACCGGACGGCGCGGCGCTGGCCACGCTTCCCCCCGGGGCGGCGGCCTGGCTGCGGCCACTGCGACACCGGCTGGCCGCTCGCACCGACGCCCGCCGCTCGGCGCGGTGGTGGACGCTGTTCCGCCTGGACGCGGCCGATCCGCGAAGCGCCCGTGTGGTGTGGGCAGACATCGGACGGCGGCCGGCCGCCGCGGTGCTGCCCGCGGGAGATCCGGCGGCCCCGCTCAACAGCTGCTACGCCGTTCGCTGCTCCGATCCGGTCGACGCCCACGCCCTCGCGGCCATCCTGAACAGCCCGCTGGCGGCCGCGTGGCTGGCCGCGATCGCCGAGCCCGCGCGGGGCGGATACCACCGCTACCTCGGCTGGACGATGGCGCTCTTCCCGTTACCTCCGCGCTGGTTGCGCGGCCGCGACCGGCTGGCCGCGCTGGGGCTGGCGGCCGCGCGCGGCGACCCGCCTGACGACACGACCCTGCTCGCGGCGGCGCTCGCTGCATACGATCTCGCGCTGGACGACGTCGGCGCGTTGGTGCGGTGGTGGCAGGACGGCGATGCCTGACGACGACGAGCCTGCGGTGGCCCGCGCCGCGCCGACCGGCAAGCAACCGCACTGGTATTCCGTTGCACCGCGCCGGGTGCTCGCACTCATCGCCGCCGAACTGCGACGCGATGATACTCCGGATCGCGACCGACACCCGGCGACGGAGCATGACGAGCGTAGCATGCTCGGAGACATCACGCTCACGGCGCCCCAGCAGGACGCGGTCGCGCGATGCGGTGCGCTCCTCCGGCGCGAGGGCGGCGCGCTGCTCGCCGACGCGGTGGGAAC
>JBBQHX010000053.1:0-17307 GCA_038324385.1 Gemmatimonadales bacterium | reverse complement strand
CTCGAGACCCGACTCCTCGACGCGACCGCCCGCGCCCGCGCCGCGCTGGTGCGTGCCTATGAGGCCGAATTCGAGACACGAGCCGATACGCTCGCGCTCGCCGTCACGCTGCGTATCGGCAACTGGGTCGGCGGTGATCGCGATGGAAATCCCTTCGTGACGCCGGACATCACGATCGCCGCGGCGCGTCGAGCGAGCCACGTCATCCTCGGTCGGTATCGTCGCACCCTCGATGTCCTGATCGAGCAGTTGTCGCTGTCGGCGCGCCTCGCGCCGCCTCCCGCCGAGCTGACCGCGTCGCTCGTCGAGGATCGCGCCGCGCTGCCTGACGTCTGGGACGCCAACCGACGGCGCAACGCCGACGAGCCGGCGCGCCTCAAGCTCACCTACATGGCGGCGCGGATCACCGCCACACGACGGCTCGTCGCGGCCCGCGACGCCGGTCGCCCGCGCGAGGAGCCGACGGCCTACACCGACGCCGCGGCGTTCGAGCGCGACCTCCTCCTTGTGCGCGATGCGCTCAGCTCCGCCGGTGCCACCGCGGCCGCGCACACCATGCTCGATCCGCTGCTGGTCGACATTCGCGCGCACGGCTTTCACGGCTTCCTGATGGACGTTCGCGATCACGCAGACGTGCATCGTGCGGCGCTGTCTGACGTCGCCTCGCAACTCGGGCTGGACCCGCTCGACGGCGCGGGATTGCGCGCCGAACTGCTCGGGCGACGGCCACTCGTCGGGCGTCGCCTGCCCGTGAATGAGGAAACCACGCGCGTCCTCGACACCTTTCGCGCGATCCGCACGATTCAGGAAGAGATTGGCCGCGCGGCGTCCTCGACGTACATCGTCTCGATGACCACCGGGTCCGACGATCTGCTGCGCGTGCTGCTGCTCGCGCGCGAGGTGGGGCTCGTCGATCTCGCCGCCGATCCGCCGGTGTCGCATCTGGACGTGGTGCCACTGTTCGAGACGCTCGACGATCTGGAGCGCGCGCCCGCCGTGATGGGCGAGTTGCTGGCGGATCCGGTGTACGCGCGCCAGCTCGCCGCGCGAGGGCGGCGTCAGGAAGTGATGATCGGTTACTCGGACGCGGGGAAGGACGCGGGCATCCTCGCCTCGTCGTGGGCGCTGTACCGCGTGCAGGGTGCACTCGCGAGATTGTTCGACGAAGCCGGTGTGGCGCTCTGTCTCTTTCACGGGCGCGGCGGCAGCGTCGGTCGTGGCGGCGGCTCGCCGGTCGCGCGGGCGCTCGCGGCGCTGCCGCCGCGCACGGTCGATGGCTGCATCAAGATCACCGAGCAGGGTGAGATCATCTCGCAACAGTTCGGGTTGCTGCCAGTGGCCGAACGCACGCTCGAAGTCACGCTCGCCGGGACGCTGCTGCAGCAGTTCACCAACTGGCGCGACGCGGTCGACGCGACTGAGATCTCTCACTTCGCCACGACCATGGACGCGCTCGCGGCGCGGGCGAACGCCGTCTATCGCGAACTGGTGCACGAGGGCGACGCACTGTTCGCGCTCTTCCGCGACGCGACGCCGATCGAGGAACTGGCAGACGCGCGCTTCGGGTCGCGTCCCTCCTACCGTCCCGGCGCGCGTGCCGGGATCGAAGGGATCCGGGCGATTCCGTGGGGCTTCGGCTGGACGCAGATCCGCCTGATGCTCCCCGGCTGGCTTGGCGTGGGAACGGCGCTGGCCGAAGCGATGGCGGACACGGCGCAGTTGCAAACGCTGCGACGCATGGTCGCCAGCTGGCCATTCTTCGACGACCTGCTGGCGAAAATCGAGATGGTGTGCGCGAAGGCCGATCTCGCCATCGCGCGCGCCTATGTGACCCGGTTGGGTGGTGACCTCGCGCTGTTCGATCAGCTCGAGGCGGAGTACGACCGCACGGTCGCCTGCCTGTTGCGGCTGCGTGAGGCGACCGATCTGCTGGACGATTCACCGGTACTGCAGTCGGCGATCCAGCTTCGGAATCCGTATGTCGATCCGCTGTCGCTGCTGCAGATCACGCTGTTGCACCGTAAGCGCGAGACGGCCGAGGGATCGGAGCCACGTGCGGCGATCGAGGAGGTGCTGGCGACGACGCTCAGCGGGATCGCCCAGGGGCTGCGCAACACGGGGTGAGGTGCCTGACGCCGACGCCCACGCCCACGCCCACGCCCACGCCCACGCCGAACGCGACGAGGGGGGCGGCGCCGAAGCGCCGCCCCCCTCGTCAGTCGAGCGTCACCGCGCCGTACCCATGGCGCGGCGTGCGACTACTTGCGCTCGTGGCCGGCCGCGGGCAACAGCACGCCGTCGATGACGTGGATCACGCCATTCGACGCGACGATGTCGGTCGTAACCACCTGGGCATCGTTCACGTACACCTTGCCCTCACGCACGACGATGCGCAGCGCCTGGCCGTTGACGGTCGCCGGCGTGCCGCCGTTCGAGGCGACCACATCGGCCGCCTTCACCGAGCCGCTGAGCACATGGTACGTGAGGATCGATGTCAGCTTGTCCTTGTCGGCGAGCAGCGCCTCGACCGTTCCGGCGGGGAGCTTGGCGAAGGCGGCATCGGTCGGGGCGAACACCGTGAACGGGCCCGGGCCCTGCAGCGTCTCGACGAGGCCGGCGGCATCCAGCGCGGCGACGAGCGTCTTGAAGTTGCCGTTCTCGGTCGCCACCTCGGCGATCGTCTTGGTCGCGGGGGTGTTGTAGGAACCCTGCGCGGCGGCAACGGCGGGGAGCGTGAGCAGCGCGGCGAACGCCGCGGCGGCACGGATGGTCCTGGTCATGGATCAGCGTCCTCGAATGTGGTGACAGGTCGGGCGCGCTCAACGCGCCGTGATCCCGGACCCGGCGATCGTGTCCAGGTGATGTCTAACAACGGAAGGAACGCCACCGGGGCGTGTCCAGGTTCCGTCAAATATTTCTCTTGACATCCACTCGACGCATTCGCAGCTTTTGACCCCATGAGACCATCCCTCGACCCCATCGCGGCGCTCGCTTGGCACCCGATTGCCGTCGTCGCCGAACGGACGGGGCTCAGCCAGGACGTGCTGCGGGTGTGGGAGCGTCGCTACGGCGTCGTCGAGCCGGTGCGCGGGCCGGGAGGCCAGCGTCGCTACAGCGACCGGGACATCGAGCGGTTGCAGCTCCTCCACGCCGCGACGCGGGCGGGGCGCAGCATCGGCCACGTTGCGACGCTCGGCGCCGAGGCGCTGGCGGCGCTGGTCGCCGACGACGTGCGCGCCCGAACGCTGCAGACACGCCCCCCCGAGGGGTCGTCGGCGACCGACGCCGTGATCGGGGAGGCGCTCGCGCAGGCGCGAGCGCTTGACGGTCCCGGTCTCGGCCTGACGTTGCGCCGCTCGATGGCGCACCTCGGCGTGTCGAACTTCCTCGAGCTCGTCGCCGCGCCGCTGCTGCGGCTGATCGGTGAGGAATGGCATGCTGGCCGCCTCTCACCCGCCCCGGAGCACCTGGTGTCGTCGGTGGTGCACGACATCATCGCCGGGACGATCCTTTCCCTCGCCCCCGCGGCCGACGCCCCCCGCATGCTGGTCGCGACGCCCGCGGGCGATCGGCACGCGGTCGGCGCGGCGCTGGTCGCCGCCGCCGCGGCGGTCGAGGGCTGGAACGTGCTGTATCTCGGCGCCGATCTCCCGGCCGATGAGATCGCCGCCGCAGCTCGCGCGACCGCGGTCCGCATGGTGGCGCTCAGCGTCGTGTATGTCGACGATCGCGACCGGGTGCTCGGCGAGTTGCGTACGCTGCGCACGCGCCTGCCTGACGACGTGTCGCTCATCGTCGGCGGTGGCGGTGCCGGTGGGCTGGCCGGCGCCCTGGGGGCGATCGATGTCCAGGTGGCGTCGAGCATTCCCGGGCTGGTCGCCGCGTTGCGTCGCGATCTCGTCGCGGCCTGAGCGCCGGCGCGGGCGCACGGTCACCCGTCCGCCCGCAGCGCCTCTGTCGATTCCACGCGGAGCGCCCGCCTCGCCGGCACGATGCAGGCGAGCAGGCAGATCGCGAAGATCGCGGCTCCATAGCCGATCAGCAGCTGCATCACCCGCCACGTCAGGCCGTCGGCGGACGCCGCACGCTGGAGCTCTGACCGCGCCGCCTGGAAGCGCGCCCGCGCGCCCGCCCGCATCGCATCAACGAATGACGGCATCATCCTTCCTCGGCACGTGGACCCTGTCCGCACTTCTCAAGCGCTTAGAAGAACGGGGGCTCTCTCCTAAGCCGTCAAGGAGAACGGACGCGAGTCACGGCCCCAAAGATTCGCCGCGAGCCGCGTCGGCGTGGCGACGGTCTGCCCGCGGCGCTACCTTCGCGCCTCACTCGGTTCCCGCGCGCCCGTGCCTCCCGATCGGATTTCTTCGCCTGACGACCCGCCCGCCGACGCACCCCCCAACGTGCCCGTCGTCGAGCCGACGCCTGCGCTGGGGCGGCTGCCGTCGCTCCTCCGCCGCGTCGCCGACCTGGCGTCGTGGATCGGGACGGGAATCGTCCGCTGGTCGATCTTCGCCCTGATCGGCGTCGCGGCGATCATCGGCCTGCTCTTCCTGACGCGCGGCACCGCGGTACGCAGCGTGCGCGGTCTCGGAACGGAGGGTGCGCCCGTAGCCCCCGCGGAACCGGAATTCCCGCTCACCGTCGCGCTGCTCACCGGAACGCCGATCGTCCCCGGCAACCGCGTCGAGCTCGCGCTCAACGGCGACGGCACCTTTCCGCGCCTCTGGAACGACTTGCGTGGGGCGCGTGAGGCGATCTCGCTGCAACTGTACTACGCGGTCTCGGGGCAGGTGGCCGACACGCTGGCCGCGATTCTCATCGAGCGCGCGCAGGCGGGCGTCACCGTCTGGCTGCTCTACGACGCCTTCGGATCCAGCCTGCCGGACGCGTACCTCGATCGGCTGCGGGCGGGGGGCGTCCGCGCGGTCGCCTTCCGTCCGCTGCGCTTCGAGAATCTGTGGGTGGTGCAGAATCGTTCGCACGTGCGCGGCATCGTCGTCGACGGCGAGATCGGCTGGACGGGGGGCTTCGGCATTGGCGACAAGTGGCTTGGCCGCGGGCGGACACCGCGCGAATGGCGCGAGACGAACGTCCGCTTCGAGGGGCCGGCGGTGCTGCAACTCCAGGCGGCGTTCATCGCCGGCTGGGCCGAGGCCACCGGAGAGCTGCTGACCGGACGCCGCCACACGGTGCCGGTGCGCGAGGGCGGAGTCGCCCTCGCCGGCCTGCTCTACACCGCGCCAACGATCGGCAGCACGCCCGCCGAACGCTACCTCGCCCTCTCGATCGCCGGGGCCCGAGAGCGGTTCTACGTCACCAATGCCTACTTCGCGCCGGACGACAACTTCGTCGCCCTGCTCACGCGGGCGGCGCAACGCGGGGTCGACGTGCGGCTGCTCGTGGGCGGGCCACGCACCGACATTCGGGCGGCGCGGCTGGCGGCGCATGCGCGGTACGAGGCGCTGCTGGCCGCCGGCGTGCGGATCTGGGAGTATCAGCCGTCGACGCTCCACGCCAAGACGTTCGTTGCCGACGGCATGTGGGTGTCGGTCGGGACGATGAACTTCGACAACCGGTCGCTCGCGCTGAACGACGAGTCGACACTGATGGTGCTCGACACCATCGCCGGGCGCCGGATGGAAGCGGTGTTCGCGAACGATCTGCGCCAGGCCCGCGAGATCGACCTCGACGGTTTCCGACGACGCTCGTGGACGCGGCGCATCGCCGAATGGGCGGCCAATCAGGTCACGCGCCTGCTCTAACGCCGCGCCACCGGTGCCGCCTGCATCACCGACCCGCACCGCCCGCCTACCGCAGCAGCAGCGTCGGGACTCGTGAGGCGCGGAGGAGATCGGCCGTGCGGCTGCCGCGGAACATCCGTCGCAGCACGGAGTGGCTGTAGGCGCCCATCACCAACAGATCGGCCTCGCGCTCCCGGAGCGCCCGCGTGATCTCCCGTTCGGGGTCTCCCGGGAGCAGGGTCGCCGTGACGTCGATCCCCGCACCGGCGAGCGTGCTTCGCGCCCACTCCAGCTGCTCGGCGCCGCGCCGGCCGGTCTCGCCGGCCATCACCACGTCGTAGGCGAGCGGCTTGAGCAGGGCACTGACCGCGATCATCAGCACACCGCGCCGCGTCGGCGCGCTGCCGTCGAACGCGATCATGGCGCGCCGCGGCGGACGGAACGCCTCCGACACGGCGAGGATAGGGCGATGCAGCGCGCGCACGACGCGCTCCAGATTGCGGCCCAGATCGCGCCCGGTGGACTCGGCGGACTCACCGCGGCGGCCGAGCACAAACAGCTCGACGCTCGCTTCCTGCTCGACGAGCGTCTGTTGGAGCTCGCCGTGCCGCTGGCGAATGCTCGGGTCGGGCACGCCACGTTCGATCGCCCGGGCGCGCAGCCCCGAGAGGAAGAGGCGGCCGCGTTCGCGGGTGATCTTGCTCTCGGCCGCCTCGCGCTGCACGAGTGTCTCGAGGAGCGTGTCACGGGACTCGATGCCGATCGTGCCGCTGTGGTCGTCACCCGGGCCGACCTCCGGGTGTCGTTCGAGGATGTGCAGCAGTTCCAGCGGCAATCCCGAGCCGCGCGACGCCCACGCCGCGTAGTCGGTGACATACTCGGCGAAGTGCGACTGGTCGACGCAGGCGAGGATGCGCTGCTCGTGATAGATGATCGAGGTCATGTCAGTGCCCCAGTGCGAGATCGACGCCGTCGACCTTGTCGTGGACGGCGAAACGATCGACCATGGTGGCGCTCGCCTCGTTGAGCCCGATCACCTCGACGTCGGTGCCCTCGCGGCGGAACTTGATCACGACGCGATCAAGCGCGCTTACACCAGTGATGTCCCAGAAGTGCGCCCGCGACACGTCGATCCGCACACGCTCGATGACCTCCTTGTAATCGAAGGAGGCGATGAATCGGTCGGCCGAGGCGAAGAAAATCTGCCCAACGACGGTGTAGGCGCGCGCGCGTCCCTCGTCCAGTGTCGCGGTGCCGACGTACAGGAGCTTCCCGACCTTGTTCGCGAAGAAAAATCCGCTCAGCAGCACACCGACCAGTACGCCCTTGGCGAGATCGTGCGTGGCCACCACCACGGCCACCGTCGAGATCATCACGACAGTCGAGCTGGCGGGATGCTTCTGGATGCCGGTGATCGACGCCCAACTAAACGTGCCGATCGACACCATGATCATCACCGCGACCAGCGCAGCCATGGGAATGCGCGCGACCCAGTCGCCGACAAGCAGAATGAGCGAGAGGAGAAAGACACCGGCCGACAGCGTCGACAGACGCCCCCGGCCGCCCGACTTGACGTTGATCACCGACTGTCCGATCATCGCGCACCCGGCCATGCCGCCGACAAGACCGGATGCGATGTTCGCCAGTCCCTGCCCAGCACATTCCCGGTTCTTGTTGCTGCCGGTATCGGTCAGGTCGTCGACGATCGTCGCCGTCATCAACGACTCCAACAAGCCGACGGCCGTCAGGGTGAGCGATACGGGAAAGATGATCCCGAGCGTTTCCCACGTCATCGGAACCTGCGGCCACGAAAAGATCGGAAGCGCGTCAGGCAGTTCGCCCATGTCACCGACCGTCCGGATGTCGAGGCCGAAGCCCACCGAGACGGCTGTCAGCACCACGATGCACACCAGTGGTGACGGGATGGAGCGCGTGATGTAGGGAAGGAGATAGATGATGCCGAGCCCCGCGGCGATCATCCCCAGTCCGATGATCGGCGACAGCGCGATCTCGGGCACCTGCGCGAGGAAGATCAGGATGGCCAGGGCATTGACGAATCCGGTGATCACCGAGCGCGAGACGAAGCGCATTAGCGCGCCGAGCCGCACCCACCCGGCGATGATCTGCAGCACCCCCGTAAGCACCGTCGCCGCGAGTAGGTACTCGAGGCCATGGTCGCGAACCAATCCGACCATGACCAGCGCCATCGCGCCGGTGGCGGCCGAGATCATGCCGGGTCGTCCGCCGGTGAAGGCAATCACGGTCGCGATCATGAACGATGCGTAGAGCCCGACCTTGGGATCGAGGCCCGCGATCAGCGAGAAGGCGATCGCCTCGGGAATCAATGCGAGCGCGACCACCATGCCGGCCAGCAGATCGTTTCGGACGTTCGAGAACCAGTCGAGCCGGAGCGTGTTCAGGGACATGAGCGATCCAGGAAAAATGTGCGACCCAACGGGTCGCACGAATCGGCCAGCCGCCTCGTCGCGAGCGACGGGGATGGATTGGCACAGCGTTCGGTGATGTTGGGTGCGCCCGGGCACGGAGATGGCACGTACGGGGCGTGCGGAGACACGACGCGCCGTCGCCGCGCCGCGGGTGCTGGACTCGGCGGCGCGGCGACGGTGGGGCCCGGCGTTAGGGCGGTGTCACGTTATGGTACACGGGAGTGCGTCCGGGTGCGGTCGGCCTGATGGCGGCAAGCAAGCGGCGACGACACCCCATCGCGCCGGACGACGATCCACTCCGAGGCATCGGCCGGGGAACGCCGCGACGTGCGACGTGCGACGTTCACGCATGGTACGCGGCACCTGACCCCGAGGCAACCCCGGGCGGCCGAGTCGCGACCGTCGGCCTGCCGCCGGACTCTGCGTTCTCTCCGGCCCCAGGCTGGTGCCTGCGTGGCGCAGCCGTGACGCGGCACGTGGTGGGCCGTGTGACGCCGCGCACGGTGAGATTCCCCATCACGTCGAAGGTCAGCGGTCCGACCGACGTGACGGCGGCCGCGGATTCGCCCGCGCCCCCACCGCCGCCTGACGACCCGCTCGTCAGGCAGTCAGAGTGCCGCCCGCCAACTCGGGCGGCGTGGTGACCACGCGCCCGATTCGCTGTCCGACGCGCACGGCATCGTGTTCCATCAACGCGTCCAACTCGCCCGCGTCCGGGCTGCAAACCAGGATGACCGTGGACCCGAACTCGAAGTGGCCGAGCGGCCCGCCGGCCTGCACCGGGATCGGCGGGTCGTAGGCGCGGCGCTGCACCTCACGACGACGGGCGTTGGTGTGCAGATCGTCGAATACAACGCGCGTCATCCCGACCATGGTGGCACCGACGAGCACCGCGGCCACCGTACCGCCGCCGGCGGTTCGGATCGTGATCACGATGCGTTCGTTCACGGCGAACAGATCGGCGACGTGCGTGACCGCGTGCACGTTGACCGGCCACAGCTCGCCGGGGATGTAGGTGGCCGCGGTGATCGCGCCATCGACCGGCACGTGAATCCGGTGATAGTCTTTCGGCGCGAGGTAGAACGTCGCGAACGTGCCGCCATCCATCCGGCGCGCGAGCCCGTCGTCACCGAGGAGCGCGGTGAGCGAGTAGTTGCGCCCCTTGGCCTGTAGCAGCACGTCGTTGGTCACGACACCCGATGCGCCGATGGTGGCGTCGACTGGCGAGACCAGCGCCCCTGGAGCGATCGGGCGCAGCCCCTGCTTCAGCGCCCGCGTGAAGAACGCGTTGAGCGTTGGATACTCCGCCAGCGGGAGCTCGGCCTCCTCCAGCGATGCGCCGAAGACGCGACTGAAGCCGCGATATACCGGCGCCCGCAGCCGCCTGGGAACCGTGCGGCCGCCCAGGCCACCCGCGACATGACTCATGCCATGCTTGGGCAGCACCGAGAGAAGCGTGATCAGGAGTCGTCCGAACATGATCTGGTGATAGCGAGGATCCGGGTGACCGGTAATGCGGGTCCGCCTACCTGACCGTGGTGGCGGTGGCGCGACGCGAGGGGCGATGCGATGTACGACCGGGTGGCACATGCGGCGAGAATCGTTCGGCGCGGTAGCAATGCGAGGGCGAAGCAAACCCCGATGCTCGTTCCCGCTCCCGGCCGATCGTGCCACGGAGCCTGACGGGAGTGTCGGGCTCCGCGCCCCAGCACGTTCACGGATCATGCAACGTGCAATCCGTGCACCACGCGACACGTCGGCGCGACGCCGCGGCGACGTCATTGCGAACTCGGAGGACGACGCTTGCTCAGAACGCTGATCGACCCACGACTCGCCGCGTGGCTGCCCGACGCGGTCCGGTCGCTGCTGCGGGTGGGGACCGGTGCGCTGTTCATGCAACACGGCGCGCAGAAGCTGTTCGGCCTCCTCCTCGCGCCCGATCGCACGTGGAACGGAGCCCCCGAGCTGTTCACCCAGATGTGGTTCGCGGGCGTGCGGGAGTTCTTCGGCGGCGCGTTGATCGCGTTGGGACTATTGACGCGGCCGGTGGCGTTCGTGCTGGCGGGACAGATGGCCGTCGCGTAATTCATGTCCCACGCGCCGCGCAGCTTCTGGCCCGTGCTCAACGGAGGCGAGCACACGGCGCTCTTCTCCTTCATCTTCCTGTATTTCGCTGCAGCCGGCCCGGGGAGGTTCAGCCTCGATGCCGCCCTCGTCGCCGGGCGCGGAGGCGCCTCGACGCGCAGTGATGGCGCGCGATCGCGGACGATCGACGGGAGTGGCGCGGACTCGCGCGCCGCCTGACGCGTCAGGGGCTGGTGTGCAGCGTCTCCGGTATCCTCACCGCCACCAGCCGCCTGACGCGGGATCGGCAGCGGTGAGGCGCACGGGCGGGCGGTGGGATAAGGAAGCCAGAGTCGCGGCACGACGTGGAACCGACGCGAGCGACGCGAGCGCGAACGACGCGAGCGGCGATCTCGACATACGCGTGCTCTCGTCCAATGCGTCGCACGGCTAGTTAGTTCAGCGCCCACCCACACCACCCGACCACCCGAGGCGCCCATGTCCCCGACCCGCCGCGATTTTCTCGCTAGCTCCGCCCTCGCCGCGCTCGGCGTGGCCGCTGGACGTCCCCTCGCCGCCGCCGCGCAGCAGGCAGCGCAGCCGGGAGTTCAGCAAGCATTCACGCCGATCCGCCGCAATGTCGGGATGTTCACGATGCGCGGCGGCACGGTCGGCTGGCTGGTGAGCCCGGGCGGCGTGGCGGTGGTCGACACGCAGTTTCCGACCGAAGCGCGCGCCCTGCTCGAAGGGTTGCAGACACAGTCGGGTAACCGCGGGGTGGATGTGCTCCTCAACACGCACCATCACGGCGATCATGCGTCGGGCAACGTAGCGTTTCGTGGCGTGGCGCGGCGCGTCGTCGCACACGGGATGGCCGATCAGCACATGCGACGCCCGCCGGGAGCGCAGGCGGCGCCCGCGCCCACCTCCTCCGAGCCGCTCTACCCCGACACCACCTTCACGCACGCCTGGTCGGCGGAACTGGGCGACGAGCGCGTCAGCGCGCGGCATTTCGGGCGCGGCCACACGAGCGGCGATGCGGTGATCACCTTCGAGCAGGCAAACGTCGCCCACATGGGCGACCTCATGTTCCACCGGCGCCATCCGGTGATCGACCGGGCCGCCGGCGGGTCGCTGCGCAACTGGGCGCGGCTGCTCGGCGACGTGGTCGGTGCGCACGCGCCAGACACGATCTACATCTTCGGGCATGCCAACGCCGGCCTCCCCGTCACGGGCAACTCGGACAACCTGCTGCAGTTCCGCGACTACCTCGACGCGGTCCTCGCGTCCGTCGAACGACAGGTGCACGCGGGGCGCTCGCGCGACGAGATCCTGGCGATGCGCGAACCGCTGGCGGGCTTCGAGGCGTGGGGCGCGTTCGGACAGGCGAGCGCCCGTGATCCGCTCACCGTGGCCTATGAAGAGGTGACCACCGGGGCGTAGCACCCGCCCCCGCCTCACGACCGGCATGATGCTGCCTCTTGACTTCGTGCCGCAAAGTACTTCATACTCAGGTACGCGGAATCCAGAGCGCGGATCGCCGAGCCCGGTTCGCTGCACCGCACCGCCCGTTCCCCTGAGCCGACCATGCACCTCGTCATCCGCGGGCTGTTCAAGACGTATCCCAACGGCACCCGGGCGGTGAACGGGGTCTCGCTCGACATTCCGCGGGGGATGTTCGGACTCCTCGGCCCGAACGGCGCCGGCAAGTCCACCCTGATGCGGATCATCGCGACGCTGCAGGACCCCGACGAGGGGTCGATCCACCTCGGCGATCTCGACGTGGTGCGGCAGAAGCACGAGGTCCGGCGGACGCTCGGCTACCTCCCGCAATCGTTCGGGTTCCATCCCAAAGTCAGGGCGGAGCGCCTGCTCGACCACTTCGCCGTGCTCAAGGGGATCGCCGAGCCGGGCGTGCGACGCGACGTCGTCGAGTCGCTGCTCCGGCAGACCAATCTCTGGGACGTGCGAGGGCAGAAGATCGGCACCTTCTCCGGCGGCATGCGGCAGCGCTTCGGGGTTGCCGTTGCGCTGCTGGGCAACCCGACGCTGATCATCGTCGACGAACCCACCGCCGGGCTCGACCCCGCCGAACGCGTTCGTTTTCTGAATCTGCTCGGCGAGATCGGCGAGGACAGCGTCGTGATTCTCTCGACGCACATCGTCGAGGACGTCGAGGAGCTGTGCAGCCGTGTCGCGATCATCGACGGCGGCGAGATCCTGCTCGAAGCCGAGCCGTCGCGCGCGATCGAGGAGTTACGCGGTCGAATCTGGCGGCGAACGGTCGGCCGCGACGAACTCCCCGCGCTCGAGCGGGAGTTGGCGGTGATCTCCACGCGGATGTTGGCCGGGCGCACGATCGTGCACGTCCACGCCGAGGCGTTGCCGGGAGCCGGCTTCGAGCCGGTGGAACCGGATCTCAAGGACGTGTACTTCAGCGTGATGGCGGGTCTCCACGGGCGCCGTGCGCCGGCACCGGTCGCGCGGGCGGCATCGTGAGGCTGCGCGAGGTCTTCCGCTACGAGCTGACGCACCGGCTGCGCAGCCCGTCCACCTGGATCTACGCGCTGTTCCTGTTCGGCGTCGCGTTCCTGATGATCCACATCCAGGCCGACGGCGATGGACTCGTCCAGATCAACGCACCCGAACAGGTCGCGCTAGGCTCGCTGATCGCGGGAATGGTCGGCCTGCTCGTGTCGGCCGGTCTGTTCGGCGATGCAGCGGTTCGCGACCTCGAGGCGGGGATGGATCCGCTGCTCTTCACGTCGCCGCTGCGGAAGATCGAATACCTCGGGGGGCGGTTCCTCGCCGCGCTCACGGTCAACGCCGTCATTCTGATCGCCGTCCCGCTCGGGTTGGTGGCCGCGTCCCACATGCCCTATCTGGAGGCGGCGGCGTTCGGGCCGTTCCGCCCGATCGCGTACGTGCAGGGGTATCTGCTCTTCCTGCTCCCGAACGTGGTCCTGGGGGGGACCGTGCTGTTCACGATCGCCGTGCTCGCTCGTCAGGTGATCCCGGTCTATCTCGGCGCGATCTCGATCTTCATCGGGTACCTGTTCGGAGTGAGTATCCTGAGCCAGACGGATCATGCCATGCTTGCCTTGCTGGGTGACCCGATCGGCGCGAGCTCGCTGAACGCCATGACGCAGTACTGGGCCGAGGCGGAACGGAATACGCGGCTGGTCGGCTTTCCGCCGAATCTCGTGATCAACCGCCTGTTCTGGCTCACGGTGGCGGCCGGTGCGTTCGCCGGGTTGCTGCGGCGATTCCGGTTCGCGCACCCCGACGTCGGCGGCGGGCGAGGGAGGCCGCGGCGTGCGGAGATGGAGGCGCCCATGGTGCGGCGCGACCGGGTGGCGATTCCGCGAGTTGCCGGAACGTTCTCCGCCCGAACGACGGCGCGTCAGGCGCTCTCGGTCGCGCGCAACGCCATCGCGGAGGTCGTACCGACGCGCGTATTTGCCGTCGTCCTGCTCGGCTGCGTCGGCCTCACGATGCTGTTCGGGTGGGACGTGGGCAGCAGCGTCTTCGATACATCCACCTGGCCGGTCACGGTGCTCGTGATCGAGACAGTGCTCAACACCCCCATCACCCCGATCTTCTATCTGCTCACCACCGTCTATGCGGGTGAGCTGGTATGGAAGGAGCGCGACGTCGGCGTCGCGGAGATCGCCGACGCGGCACCGGTGCGCGGTGGCATCGTGCTGCTCGGGCGGTTCCTCGCGCTGGTCGTCATCCTCGCGATGATCCACGGCGCGATCATGGTCAGTGGGATGCTGATCCAGGCCCTGCAGGGCTACTACCGCTTCGAAGTCGGCCTCTATCTGCGCATACTCTTGGGGCTGCACCTCATCGACGGCGTGCTCCTCGCGGCGCTCGCGATGACGATCCATGTGATCGTGAACCAGAAGTATCTCGGCCATCTCATCGCGCTGATGGCGTTGCTCCATCCGGTGATCGTCGGGGAGTCGGGACTCGTGCGGCACCATCTCCTGCTCTATGGCACCGACCCGGGGTGGACGTACTCGGATATGAACGGCTTCGGCGGGTTTATCGGGCCGTACATATGGTTCAAGCTGTACTGGGCGGCGTGGGCGCTGCTGCTCGCCGTGCTGGCGACGCTGTTCCTCGTGCGCGGTCACCAGCCCGGCGTGCGGCGTCGCCTGACGCAGGCCCGTGCTCGCTTCGCGGGACCGGTCGCGCGGGTAGCGGGTGTGGCGGCGGTGCTGATCGTCGCGCTCGGCAGCGCGATCTTCTACAACACCAACGTCCTGAACGCGCATGTCGCGCCCGATGCACAGGGCGGCCCACAGGCCGAGTACGAGCGACGCTACAAGCAGTTCGAGCATACGCCGCAGCCCGCGATCGCCGCGGCGGACCTGCGAATCGAGATCTATCCTGACGAGCCGGCGGCTGATCTAACGGGCAGCTATCGTCTGGTGAACCGAACCGACACGGCCATCGACTCGGTGCACGTCTCGTTCGTCGATCCAAACGTCGAGGCACGGTCGATCGCGTTCGATCGCTCGGCCAGCCCGGTGCTCGAGGATCGTGAGACGTCGTACAGGATCTATGCGCTGGAGCGGCCGCTGGAGCCGGGAGAGTCGCTGCGGCTCCGGTTCGACGTGGCGTTCCGTCCGCGCGGCTTTCCCAACAGCGCCATCCAGACCGACGTGGTCGGCAACGGCGCTCGGTTCAATCGCAGCTGGCTGCCGGTCGTCGGGTATCAGCGAGCGTTCGAGCTGGCCGATGACGAGGCGCGGTCGCGCTTCGGCCTCGGCCCGCGTGAGGCGCTGCCAAATCCCGCCGAAGTGGGCGCAGGCCGGTACCGGCTCGATCGGCTCGACGCGGATCTGGTGGATGTCTCGATGGTGATCGGGACATCCGCCGATCAGACCGCCATTACGCCTGGTGTGCTGCGCCGCAGCTGGACGGAGAACGGGCGCCGTTACTTCCACTACGAAACGGACACACCAATCTCGTTCGGCGGCACCGTCTTCTCCGCCGGGTACGCGGTGCGTGAGGACCGGTGGAACGACGTCGCACTGAGCGTCTACCATCATCCCGCGCATCCGTGGACGCTGGATGCGACGATCCGCAGCATGAAGGCGTCGCTCGAGTACTTCACGGAGCAGTTCGGTCCATATCGGGAGCGGCAGCTGCGCGTCGTCGAGTTCCCGCGCTATGGCGGGTTCGGCGTCGCGCACCCGCACACGATCGCCTTCTCGGAGGACTACTTCCTCAGCCGCGTGCGCGACGGTGAGATCGATCAGGCGTTCTACGGAACGGCGCACGAGGTCGCGCACCAGTGGTGGGGCGGGCAGGTGCGAGGCGCCACGGCGCGCGGGCACGGCTTGCTGACCGAGTCGCTCGCCAATTACAGCGCGATGATGGTCACCGAGAAGACGTTCGGCCCTGAGGTCGGCCGTCGTGTTTACGACTTCCAGATGAACCGCTACCTCGGCGGGCGGGCGTCGCAGTCACGTGAGGCGCCACTGCTGGAGGTGGAGGACCAGCCGTATCTCGCCTATCGCAAGGGCGCGATCGCGCTCTACACACTGCAGGAGCGAATCGGCGAGGAGCGGGTCAACGGGGCGCTGCGTCGCTACCTCGAGAAGTTCGGGGGCGGAGGCGGGCTTCATCCAACGTCGCTCGATCTCTATGCCGAGCTGCGCGCGGTGACTCCGGACACGCTGCACCCGTTGCTGACCGACCTGTTCGAGACGATCACCCTATGGGACGTACGCGCGACGCGGGCCGAGGCGGCGCCCACCGGGACGGGCGCCTACCGCCTGACGCTCGACGTCGTCGGCAGGAAGGTGCGAGCCGACAGCGTCGGCAACGAGACCGAAGTGCCGATGGACGAACTCGTCGAGATTGGTGTGTTCGCGCCTGGCGAGGGGGCGGCCCTCGGCGAGCCGCTCCATCTGCAGCGTCACCGCATCCGCAGTGGGGTGCAGACGATCACCGTCACCGTACCGCGGCCACCCGGACGGGCCGGCGTGGATCCCTATCGCCGCCTGATCGATCGGGATTGGGGGAACAACATGCTCGAGGTACGGGAGTGACGCCGCGGGATCGCGGGCACCGGACTGCCTGACGCGCACCACGCAGCAGCGATGTGTCCGGCGGTCGCATCGCGTCAGGCACCACGTTCGCCATTGATGACAGACCGGCGTTCCCGGCAAATCGTTACGGACGCGTCACAGTCCCGTGACCACTCATGGTGAAGATGAAGCGGTTGCGGCTCGCCTGGGCCGCGGCGCGGTCCGACCTCCACCATTCCCGTCATGCCCCGTCCCCGCTCCTCGCGGCACTACCTGCTCGCGCTCGTCGCCGCGCTGGCGGCCTGCTCCCCCGACCTGGCGATCCGTCCGGCAGACTCAGGCGATCCGTCCGCCCGCCGTGCCCCGGTCAGCGACCCCACGCCGTCGTCGATCGACCTCGTGAAGATCGGCAGCTGGAACGGTGGCGGTCCGATGGCGTCGGAGATCACAGCATTCGACCCGGTGAGCAAGCGGATGTTCGTCGTTAACGGTGCGCTCGGCACCGTCGACGTGGTGGACCTGAGCGATCCGACCGCGCCGCGGCGTGTGGCGACGCTCGCGGTGTCGCAGTTCGGTGCGGCAGCCAACAGTGTCGCGGCGCATGGCGGCGTGGTCGCGGTCGCGGTCGAGGGGGCGGAGCGGACGGCGCCGGGCACAGTCGTGTTCTATCGCGCGACGACGTTGGCGGTGATCAGCAGCGTGCAGGTCGGGGCGCTGCCGGACATGGTCACTTTCACCGCGTCCGGCCGCACGGTGGTGGTCGCCAACGAGGGCGAGCCGAACGCCACCTACACCGTGGACCCCGAGGGGAGCATCAGCGTCATCGACGTGCGGAACATCAACCGTCCGGTTGTGCGCACGGCCGGATTCGGCGCGTTCAACGGACGGGCGGCCGAACTGCGCGCGTCAGGTGTGCGGATCTTCGGCCCCAATGCCACGGTGGCGCAGGACCTCGAGCCCGAGTATGTCGCCGTGTCCGACGACGAGCGCACGGCTTGGGTGACG
>JBBQHX010000052.1:0-17453 GCA_038324385.1 Gemmatimonadales bacterium | reverse complement strand
CGAGGATGTCGCGATCACCCTCGGCGAGGCGATGCGGCGCTTTGTCCCCGCGACCGCGGCGCGCTATGGCGACCGCACGATCCCGATGGACGATGCGCTCGTGCACGTCGCCGTAGACCTCGGCGGACGTCCGTATTTCGCGGGGAAGCTCCCGAGCACGCTGTACACGCACTTCTTCCGTTCGCTTTCCGACAACGCTCGCGCGACGATCCACGTGCGCGTGCTTCGCGGCCACGACCGGCACCATGTCGTCGAGGCCGCGTTCAAGGCACTCGGACTCGCCGTTCGTCAGGCACTCGAGGAGACCGGTGCGGTGTTCTCGACCAAGGGCGCCGTGGTGCTCGAGGACGCCCGATGAGCGCCGCCGGGGCCAGCACCGGGGAGCGCCGCACATGCTGACCCGCCGATTGATCGTCTGTCTCGACGTGAAGGGCGGCCGCGTCGTCAAGGGCGTGCAGTTCGTGCAGCTGCGCGACGTCGGCGATCCCGTGGAGCTCGCGGCACGCTACGAAGCCGAGGGCGCGGACGAGATCACCTTCCTCGATATCTCGGCCAGCAACGAGGAACGCGCGACGCTGCTCGACGTCGCCCGCCGCACCGCCGAACGACTGTTCATTCCCCTCACCATCGGCGGCGGTATCCGCACCGTCGACGACGTCGGTCGCGCGCTGCGTGCCGGCGCCGACAAGGTCAGCATCAACAGCGCCGCCGTCGCGCGCCCAGAGATTCTCGAGGAAGCCGCGTGGCGGTACGGCTCGCAGTGCGTCGTGGCGAGCATCGACGCGCGGCGCATGGCCGGTGACTCGTCGTCAGCCACGGGCGACGCGGATGACGGGTCGTGGGAAGTGGTCACCCACGGGGGGCGGACGGCCACCGGGCTCGACGCCGTCGAATGGGCGCGGGAGTGCGTCCGGCGCGGCGCGGGCGAGGTCCTGCTCACCAGCATCGACCGCGACGGTGCGCGCACCGGCTACGATCTCCCGCTGACCGGAGCGGTCGCGCGCGCGGTCGCGGTGCCGGTGATCGCGTCAGGCGGAGCGGGGAGCGCGGCGCACGTCTGCGACGTGATTCTCGGCGCCGCGGCAGATGCGGCGCTGGTCGCGGGGATCCTGCACGACGGCGTAACGACGGTCGGAGCGATGAAGGCCGAGATGATCGCCGCCGGTCTTCCCGTTCGGACGGCGGTGCGTTGATGTCCGCCTCCACGCCACCCGGCTCGCGGTCAGCGGCGACCCTCGCGGTAGATCTCCGCCTCGAGGCAATCGGCGAGGTCGCCCGCCTCGCCGGTGATTCGGCCATGTCGCACTTTCGCGACCGCCTGACGATCGAGACCAAGCACGACGGCTCCCCGGTGACCATCGCCGATCGGGCGGCGGAGCAGGTCGTGCGCGAGTGGGTCGAGCGTCGCTTCCCCGACGACGGCGTGCTCGGCGAGGAGTTGGGCGCACTGCGCGAAGATGCGACGCTGCGCTGGATCGTCGACCCGATCGATGGCACGAAGAGCTTCGTCCGCGGCGTGCCGCTCTGGGGTTCGTTGGTCGCGCTGGCACAGGGCGATCGCGTACTCGCGGGCGCGGCGTACTTCCCCGCCGTCGGCGACCTGCTCGTGGCCGCTCCCGGCGCGGGATGCTGGCGCAATGGCGCCAGAACGGCCGTGTCGACCGTGGCGGACATCGCGGCCAGCACCGTGCTCACCACCGACGACCGCTTTCTGGATCGCCCCGAGCGGTGGGCGGGATGGCGCGCCCTCTCGGAGCGCGCATCGGTGAGCCGGAGTTGGGGCGACTGCTACGGCTATCTGCTCGTCGCCACGGGGCGCGCCGAGGTGATGGCCGACCCGATCCTGTCGCCCTGGGATGCGGCCGCGCTGCAGCCGATCATCGTGGAAGCCGGCGGCCTGTTCACCGATTGGGACGGCGTCGAGACGGCGTTCGGGGGAAGCGCGATCGCCACCAACGGGGTGATCGGCGCCCCCGTGCGCGCCCTGCTGGCTCCTCCGGCGCCTGCCTGACGACCGCCTGTCGCGTCGTCGCCGCCGCGCTCGTCTTCATGCTCGACTGACCTGGACCGGTGAGATTCCATGCTCGACCTGAACACGCTCGATTTCGCGAAGGGCGATGGACTGGTGACCGTCGTGACGCAGGACGACGCCACGAGCGCCGTGCTGATGGTCGCGTACGCGGATCGTGAGGCACTAGAGCGCACCCTCGCGACGGGGGAGATGCACTACCGGTCGCGCTCACGCGGGCTCTGGCACAAGGGCGCGACGAGCGGCAACGTGCAGCGGGTGGTCGGCCTCGCCAGCGACTGCGATCGCGACGCGGTGCTGGCGCGCGTGGTGCCGGCCGGGCCGGCGTGCCACACGGGGGCGACGACCTGTTTCGACGCACCGCCGGCGGTCGACGCGGCGGCTGAGTCAGGCGACCATCTGTCCCCGTCCGGCGATGTGCTGGACGGAGCGGCGGTGCTGCGCGCGCTCGACGTGACGATCGCACGACGCGCGGCCGAAATGCGGGCGGTGAACGGGCATACCGCGGCCGATCAGGGCAGGACCGTCACCGCCGATCCAGCGCCGCGTCCGAGCTACACCGTCCGACTGCTGGGAGATCGGAACTTGCGCCTGAAGAAGCTTGGCGAGGAAGCCGCCGAGCTCGCCGTGGCCTGTGCCGACGAGGACACCCCGCGCGCGGCCGAGGAAGCGGGTGACATCATCTATCACACCCTCGTCGCCCTCCGAGCCCTCGGGCTCGGGCTCGACGACGTCGCAGCGGTACTCGTGCGGCGTGCTCGCTGAGGTTCGTCCGCCCGCGCGCTGTCCAGTGCAAACGGGCGGCTCAACGACGGCGCGGCGCTGCCCGACGTCGTGAGGCAGCGGGCGCGCTGATCGGCGCTGCGCACCCGCCGCCCGGTCACGTCAGAAGATCCGGGATAGCTCTGGGCGGACCCGCCGCGGGTCGCCGAGGTAGGCGAAGCGGATGTTGCGCATGTAGCTGCGCGCGACCCGCTGCACGTCGGCCGGCGTCACGGCATGCAGTTCGTCGACGAACCGGTCGGCGACGGCCCAACCGCCGCGATAGAGCTCGGCCTGCGCGAGGAAGTCCGCCTGGTCGGCGTTGGTCTCGTTGTCCATGAAGTACTGGACGATGAAGCCCTGCACGAGCTGCTCGAGCCCCCGCGGATCGATCGTCCCCGTCTGCAGTTCCTCGATGCCGAAGCGCATGTAGGCGAGCACCGTGTCGGGGGAGGCGGTGGTCACGTACAGCCCTCCCGCGCCCACGGCCCGCTCGATGAACGGCGCATCCACCGCATAGGTGAGGTTACGCCGCACACGGATCTCGTTGAACAGCCGGCCCGAGAGCACCGCGCTGGCGACGCGCAGGGCGGCATAGTCGGGGCTCGACGCGGGGGGACCGGCGTAGTAGCCGAGGATGTAGTTCGTCGGCAGCGCGCGCGGCGTGACGGCGATCTCGCTGCGCATCGGCGCGAACGCGGGCGGCATCGACCAGCGGTAGCTCCCCTCGGGGAGCGTCGCCAGTGTTGCGCGGACGAGGCGCTCGACGCGCGACCGTTCCACGTTCCCGACGACCACCAGCAGCATCCGCGACTTGACCATCTGCTCCCGCTGATAGCGCCGCAGGTCATCGACAGTGATCGCACCGAGCGAGCGCTCGGTACCGCTCGCCGGCACGGCGTAGGGATGCGAGCCAAAGGCGACGCTGTCGGCGAGATACGACAGCAGCGCATCGGGGCTGTCGCGCCGCTGCCTGACGCCGCTGAGCAGTTGGCCGCGCACCTGTTCGACGTCGGCCGGATCGAGCTGTGGATGCATGATGCGGTCGGCCAGAACGACGAAGGTGGAGTCGAAGGTCGCGGTGGTCGCGCGAGCGCCGATCATCGTCCAGTCGGCCCCTGGATCGATCACGATCGACGTACCCTGACGCGCCATCGCGAGCCGCAGCGCCTCACGCGGATAGCTCCGCGTGCCCCGCTCCGAGGCGATCAGCAGCAGCGGCTCGATGCCGGCCGTCTGCGGCGTGACCTGCCTGACGCCGCCGAGCAGGTAGACGTTGGCGGCGACCACGTCGTTGGCCATCCCGGTGCGGTGCACGATGCGCACGCCGTCGACGACGTAGCTCACCGTCTCGGCGGTCTGCCGCGCGGCTGTCGCGCCGGCGGCCGCGGCCGGTCCGGTTCGTACGCTCGACGGCGGCGCCTGCTGCGCCACCAGCGGCGACGTCGTCAGGCAGCACGCCAATCCGCCGAGCGCCAGTCCGAGGGCCGCGCGCGTGCGCGCCGCCATCACTGGACCACCTTCCCGGCCGTCGTCGGCGCGAGGTCGCGCGTCGTCAGGCGGAGCTGCTGGCGCGTCGCGGGGGCGAGCAGCACCCCCGTCGCCCGCGGCTTCCCGACGATGTACGTGCTGGCGTAGCGGCGTAGGTCGGCGTGCGTCTGGTCGGCCATCTCATCCACGTAGTTCATGAAGTACTCGAGGTCGGCCACGCTCCACCAGAAGCCGATCGTGTGCGTGAGCCCCGACACGCGCTCGTTGCCATAAGCGGACGAGACGGCGCGCTCCGCCTTGGCGAAGGTCAGCTCCTCGTCGCTGATATACCCCGGCTCGGCAAAGCGCGCGATCTCCGCATCGAGCGCGGCCAGCGCCGCCTTGAGATTCTGGGGCGTCGTCTGCCCGCTGATCGAGATCGGCCCGACGTTGTTGAGCGTGTAATAGTTCACCCCCACCCCCTGCCAGAGCCCGCTGTCGACGAGGCGGCGCTGGAACCCCGAACTCGGGTTATTCAGCACGTCGCTGAAGACGTCGGCGGCGTACGTCGCCTGCGGGTCGCGCCCCACGCTCGGCCCCTGCCACTGCTGCATCACCGAGATCGCGCTCACCGGGGCCTCGACGATCACCGCGGTGTCGGCGCGGATGGCGGGAATCGCCGGGATCGGGTCGGCCACGAACGGATCGGCGCCGCGCGCCCAGCTGCCGAAGATGCGGCGCGCCGAGGCGAATACCTGCGCCGGGTCGACGTCGCCGGTGACGATGAGCACTGTGTTGTTGGGGACGTAGTACTTCGCCTGGATCGCCCGCATCATCGCGGGCGTCGCCGTGGCGACCACGTCGCGGTCGCCGATGGTGTTCTTGCGACTGAAGTTGCCCGGGTACAGAGCGCGCGTCATCGCATTCTCGAAGGCGAAGAACGGGCTCGACTCGGCGCGGTCGTACTCACCCAGTACCACCAGACGTTCGGCCGCCATCTCCGCTTCCAGGAAAAGCGGCGCGCGCACGGCGGAGTTCATCAGGCGGAGCGCCGGTTCGAGGCTGTCGGCGGGGAGCGTCATGTAATAGTTGACCACCTCCTCGCGCGTGGTCCCGTTGATCGCGGCGCCGAGTTCACCGGCGCGGATCATGAACCGCCCCGGTTCCGGATGGTCGCGGTTGGCGCGGAAGAACATGTGCTCGTAGAGGTGCGCCAGCCCGGCGAACTCCGGCGTCTGCGTGAACGCGCCGTTCTTCACGTCCAGCTCCACCGTCGCGAGCGGCACGGCGCGGCTCTCGACCACGATCACCTCGAGACCGTTGTCGAGCACCTGGCGCTGGATGATCCGTTCGAGATCGCGGCGCTGCGCGTCAACCGGCAGGGCAGGGAGCAGCGCGACCGCGGCGGCGGCGACCGCGAGCGCGGGGCCCGCGGACATGGTTGCGGACGGAAGGAGCGGCAGCGCGATCGCGGCCGCGATCCGGCGGAACCGGCGAGCACGTCGTGGATGCAGGACGGAGACGATCCTCACGAGGCGAATCGGATTGAAGAGGGGAATCGCGGCCGGTGACGCGCGTGCGGCGGGAGAGTGGCGGGGCAGATGCAGCCAGTGTTTCTTCCACACATGACCGCACTCCCCATCACCGATCCCGCCGGACACCGTGCCCTCGGCGACGCGCTCCGGACGCGTCTCGACGCGACCCGGCTGCGCGAACAGGCACCACTCGCTCCGTACACCACCTTCCGCATTGGGGGTCCCGCCGACTGGCTGTACGACGCGACCACCGCCGACGAGTTGGCCGACGGCATCACTGCCGCTCGTGACCTCGGCCTCCCCTACTTCGTGCTCGGCCTCGGCGCCAACGTCCTGATCGGCGACGGGGGCTTCCGCGGGATCGTGATCCGCAACCTCGCCCGGCACCACCGCATCACGCCTGAGGACGGGCGCGTCTGGTCCGAGAGCGGCGCGATCATGAACGACCTGATCTTCGCCACGGTGGATCACGGACTGACGGGACTCGAGCACTTCATCGGGATCCCGAGCACGGTCGGGGGCGCGGTCTGGCAGAACCTGCACTTCCTCTCCCCGGCCCCCGACCGCGAGCGCACGGTGTTCATCGCCGAGGTGTTCGAGTCGTGCGACATCCTGAGCGAGGAAGGGGCGCGCAGGACCGTCGGCGCCGACTATGTCGCGTTCGGCTATGACGACACGGTCTTTCATCATCGGCGCGACTACGTGCTGAGCGCGACCTTTCGCCTCACGCCGGGCGACCCGCACGTGATGCACCGCGTGATGCAGGAGAATCTGAGCTGGCGCGGGGCGCGGCATCCGTGGCTGCAGATCCACCCGAGCGCGGGGTCGATCTTCAAGAAGATCGAGGGGATGGGCGCGGGGCGGCTGGTCGATCAGTGCGGGCTCAAGGGATTTCGCATCGGCGGCGCGCAGATCTCGCACATTCACGCCAACATCGTGATCAACCTCGGAAACGCGACGGCGCGTGACGTACGCGCGTTGATCGCGCACGCGCAGGAGGCGGTGGAAGCGAAGTTCGGCGTGCGGCTGGAGACGGAGATCGGGATGATCGGGGAGTTCGTGGGAGACGTAGACTCACGGTCGTGAGGCTTGCAAGATGGCCTCGTCGTCCCGTAATCGCACGGGCAGCGCGACAGACGCGGCTACCACACCACCCCCGCCCCACCCACGAACCGCCACGGCGCTCCCCGATCGACCGCCCGCGCCACGCCGACCCCGATCGCCCCGCCGAAAAACCGCAGCCGCGCCTCCACCGTCGTCCGCACGCCATCCGTCTCGCGAGACACCGGCACCACTGTGCCCAGCATCGGATCCACCCGCGTCCCGAGCCGGAGCGCCGCCGCACGACCGCCCGCCGACGTCAGGCTCGTCCAGCCGCTCTGCGCCCCCACCGACAGTGCCGGCGACGCGCCAGGCAGGACCAGGCGCCTGACGAACGGTAGCGACACCACGATTGGCGCCCGCAGGAAGGGCGACGTCCACATCGCTTCGCCCGCGACGATCGCCGCCCGGTCGCCGACGAACTCCTTGTAGTCATAGCCACTGAGCCGCGCCGAGCCGCCGAGTTCGAACAGTTGCTGCGCCGGCAGCGTCGCGCCGAACACCGCGCCGGCGTCTCCGCGCGCCGCGAACGTCCAGTCGCCTGCATAGCGGCGTGCCGTCACGCGGACGTCCGTGCGGCTGTAGTCCAGGCCGCCGCGCCCGACCTCCCAGCGGAGCACTGCGCCGAGCCCCGGGCGCAGGAATTCAGCCGCCGCGTTCGGGTTCAGCAGCAGCTCGGCGACCACCTGCCCGTAGTCGCCCTCGTCCACCCCGCGGTTCGGGCGGAACGCCGAATCACCGCGGAAGATGCCGTAGTCCAGTGCGGCCCGTGCGGCGCGATCGGCGACCAGCCCGCCGAGCAGCCGAGCCTCCCACCGGCGACCGAGTCCGAACCGGCGCCGCGTCTGCACGGTGGCCAGACGGCGGTCGACGTAGTCGTAGTCGTCCGATGTGAAGAAGAGCGCCGCGACCGAACTGCCGGAATCGAAGGCGACGCGGAAGTCGTTGGTGAGATCCAGTCGGCGGCCGGCGAGGGCGACGTGTGTCCACGGGCCGCGCTCGAGCGTGGCCTGGATGCGGCCGCGCGGCGTGCGCTCACTCCACGCCCACCCGCCGTTGGCGGCCAGGGTGAGCCCGGGGAACCGGTCGCGGAGCCGGTAGGTCACCCCCGCACCGGTGAACAGCCCCTCGATCCGGTTGAACCGGATCAGGTCCGACGCGCGCTCCACGGCGACGTCCCAGCGCGGCGCCCCGGTCGGACGGAGCCGGTCGGGCGCGACGTCGTCGAAGTCGTCGCTGCTCACCGCGGCGGTGGCCGCTCCGATCGGTAGCTCCCAGTCGCGGTAGGCGTCGAGCGTGTCGCGCGGGGCGAGCCGGAGGCTCACGCGCGGCGGAATCAGGGTGTCGGCCAGCGCGGCCGCGACGGCGGCCGCGTCGGGCGCGGCGAGGCTGTCCGCGGCGCCGGGCTCCGACACCGCGAGCGTTCGGTCGATGTCGAGCGCATAGTCGCGGAAGCGGGAGGTCACGCGAATGACGGCCCGCCCGTCGCCGGCCGTCGGGGTCGCGACCTGGAGTTCGACCCGCTGGCTCGCCGGCAGCCAGTAGCGCTCCTCCAACTCCTGGTTCTCCAGCTCGACGAACGCCAGCGGCTCGGCGATCGCCCGCCGTATCCGCCCGAGGATCGACACCTCCTCGTTCACGACGAGGAACTGGCCGCGCATGCGGACGATCTGGTGCCGCGCCGCGTCGACGTCGATCTCGCCACGGAACACGAACACGCGTCCCGTCAGATCGCGCTGCGGCTCGACGCGCACCCGCACGATCGGCAGGACGCGCCCCTGTACGCGTATCGTCGCGACAGTGTCGCCTCCGGTGAACCGGTAGACGCGGTCGCGGTCCTCGGCGAGCGGATGCACGGCGAGCACCGGCTCCTCGTTGCTCGCCGCGCGCTGCCGCCGCGCCCGCTCGCGCCGCGCGACGCCGAGCTCGCTGGTGTCCTGCCCGAAGAAGAGCGCGATCCGGTTGCCGTACAGCGTCGGCACGATCCACGGCCGCTCCACGAAGCTCAGCGCCGACAGTCCGGGGCCGATGCTCTGCGCCCGGTAGCCGATGACGCGCTGGTCCAGCGTTCCCGGTCGAGTCCACCGCGCCGTGCTGGCCATCTGTTCGACGCTGGCGACCGCTTCGGTTCCGTCCTCGCGCCGGGTGAGCACGCCGATCTCGCTCGTCACCGCCGCGCGGTACCCGCGGAGATCCCGCGGGGCGTACCGATTTCGCTCGGCAGCCCGGTCGATGAATCGCGCGAGGGCGGCCGTGGCGTAGTTGCCGCGGAGGGTGTCGCCGGCCGGTGCGGTCGCCGGAGCGGACGCGGACGGCGTGGCAACCTGGAGGAGCAGCGTGAGTGCGGCGGTCGCGAACATGACGCGGTGATGGGGTGCGGGAGTGCGGTCGGGCACGATCGATCGCGCCGCGCACGATCGCAACGGGCATGACGGCGGCGAACCCAATGGCGGCGCGCGCGACCCACGCTGCATCTTGCGCCTGGCCACGGTCGCAGACGATGGCGAACGCGGCCGTCCCGCACCACGCTTCAGGGCAAGACGGAGCCCACCCCGCCGAGTTTCGCGTCCCGCACCTTCCCGCCGTGCCGCACCGCGCCCGCAATCGCATCAAGTTCGAACTCGAGCGCTTTCTGCTCCGGGGGCCGTTCCACCGGCTCCTCGTGATCATGCTGCTCGTCGCCGTACTCTCGATCATCGGCGGCGTTCTCGTTTTCGAGACCGGCGACGGTTTCGCCGATGGTGGCGACGCCGTCTGGTGGGCCTTCCTCCGGCTGACCGACCCCGGATACCTCGGCGACGACGCCGGCACGTGGCGACGGACGGTCTCCACGTTGCTCACCGTCCTCGGCTACGTCGTGTTTCTGGGCGCGCTGGTCGCGATCATGACGCAGTGGCTCAACCAGACGCTGACCGATCTGCAGCGCGGCCTCACGCCGATCGCGCAGTCGAATCACATCCTCGTCCTCGGCTGGACCACGCGCACCGCCACGATCGTCCGCGAGCTGCTGGTCGCCGAGGGGCGCGTCCGCCGCTTTCTGGAGGGGCACGGGGCGCGGCGACTGCGCGTCGTCGTGCTCGTGGAGGACACCACCCCGGAACTGGTCCAGGACCTCCGCGAACGGGTGGGCGAGTTCTGGGATCCGAAGGAGATCATCCTCCGGTCGGGCTCGCCGATGCGCGCCGAACATCTGCGACGGGTGTCGTACCGGCATGCGGCGGCGATCATCGTTCCCTCGTTCGACGGAACGGCGGACTCACGCGTCTCGCGCGATGCGCGTGTCATCAAGGTGCTGCTGTCGGCCGGCGGCGGCAGCGAGTCGGCCGGGGAGGCGCACGACTGGCCGCTGGTGGTCGCCGAACTCACCGACGCCGACAAGATTCCCGTCGCCCGTCGCGCCTATGGCGGCCCGATCGAGATCATCGCCGGCGATCTGGTGATCGCGCAGTTGGTCGCGCAGAACATCCGACACCCGGGGCTCTCCTACGTCTACGGCGAGTTGCTCTCGCACGACCAGGGAAACGAGATCTACGTGCGCGAAGCGGTTGGCTGGACCGATCTCCCCTGGTCGGCCACCGCCAACGCCTTTCCGAACGCGATTCCACTCGGGCTCGTTCGGCGGCAGGAGACGAGCTATCAGCCGCTGCTCGATCCGCCCGCCTCGCTCCGTCTGCGCGCCGACGACCGGTTCGTGCTCCTGGCCCGCGCCTTCGACGACACGGCCCCGATCGCGCCGGCCACGACGTCCGCGGACGCGCCCGCGGCCCACGCCGCCGAGCCGGCGCTGGCGCCCTTTCCGGTGATGGCGCACCGGCGCGTGCTCGTGCTCGGCTGGAGCCACAAGTTTCCCGCGCTCCTCCGCGAGCTCGACAGCTTTGGCGGCGAGCGCTTCTCGGTCGACGTGCTGTCGCGGGTGCCGGCCGCCGACCGTCGCGCCGAGCTGGAGCGACGATCGGTGGAACCCGCGCGCTGCGCAGTCCGCCACCACGAGGGCGACTACGCCCGCCTGTCGGTGCTGGCCGCGCTCGAGCCGCCGGGGTACGACCAGGTGGTCTTCCTCGCCGCCGACTGGCAGGACGACGAATCGGAATCCGACGCGCGGACGGTCCTCGGTTACCTCGTACTCCAGGAGGCGTTGCAGGGCGTCGCCCGGCGCCCGACGGTGCTCGTCGAACTGCTCGACCCGGAGAACGTCCGCCTCTTTCCGCGCGGCGAGGCGGAACTGATCGTGAGTCCGCTGCTGTTGGGTCACATGCTGACGCAGGTGGCGCTGCGCCGCGAACTGGCCGCCGTGTTCGAGGACCTCTTCGGCCCCGGCGACGCGGAGCTTCGCTTCCGCCCGATCGGCCAGCTCGGCACCCCGGGCGCGGAACACACCTTCGCCGACATCTCCCGAATGGCCCGCGCCGCCGGCGCGATAGCCCTTGGCGTGCGCATCGCCGCCTGGCGCTCCGCCCCCGGCGGCGGCATCCATCTCAACCCGGGCGCGTTCTCCCGCTGGACGCTGGTCCCGGGGGATGAGGTGGTCGTGCTGGAGCGGGGGTAGGCGGGGGGCGGGGCCGCGCGGTTTCGCGGTGTATCACTCCGGCGTCTGCTGTCGCGTGCACGCCCATCGCTTATTCTCCAAGTGGGAAGTGTGCGGTGCTCCCAGCACCTGGCACCCGACACCGGCGGCGGAGCCGCCCGCACCCAGTCCCTCCCCCATGACGCTCGCCCTCGATCCTGCTCCATCCAGCGCCTGCGTGCCGACGCGGCGGTTGACCGACCTTCCCACGTACGTGTTCGCCTGGCTGGACGAGCTCAAGGCGAGGGCGCGGGCGGGCGGGGCGTCGCTGATCGATCTCGGCATGGGGAACCCGGATCAGCCGACGCCGGCGCCGATCCTCGAAGTAATCGCCGAGGCGCTGCACGACCCGCGACATCACGGCTATCCGCCGTTTCGGGGCACCGATCGCTTCCTGCAGGCCGCGGCGAACTACATGCAGCGCCGATTCGGCATCGCCTTCGATCCGGCGACGGAGATTCTCTGCCTGAGCGGCGCCAAGGAAGGGATCGCGCACCTCACGATGGGGCTCGCCGATCCCGGCGTGATCTCGCTCATCCCCGACATCTATTACCCGGTGCATGCGCGGGCGACGGGGCTCGTCGGTGGCGACGTCTATCTGCTGCCGCTGACGGCGGAGCGCGGGTTTCTTCCGGACCTGTCGGCGGTGCCTGACGACATCGCCGCGCGGTCGCGGCTGATGATCCTCAACTATCCGCACAACCCCACCGGCGCGGTCGCCACACGAGAGTTTCTCGAGACAGCGGTCGCCTTCTGCCGCCGTCACGGCATCGTGCTCGTGTCGGATCTCGCCTACGCCGAGATCACCTTCGACGGCTATGTCGCGCCGAGCGTGTTCGAGATTCCCGGCGCGCGCGACGTCGCGGTCGAGTTTCATTCGCTCTCCAAGAGCTGCAGCATGGCCGGCTCGCGAATCGGCTTCGCCGTGGGTGGCCCGGAGTTGATGAACGTGCTCTATGCCGTACGCACGAATATGGGCTACGGCACGCCGGGCGCGATTCAGGCCGGTGCCGCCTTTGCGCTCGACCAGATGGAGACGCTCTCCGCGCCGATCGTCGCCGAGTACCGGTTGCGCCGCGATCTCGTCGTCGAGGGATTCCGCGCCCTCGGCTGGCCGCTCGAGCCGCCGCACGCGACGATGTTCGTGTGGCTTCCCGTGCCCGCCGGCTTCACCGCGCAGGGTTGGACGGCGCATCTGATCGACACGGCCGGCGTCGTCGTCACCCCGGGCAACGCCTTCGGCCCCGGCGGCGATCGGTTCTTCCGTGTCTCCCTGGTCGCGAATGCGGCCCGCATGGCGGAGGCGTTCGAGCGTCTCCGCGCGGCCGGTATCCACTACGACCCCAACGCCTGACGCTGGAGCGTTCCCGTGTCCCGATCGCGCCGCCTGCTCGTCGCCTTCGCGCTGTTCGTCGCCGCTCCGTTGGTCGGATCGTCGATCGCGCCTCACGATGCCGGCGCGCAGGAGCTGCCGTCGCGCCGAACGCAGAAGCCGCCGCTGCACGCGAAGCACTGGATGGCGATCACGGGCAAGCCGCTCGCGGCCACCGCCGGCGCGTTGATCTTCCAGCAGGGCGGCAACGCCGTGGATGCCGCCTGCGCCATGCTCGCCGCGACCGCAACGATGTGGGACGTGCTCTCGTGGGGCGGGGAGACACAGGCGCTGATCTACAATCCCAATACGAAGAAGGTCATCGGGATCAACGCCCTCGGCGTCGCACCCACCGGTGCGACCGCCGAACACTACCGCTCCCTTGGCCACCGGTATCCGCCCGAATACGGGCCGCTCGCCGCCGTCACTCCCGGTACGCCCGGCGGGCTGATGACGATGCTGGCGGAGTATGGCACCAAGTCGCTTGCGGACGTGCTCGGGCCCGCGCTGCAGCTCGCCGACGGCTACCCGATCGAGGCGCAGACCGCCGACGCCTTCGAGCGCGAGAGGGAACGACTCGCGCAGTGGACGTACTCGCGCGCGATCATGCTGCCCCGTCTCGACTCCACGGGCGGCCGTGCCGCGCCGGAAGCGGGCGAGATCTTCGTGCAGCGTGATCTCGCCATGACGCTGCGCCGGCTGATCGAGGCCGAGGCGCAGGCGCTCGCGTCCGGCAAGAGCCGCTCCGAGGCGATCTACGCCGCCTACCACCGCTTCTACCAGGGCGACATCGCCGAGGAACTCGTGCGCGGCACGCGCGAGGAGGGCGGACTGTTCACCATGCAGGACCTGGCGAACTGGAAGGTCCGCATCGAGGAGCCGGTCTCGACGACGTACAGGGGTGTGACCGTCTACAAGCTCCCGGTCTGGCAGCAGGGCCCCGTGATGCTGCAGGCGCTCAACATCCTCGAGCCGATGAACCTCAAGGAGATGGGCTACAACACGCCGCGCTACATGCACGCGCTCTACCAGTCGATGAACCTCGCGTTCGCCGACCGTGACTTCTACTATGGCGACACATACTTTCCGCCGGACGAGCCGACCCGTGGCCTCCTGTCGAAGGAGTACGCCGCCTCACGCGCCGCGACGATCGACTGGACGCGCAACGATCCGGACGTGAAGCCGGGCGATCCGTATCCGTTCCAGGGCGGCACCAACCCGTTCGCCGACATCCTCGCGCGCTGGACGGTGATTCCTGCGCCCGACACGCTGCACCGCAGCGGCCAGCAGGACCGTGTTCCGCCGCCTGACGCGACCGGCGATTTCGTCGACGACGGTGAGGATCAGCGATTCTACGAGGATTTCTATGCCGGCACCACGACCATCCAGGCGGCCGACACGTCAGGCTGGGTGGTCTCGATCACGCCGAGCGGCGGCTGGAATCCGGCGGTGGTGGCGGGTCGCACGGGGGTCGGACTGAGCCAGCGCGCGCAGAGCTTCGTCACGGATCCGAACGACGGCCCGTACAACGTCATCGAGCCCGGCAAGCGCCCCCGCGTCACCCTCACGCCGACGCTCGCGCTTCGCGACGGAGAACCATTCCTCTCCTTCGCCGTTCAGGGTGGCGATTCGCAGGATCAGAACCTGCTGCAGTACTTCCTCAACATCGTCGAGTGGGGGATGACGCCGCAGCAGGCGGCCGAGGCGCCGAACATCAACAGCTTCCAGATGCGCGCCTCGTTCGGCGTCCATGAGTCACGCCCTGGTCGCCTCCTCGTCGCATCGTCCACCCCGCCGGCCGTTCGCGAGCAGTTGGAACAGATGGGCTACACCCTGGAGACCAGCGCCCGCACGTCAGGCCCGATCAACGCGATCCTCTTCGACCGCAAGCACCGCACGATGTGGGGCGCATCGAGTAATCACGGGGAGGATTACGGGATCGGGTGGTGAAAGAGGCGGCTATGGGCTATGGGCTGTGGGCTATGGGACTGCAGAAGCTAGGAGCTAAGAGCGAGATGACATCAGACAGGAGCAGAAGGCGCAAGGGGAGGGTTTCATCCCGCAGGAGGGCGCGCAGCGCCCGAGTGTCGGGATGGGCCTACATGCTCCATTGGCCGGCTATGGGCGAGGGGCAGCCGATCCCGACACTCGCGCCTGACGGCGCTCCTGCGGGATGACAACCTTCCCCCGAAGCCCGTAGCCCATCGCCCATCGCCCATCGCCCCGCCCCCCATGGCGTCCCGCATCGCACGAAAGGCTCGCCTCTTCTGGCCGCTGCTTTTTCTGCTCCTGCTGTCCGACTGCACGACGAAGCGCCTGGCAGAGGAGCGGCTGCCGGGGCTGTACGTGCCGCACGAGATCGTGGGCGACGTGGTGCGGTTCACGCTCGCGTATAACCCGTACGCCGCGTTCAGCCTCTCGCTCGGTCCGTACTCTCGCTGGATCTTCGTCGGGCTGACGATCGTGATTCTCGGCGCGCTCCTCTGGCTCTATCGTGCCGCGCAGCCGCGGGACGACCGGCAGGTTGCCGCGCTGGCGCTCATCTGCGGCGGGGCGCTCGGCAATCTCTACGACCGTGTGCGCTCTCCGCGCGGGGTCGTGGACTTCATCGACGTCGGGGTCGGACACTGGCGTTTCTGGACCTTCAACATCGCCGACGTCGCCATCACCGTCGGGTCGGTCGTGCTGGCCATCGCGCTCTGGCGCGAGGGATCGGAGCCGGAGAACGTCTCCACGCCGTGATGGAAGATCCCGGTGGTTCCGGGTCGCGCTCGCAGATCTCTCTTGCGCGCTGGCGTTTCCGGCTGCGTGTTGAACGGGGGCGCTCGCGTCGACCACCGGCCGCCCCGCAACCCGTACGCTCCCGCTCATGCCCAGACCCTTCGCCCTCACGGCGCTCGCTGTCCTCCTCGCGCCCCTCCTCATCGGGGGGCACGGCTCTACGCGCTGGAACGATCTCCCGGATGCGCCGGTCGTCATCGCCGCCGCTCGCGTCGAACTGCCGCGCACCCTCACGCCGGCCGAGTTCGCCAGACTCAGCGCGTCGCTCTCCGAGCCCGGCGGCTACTTCGACAGCGACAATCTCGTCTCCAACGAGACGTCCTATCTCCACGTGCTCGGCGCCATCCGGCGTGCCGGCGCACACGGTGGCGTCTATGTCGGGGTCGGGCCCGACCAGGGATTCTCGTACATCGCCGCCGTTCGCGCCGAGTTCGCCTTCGCGATCGACATCCGCCGCGACAACGCGCTCGTCCACCTGCTCTACAAGGCGGCGTTCGAGGAGGCCCGCAATCGGCTCGAGTACCTCGCGCTCCTGTTCGGCCGCCCCGTCCCCACCGACCTCGGCGCGTGGGACGACCGGCCGATCGCGGAGATCGTCGCCTGGGTGTCGGCCCAACCGGCCTGTGAGCGGTGCATCGCCGACGCCCGGCACCGGCTCAACGCCCGCATCGCCCGGCTTCCGATGCGCCTGAGCGACGACGATCTCGCCGTCATCGCTCGCGTCCACGACACGTACGCCGCCGAGGGACTCGGCATTCGCTACACGAGCCTCGGGCGGCGGCCGCGCCCGTACTATCCCAGCTACGAGCAACTGGTGCTCGAGCGCGATCGCGATGGCAACGTCGGCAGCTATCTCGCGACGGTCGAAGGGTTCCGCCACGTGCAGGAACTACAGCGCCGCAACCTCGTGGTGCCGGTGGTCGGGGATCTCGCCGGACCGCGCGCGCTGGCCGCCATCGGGGCCTGGACGCGGGAGCGCGACAGCCGGGTCTCGCTCTTCTACGCCTCGAACGTCGAGTACTACCTCGCGCGCGACCGCAAGCTCGACGCCTTTGGACAGAACCTCGCCACCCTGCCACACGACGGACGCAGCGTCCTCGTCCGCAGCCTCTTCCGCGGCACCTATGGCGCGATGCACCCCCACGCCGTCCCCGGCCATCTCTCCGTCCAGCTCGCCTCTCCCCTCGACGCCGTGATCGACGCCTTCGGCAATGGCGAGTATGTCAGCTACATGGATATCGTCGCGCGACCGCTGCTGGATCCGTGAGTTAGGAGGCAGAAGGCAGAAGACAGAAGACAGAAGACAGAAGACAGAAGCTCGGAGATAGCAGTTAGGCGATAGCAGATACGAGATCGAAGCTGCGGCTCGAGACTGTCATCCCGCAGAAGCGAGCAAAGCGAGCGAATGTCGGGATGGGCTCCCCCTCGCTCATAGCTCGCTCGCTCGCCCGCCCGCCCGCCCGCCCGCCCGCCCGCCCGCCCGTGGCCGGCCAAATGATAGTGAGAGCCCGTCCCGACACTCGCGCCTGACGGCGCTCCTGCGGGATGACAACGTATCGCCCACAGGATCGCCTTCGCCGGGCAAGTCGTTCTATGCCGGTCCCTGTCTTCTGTCTTCTGTCTTCTACCACAGCCCCCAGCTGCCCGTGGCGAACACATACACGTACAGCACGAAGTTCGTCACCGCGTGGGCGGTGAGCGGCGCGATCAGGTCGCGCCGCGTGACCCAGAGCCACGACATGAGCAGGCCGTAGGCGAAGGCGGCTAGCCACTGGATCGGCGCGTGGCCGGCCAAATGATAGTGAGAGCCCGTCCCGACACTCGCGCCTGACGGCGCTC
>JBBQHX010000051.1:0-17721 GCA_038324385.1 Gemmatimonadales bacterium | reverse complement strand
GGAGGGAATCACGCTGCGCTATCCGGGCGAGTGGCCGGAACGCGTCCCGCTGCGGCTGGTGCTCGAGTCCGGGCCGGCGCTGGGCGCGGTGATGGACGGTCATGTCGTTCGGGTGACGGTGCCGCCGGGGGAGCAGCTCCGGATGCGCATGTCGTCGTCGCTCCGGCGCGACGCGCTCGACCTGCTGGGACTCTGGCGGTCGTTGCCCAAGGCGATGCGAGATCTGCCCGTGCTTCAGGAGGCGGCGCGTGACGGCTGGTTCTGGTGGCTCACCCCGGCGGCCAGCGTGCGCCTGGTGCACGCCGTTCCGCGCCCCGTCGAGGTTCCGCGGCCGACCCTCCTCCTCCCGCTGCGCGCGCCGGGCGACACGAGCGTCGCGATCGTCGGCGCGCTCGATCTGCACGGGCCGAGCACCGAGCGGATCGACATGGAGGCAGCCTGGACCCAGTGGGTGGACGACGTCACCAAGCCGGGCCCCGAACGGGTGAGCGGCACGGCGGCGGCGTTCGGGACCACGGTCGAGTACGACGAGGACCTGATCGTCCTCGCGGCGGCCGAACAGCAGCTTCCGCTTCCCGACGGCTCCGTGCTGCGCCTGCACGCGGCCGTCCACCAGACGGGCGACACTCAGCACCGAATGATCGCCTACTCCCCGCGGGCGACGACACGTTACCGCGAGTACTTCTCGCCGCAGGTCACGCCCGACGTCGACAGCCTCTCGGTGGTCGGTCCATCGCGGACGATCGACGTGCCGAGCGCCGCGCGCCCGGCGAAGGTGATCGTGCGCGATGTGCTGCCGCTCTTCCGGTGGGACGAGCAGACGGAGCCCGCCCAGCCGTTCGCCGTTCGTCGTATGCGGCGGTCGGGGGTGCGCATCTACCTCGAGCGTCCGTGGTACGTGACCGGCGACGGCGAGCTGGTGGGCGTGATCGTGGCGCCCTCCTCCGATGCGCTGCTCCACGGCACCGTGAGTCAGTGGGGCGCCGACCCGGTCTGGTGGCAGCAGGGGCCGGCGGTGCGGTCGAGTCTGCCGCTGGTGGACCTGCTCCAGTTCACCGGGCTCGACGACCGACGCGAGGCGGGTCGCCCGGTTGGGCCGGTGGCCTCGCACCGGCTCATCGACTGGAAGGACCAGCCGCGCGCGTGGGTGCTCGGCTACGAGCCCGAGTTCTCGCCGGCGCGCGGGCTCTGGTTCGTGGACATCGCGCTGGATCCGGGTACCGCATTCTGGCCCTTCGTGCAGCTCGCGATCGCCCGATACCAGCCCAGTTCGCTGCCGGGGCTGCATCTGGGTCCGGTGACGATGTGCGACTTCGTTCAGCTCGCCCCGGAACGTGCGGCGACGCTCAGCCGCACCGACGATACGCACGCGCGTGTGCAGGTGACGGGCGCGGTCGGCTACCCGCGCGGCGTCGCGCCGCCGCGAATGATGGGAGCAGGATCGGTGGTCGCCGAGGTGGCCGCATCGCGCACCATGCGGGCCCGACTGGAGCGGTATGACGCGGCCGTCGGAACCGACCTCGGCTGGGTAACGGTGGCGCAGCACGACCTGCCGATCCTCGGCGCCGACGGGACGATCGTCTCGTGGTCCGGGGAGATTGAGCTGCCGGAGGCAATCGCCCCGCGGACGCCCGGCACGAGTGGCGCCTGGCGCGTTACGCTCGAGGAATGGGAGTACCTGCGCGCCGACGACGGTGCGGGAGGAAAGGGCGGACGCGAACCGCGTATTATCTATGCAGATCATCTGCCGCTATAGCGGGCGCGTGAACAGCTGGGCGTTATCAACCGTAAGAGGCATCCGATGACGCTGTCCCGTGCCGCACGACGCAGGCTGCCGATCCTCGTCGTCACGGCGACTGTCGTGTTGACCTCGGCGTGCATTCACCGGTTCTACCAGACGGACGTCCGCTCGGTGGTCGTGCCTGACGCAACGCGAACGGACACGATCCGGTCGCCCGTGAAGGTGCATCTGGCTGACGGCAGCACGGTGATCTTCCGCGACGGGGCACGGGTGAACCGTGACCGGATCAGCGGCACCGGCGAGCGCTACGCGCTGATGAGCCCCGTCGCCACCGCGACGGGGGGCGTGCCGATGGACAGCGTGGTCGGCGTGGAGAGCTTCGAGGGGAAGCTGCTCGCCCTCCCCACGATCGCCGTCTCGCTCGCCGCGACGGCGGCCGGCGCTGTGGCGCTCGCCGGACTGGCGGTCGCCTTGTTTGGATCGTGTCCGACCGTCTATGCCGACACCGGTGCGGGCCCCGTGCTTCAAGCCGAGGGGTTCTCGTACGCGATCGCGCCACTGATGGAGCATCGCGACCTCGATCCGCTCCGCGTGAGGCCTGACGCGGACGGCACGGTGCGGCTCGAGCTGCGGAACGAGGCGCTGGAGACGCACTTCATCAATCACATCGAGCTCGTCGCGGTGCAGCATGCGGCCGGCGCGCGTGTGGTGCCCGACCAGCACGGGCGGACCGTTGAGGTCGGCGCGATGTCGCGTCTGGAGCGCGGAACCGATCGGGCGGGTCGGGATGTCACCCCCGTGCTGAAGGCCGCCGACGGGGAGCTGTTCGCCTCCGACCCGACGACGATCGCCCGTTCGCGCGAGGGGGATCTCGACGACTGGATCGACCTCGACATCGCCGGGCTCCCCGCGGGCGACTCGATCGCCGTGGTCCTGCGCCTGCGCAACTCGCTGCTCAGTACCATTCTCCTGTACGAAGGCATGCTCGGCGGGCGCGACGCGATCGACTGGATGACCAGCGATCTCCAGCACATCGCCACGACGGTGGACGTCTCGCGCTGGTACATCCGCACGATGGGCATGCGAGCTACCGTCGACGGCGTGCCGACGCCGTTGGGGCAGCCGTTCGAGGGAACGGCGCGACTTGCCGACATCGGGCCGATCGCCTTTCGCGACGTGGCGATCGTCCTGCCACGACCCGCTAGAGATGCCCCGACCGCCCGCGTCAGGCTCCGTTTTGTCGCCGACAACTGGCGCATCGACGAGATCCAGGTCTCCGGACACGTCTCGCGGCCGAGCCTGACGACCGTCGCCGTCGGCCGCGTGATCGTCGACACCCCTGCGGTGGGAGGCGGTCCGATGCTCGACAGCGCCGCCGTGCGCGCGATCGCCGAGCCTGACGACCAGTATCTCGAGACCCGCCCCGGACAGCGGATGCGGTTGGAGTTCGCGCCGCCACGTCCCGCGCCTGACGCGGGGACCGTCACCACCTATCTGCTCGCGTGGCAGGGCTGGTACCGCGAGTGGATCCGCGGGCCCTGGCTCGCCGAGCCGAAACGATCCGAGCCGTTCGTGCCGGGCGATGCTGCCGTGCGCACCGCGCTCACCCGTTGGACGGAACAGCAGGCGTCGTTCGAGCGTGCGTTCTATTCCAGCATGATTCCCGTTCGCTGAGGCGTGCCGATGCCCATCGTTCTCGCGCATGTCGCGCTGCCAGCCCGTGTCGGGCTGTGTGCGCTGCTCGTCGTTCTGACCGGCTGCGCGTGGGGAACGCGCCCCGGCCAGTATCGTCCGGCGGTATCACCCGTGGGCGCTCCGGTGGAGTTCCGATTCCTCAACGACCGGCGGCTGCAGCGCGGCGAGCTGTTCGCCGTGGACTCGCTCGGCGCGCAGATCCTGACCAACGGTCGGCTCGCCTCCATCGAGTGGGACGACCTCGGTGGGCTGGTGGCGATGCAACTCCGGCGGACGGACTTCAGCGTCGCGGCCGGGACGGCGCCTGACGAAACACGACGCGCCGCCTTCGCGCGGGTGAGCCGGTTCCCGCAGGGGCTCACCGGCCCCCTGCTGGCCCAGGTGCTCGCCACGCTGGAACAGGATCGGATGGACCGCCTGCCGGCCACCCGCTCCCTCGACTCGCTGGCCGACCTGACCGCGCGCGAAATCGCCCGTTTCGCCGATCGGCGGGTGGCGATCGCCGAGGGGTACCGCCGCGTCGGACCGGACTTTCCGGGAATGGGCGAACATTGGGTGCATCCCGCGTCACTGATCTCGCGCCGGATCGAGGCGTCGCGCCCGACGCTGCTCGCCTACGCCACCATCGACGGGCAACCGAGGCTTCTCGGTGCCGGATTCATGCTCACCACGCAGGGCGACGAACCCGTGTCGGCGCCGGGCGGGGCGGAGTACTGGCACGAGCACAGCGGCATGCTTGCCGACGAGAGCGCCGGCCGCCGAACGGAGCCGCGGGCCTCGGCGCCGGGCACGCGGACCACGTCGACGCGCGTCTGGGTGCTGCACGTCTGGACCGCGCTCGAGAACCCGTCCTGCCGGTACGACGCCGACAACTGGATGCTGCCGTTCGTGCGGGCCGGCCTCACTCCGCCGGCGTCGGTCGACGCCGAACTCGGGCGCGCGGTGTCGCTGGCGGTCGGCGGTGACGACTTCCTGCGCCGGATCCTGACCGACGCTGGACTTCGCCACGATGTCAACGCCCGACTGGTCGACGCCATGCTCGCGTCGGCCGTCGCCGAGGTGTCGGGGCTCGCCGCGGAGGCGCGCCGGACGGGCGAACTGGACGTCCCGGGATTGCGCGCGGCCTGGTCGACGCTGCACGCCGCGCTCCGGGAGGAGATCGGTGCGCAGATCGACCCGGTCTTCGCCCACCAGCACCTTGCGGCCTGCACCGCCCCAGCGGCCACCGCGCTCGACGCGCAGCACTGAGCCGCGGGCGTGGGCTAGGGGAGCGGACCGATGCGCGACAGGAGCGAGCGCCGGCGGCGGACGGCGCTGATAATCGCATCCACACCGAGCCCACCGATGACGAGCGCCGCCAGATAGGCGCCGAGGCGGTTTCCGTCGGCTGCGAGCACGACGATTGCCGCGCCCAGACCGACGAACAGCGCGCCGAACGCGCCGGTGATCCAGCGGTGTGCGCTGGAATCCGGCTCGGGCGCGTCGGTCGCGTCAGGCATCGAGGTCGCGCCAACCGGTGAGCACGGCGACCGTCCCCACCGCACCGAACACGATCGCCGACAGGTTGATCGTCCCGCTTCCGATCGTCGCGACGGCGAAGAGGGCGGGGGGGAGCAGGTTCACGGCCAGTCGGAAGTAGCGCGCCACCCAGGTGATCCGCGCCAGCGGCCGACGATGGTGCGCCACGAACGACGTCAGGCGGGGCGTGGGCCCCAACATCGGTGGCAGCGGCCGGGCGGCATCACTTCGCAGGTGGAGATCTCGCACGTGGAGATCTCGCACGTGGAAATCTCGCACCTGGTCATCACCCCGGTCGGTCATCGCGGGAGTATGCACCGGCGCCGCACGATCCTCCACCCATGTAGAGCGCCCGCCCATCCATCGCCGATCCGGCTATCTTGCGAACGAGGTTCGATTGCGAGCCACGACCGACGGAGGACGGTGCATGTCACGCGCATTCCTGAGAGACGATGCGGAGGGGGAGATGCCCCGCCGCAACTACGGCCTACCCGAGCGCGACGATCCGGCCTATGACGAGGCCGCCGCGCGCGCGTTGCTCGAAGCCGCGCGCGTGGGCGAGACGCAGCTCGCCGAACGCGCGACGGGCTACTACTGGGGAGAGCCGCGCCTCCGCCCCCATGTCGAGCGACTCGGCGTCGAAGCCGAGCGCGCGGGCGACGATCGCCTGGAGCAACTGGCGCGCCGCTTCCTCGGGTGACGTCGGCGTGAGGCGCGGAGCGCGCTACGAGTCGGCGTCCGTACCCAGCGCGGCGCCGTCAGCTCGCCGAGGGTCTGGAAGAACCCCGCGCCCCATCGAGGCCGCGGTAGACGCCACCGCACTGGCAGCGGCGGCGCACGCCGATCGAGATGTTGGCGCTCACAGGCGGGTGTCCAATAGCGGGAGTCTACGCCTGTGAACGGCTGCGGCACGAGGCGTCAGCCGTTCGCGATCGGCTCCCCGAATCGGATGCGGTGCCCATCGGGTGTCCGGATCCCGAACTCGCGCATTCCCCACGCCTGGTCGGTCAGAGGGCCGATCACGGTCGCGCCGCGCCGGACGAGCTCGTCGTGTAGCAGATCGACGCCGTCCACGGTGACGTAAGCGAACCAGGAGTGGTTGGCCAGCTCGCTCGCGTCACGATCGTCCGGGCATTCACCCAGCATCACGTGCAAGTCGTCGCGCGAGAGAAAGCTCCACCCATCCGACCCATCGCCGAAGTCGCGCGTGCAGCCGAGCACGTCCATGTAATATTGGGTCGACGCGGCGAGGTCGCGCACGGCGAGCACGTGGCGGGTGTCCGTGATTCGAGGCATACACGACCTCCAGTGTGAAGTGACAGTGGCGACACGGCCGCTCCGCCTCACGACTCGCCGGACGCCTGAGGATGTTCTGGACGTCGTGCGCACCAGTCGCAACGCATCGAGCAGCCGTTCGAGATTCTCGACGCCGATGCGTGAGGCGCCAGGTTACGAGACCAGCTACGCCAGCGTGATCTCCCCATCGCCATCCCCCGTCCAGTACTCGACATACGCCGGCGTGACCCTGATGAGCACGACGTCCTCGCTCTCCGGCCCGTTCTCGAACCAGCGCTCGAGCTCCTCCAGCCAGAGCTCCTTCTGCTTCTCCACGTCCCGCACGATCTCGGCGGTACCGCTCATCGCGATGAAGGTGAACCGTTCGGTGTCCGCGTAGCTGAGCAGCACGCGCGGTTCGGCGCGAATCTCCCTGATCTTGCGCGTGTCGGGCGCGCGTGCAGCGCGCCGTCGGCGGATCGCGTCGTGAACATGCAGAAGTCGAGATCGCGCATCAACTCCGCGACCTTCGTGATCGCATCCGATCGTGGTGCCGCCATCGTGACCGTCCCGTATGGGGTGAACCGGAGATCCGGGGCAAGGCGCGGGGGGCGCGAGCCGCGGACTGCTGCACGACGATCGCCAAACGAATGATACACAGATCGCGCTGCGCCGGGCGGGAGCACCGCATTCAAGTCTCGTGCTCGGCGGTTGGCGTCGCCGACTCGTGAGGCGGGCGCGGCACGAACACGGGCGCGTCAGAGCCTGAAGCGCAGCTCCACCCGCACCCCCTTTCCTTGGCGTGCGGAAGCGCGTCGCCTCAAACGTGCCGCCATGTCGTGTCAGCATGACGGGAATATCATCGCCTCCGACCGATCGGGAATCGATCGTTCGCACCCGTGCCCGCTGATCGACGACCGCCAGAGGACTCCCGCGACAACCGGCTGGAGCAGCGCGCGCGGCGATGTCTGCGCTAGCGCGAGTCGCCCAGCTCCCTCCAGGCAGCAGCGAACGTGTCGCTCAGGGTGCGCCGAGCAGCAACAGCGGGCGCGCCTGTGCGCCCTCCCCCGGGCGTGATGGCACCGCAATGATGTAGAGCGCATCGCGGCGGCCCCAGTCCCGCGGTTTATCGAAGAAGACGCCGTTCGTCACGAACCGACCGGGGTCGTCGCTCCCCATCGCTGCAGGAATGGCGTGGGAGGCGGGGAAGACATCCGCAGGCCGCACGCGCATCGTGCTCCACCCGGCTACCTCCCGCGGCAGCACGTCGCCCAGGCGAATCTGCTGCCCCGCGCTCATCAGGAAGGGCCGGGAACGCGCCCGCTCCACCACGTCGCCGCCCCGCATCCGAATGACGTGGACGACGACCTCGGTGGTGCGTCCTCCCGCCTGGCGCACCAGCCCCGCGCGCTGGAGCAGCACGTCGGCTCCGATTCCGGCGGGTGCGCGTTCGAACAGCGCTCCGGCGCTCGACGGATCGAGCTCCGCCGAGCTGGCGTAGTTGAACGCGCCAGTGATCCCGAGTTGCGCGTGAACGCTGGTCGGAGTGAGCACGAGCGCGTGCGTCACGGCGAGCATGGCCGTGAGTGTGACACCGCTCATCGAGCGCAGTGCATGTGGGACGATGCGACGGGGCACGATACCTCCAGGTCCAGAGCTCAGGATGCGGCGACGCGGGCACAGCCCGATCCCATGCAGCTGAACGCGAATCCGAGCGCTATCCCGCCACCGAATCGACCGACGCCACCGTGCCGAGCGCCGCTCGTGCGCCGATGCATTCGCGACGATGCTCGTCGCGCACGCCCTCCGACGCTGCCATCCGACTCACCGCGCCGTCGAGCAGCGTGCGCGCTCGCGCTTCAGCGCCGAGTCCGGCCAGGGCGCGTCCGAGCCGGCAGTCGGCGACGATCACGGCCGGGTGATTCGGCGGCAGCTTGCCGTCGAGTGCCGTGCGCACTCGGTCTATCGTCGTCCGTGCCGCCGTGAAGTTGCCGCGCGCGAGCTGGATCTCGCTGCGCGTGAGCATGGGGAGGGTGATGACGATCGATCCGGCTGGCAGCACCGCGCGATAGAGTGCCTCCGCCTCACGCGTCAGCGCTTCCGCCTCGGCCAACTGCCCCAGGGGGATCAGGGAGGCCGCCAGATTCTGCATGGCGTTCCCGACTTCCGGGTGGCCGGCGCCGTTGGCACTCGCCTGCGCGGATATCAGCTCGCGGAATAGCTCCGCTGCGCGGGCCGGATTCCCGGCCCTGAGAAGTGCGATCCCAAGATTGCCGCGCATGGAGAGCGTGAACGGATGCCCGGGCCCGATGTCGCGCTCGAACGCGCGGAGCGACCGTTCGAGCAGCGGTGCAGCCTCCGCGAATTGGCCCCGCACCCCGAGCGTCTGTCCGAGGGTGTGGCGTGCCATCGCCGTGTTGGGGTGATCCTCGCCCACGGCAGCCTCGAGCAACGTGAGTGCCTCACGCGCCGCCGCTTCGGAATCCGCGTCACGTCCCAGGCCGCGGTACCGGTCGGCGAGCGCCTTGAGGGCGAGGCCGAGCTCCTCCCCGCCCGCGGCCCCAAGAAGCTGGACGCTCTCCTCCTGCAGCTGCACGGCGCGCGCCGGGTCCGCGTGATCGATCCCATCAGCGAGGTCATTGAGCGCACTCGCCAGCAGGGCGGGATCGGGTGAGTCGCGTCGACGTTCGAGACTGAGCCGCCGCTCCGACACGGCGAGCGCCGTATCCAGCTGTCCCACACCCCGGATCGCGCCACTCAGCAGTCCGAGCTCGGTCGAGAAGATGGGCGAGAGGGTATCAGCCTCCGCCGTGCGCAGCACGACGGCCTGCTCGAGCACCGACCGGGCATCCCCGTACTGACCGAGGCTCTTGAGTACCCCGCCGATCGTCGCGAGGAGCGAGGCTCGGAGGAGGGGATCCGTCTCCAGTTCGGAGTCCACGCGGACCGCGCCCAGGCGCAGCGCCTCGGCGACGGTGATCTCGCGGCCGCGCTCGGGATCCGCCGGCGAGTAGGGATCGGGACTGCGCAGCAGGTTGATGAACAGCGCCTTGGTCTCCTGCGCGCGGCGTGAGGCGGCCTCCGCCGCGTCGCGCTCCGCGCCGAGCCGCTGGTTCTGGACGGCGAGCAGCGTCATGAACGCGGCGAGCGCGACCACTGCGGCCGTGGAGACCGGAAGCACGAACGGATGCCGCCCGAAGAACTTGCGCATCCGGTACGCCGTCGACTCCGGATGTGCGTGGATGGGCAGTCCGCGAAGGTGCCGCCGCACGTCGGTCGCGAGCTCGTCCGCGGAGGCGTAGCGCTCCTCGGGTTCGGAGCGCAGCGCCTTGTCGAGGATGAGGTCGATCTCCCCGCGCAGGCGGCGGGCGAGCGGCTGGTTTCCTGCCTCACGCGCCAGCCGGCTCGGGCGCGTCCTCGGCTGCTCTGACTGGGGGCGCTGGCCGGTGAGCAGCTCGTGGAGCAGGAGCCCAAGCTGATAGACGTCGCTGGCGGTGGTGATCGGGTCGTCGCGGAGCTGTTCCGGGCTGGCGTACTCCGGTGTGAGCACGCGCGAGCCCGCCATCGTGCGCTCGCTTCCTTGCTCGAGCAGCCGCGCGATGCCGAAGTCGAGCAGCCGGACGCGGCCGTCCTCGTCGACCATGACGATCGACGGCTTGATGTCGCGGTGCACTACCAGTTGGCGATGCGCGGCGTGTACAGCGTCGGCCACACCGAGAAAGAGCGTCAGGCGCTCGGCCACGTCGAGGTCGTGCGATTGCGCCCACGCAGTGATCGGCTCGCCCTCCACGAGTTCCAGCACGAGAAAGGGACGCCCGTCAGCGGTCGAGCCGCCGTCGAGCAGGCGCGCGATGTTCGGGTGCGTCAACGAGGAGAGAATCTGGCGCTCGGTGAGGAAGCGCCGCACGATGTCCTCGGTGTCGAGTCCGCGGCGGAGCACCTTCAGCGCGGCGCGCTGCTGATAGGCTCCGTCGGCGCGCTCGGCTTCGTAGACCGTGGCCATGCCGCCCCGGCCGCGCTGCCGCAGGATGGTCCATCGCCCGACGGTGCTGCCGGGGGGAAGATCCGGCTCCACCGCACCTTCAGGGAACAGCTCCTCGATGAACGGCCCGGCCGGCGTATCGAGGCGCGGCGACGCATCCGCGGCATGGGCCAGCAGCCGGCGGAGCAGGGCGCCCAACTCCGCATCCTTCGCGGTCAGGCGCTCGATGAGGGCGGGACGCTCGGCGGGCGGAAGGTCGAGCGCGGCGTCAAGCCAGCGGTCGACGTCCTCCCAGCGAGACCAGAGTAGCTCGTCAGTGGATCCCATCGTCTGACAGTGCCTCCATCAGGTACGCTCGGGCGCGTGTCCATTCACGCTCCACGGTGCGCACCGAGGTACTCAGCGTTTCCGCCGTCTCGGGCACGGTGAGGCCGCCGAAGAAGCGGAGCTCGACGATGCTGGCCATCCGCGGGTGGAGCGCGGCCAGCCGCTCGAGCGCCTCGTCGGTCGCGATGACATCCGCGGCGCCGTCATCGACATCCGCGGACGCGACGGCGGACACATCCCGCGCCTCCTCGAACGGAATACAGACCGTATCTCCGCCACGCTTCTCCGCACGGCGGCGCCGCGCATGGTCGACGAGAATGTGCCGCATGGCGCGCGCCGCGAATGCGTAGAACCGGGCGCGACTCTCCCACGTGCCGCCGCTGTGCCCATCGAGACGGAGAAAGGCCTCGTGGACGAGGGCGGTCGTGGACAGGGTCTCACGGGCGCCGGCCGCACGCAATCGTTTGTGTGCGATCGCCCGGAGATCGTCGTAGGCGAGGTCCATCAGCGCCGGATAGGCGTCGGAATCGCCCTCGCTCCAGCGAGCCAGCAGGGTAGTGATGGGGCTGGACTCGTCACGCATCGTCGCGGGAACCGTGAGAAGCGGGCGCTCGCTGCAGGGCCGTCGTCGAGAGGACGGCCCTCGCAGGGACGGTGGGGCCAAGGTACCGCCCCACCCTGATTGCGCAAGCAGCCGCGGCTGCTGAGGTCGGCTCGCGAGCGCTGCCGCGCGCTCCGACCAACGACGAGGCCTGGCCGGTGGCGGGATTCCGGCTCGCACTCCGTTCAGGGAAATGACAGCGCGATGCGCTCCGATACGACGGCGAGCCGCCGGTGCTCCGACGAGCCGCTCGAGCGGGCTCCGGATCGACCGGAATGCCTGACGAGCCGAGTCCCGGACGTCGCACACGCCGGCGTCGACCGCCCCGGATTCGCCTACCCGCCGCGCTGCCCCACCCGCGAGGAGGACTCATCATGCGTACACGACCGTTCACCGCCCCCGTCCTGCTGATGCTGGCCCTCCTGGTCATGCAGCCGGACACGGCCGAGGCCCAGATACTCAAGCGGATCAAGCAGGCGGCCAAGGAGGCCGTCGTCGGAGAGGCGGAAGGCCAGGTCGACCGCCTCATCCGCAACGCAATCCGGTGCGCGGTGGATGATCCCGGCTGCCAGGAACGCGCGCAGAAGGATGGCAAGGACGTCATCTTCGTCGATGATTCGGGCGAGATCATCACGGACGCCGACGGCGCGCCGATCACCGATCGGGATGCCGCCGCCGCGGCCGCGCCGCCGCCCCAGCCGGGTGAGGGCGCATGGGCCAACTACGACTTCGTGCCCGGCGACGAGATCCTCGTGTTCGACGACTACTCGCGCGACAACGTCGGCGACTTCCCGCGCGGCTTCGACCTGATCGAGGGCAGCTGGGAGCTGATCGAATGGCAGGGTGACCGTTACCTGCGCGCCACCTCAAATGGGATCATCGCCATCCCGCTCCCGAAGACGCTTCCCGAGCGGTTCACGATCGAGTTCCCGGTGAGTCTCAAGCACGGCAATGCCTTCGTCCGCGTGATGCCGGGCCGCGCCTACGTTGGACCTGCGCGCGCGCGCACGTACCGCGGCTCGGCGTCGAGCGTGGAGCTGGGGCGTGCCGGCATTCGGTCGGTCGAGCGCGTGGGACCGACCGCGCTCGCGGAGTACAACGCGATTGAGATGCGTGAAAGAATCAGCCAGGTCCGCATCATGGGCGACGGCGAGTACATGAAAATGTACCTCGACGAGCGACGCGTGGCCAACGTGCCCAACGCCGTCTTCCCGCGCGGCGACACGCTCTTCCTGGCCGTGGCGGCGACCTCGGATCGTCCGACGATGATCGGCGCGATCAGGATCGCCGGCGGCGGACGCGACCTGTACGATCGGCTCGCGCGCGATGGTCGTGTGGCGACACAGGGCATCCTGTTCGCGACGAACAGCGATCGCATCCGTCCGGAGAGCACGCCGACGCTCGAGGAGATCGGGACGATGCTGAAGGAACATGCCGACCTCAAGCTGCGCATCGAGGGGCACACGGACGGCGATGGCGATGACGCCTACAACCAGACCCTGTCGGAGCAGCGTGCGGCGGCGGTGAAACGACACCTCGTCGAGCGCTACGGCATCGATGCGTCACGCCTCCAGACCGCGGGCCTCGGCGAGACGAAGCCGGCGGCGAGCAACGACACACCACAGGGAAAGCAGCAGAACCGGCGCGTGGAGCTGGTGAAGATGTGAGCTCCGGACGCGGTGCGCACACCGACCTACACCGCGGTGTGCCTCACCCATCGCGTCGACCACTCAGCGGAGGATCAGCGCATGCAGCCCAACACGAGACAGATCGGGATCATTCTGTGCATCGCCGCCGCCCCGATCGCCACGGCGGCAGCGGATTCGAGGGTCGGCGGGGGCGCGAGCGAGCACCGGGCGAACGGTACGCCGGTCGTGCATCGGGTGAGCGTCGAGGGCTGCGACGTGCTCGTTCTCTGGCATACCTACCGCGGGTCGATCCAGCACACGGAATCGCAGGTCCGCGTCCGGGGAGCCGTCGGCTGGACGGACATGAATACGGAACGTGCCATCGGGATGATCTGGGCGCCACCGGAGAAAGTGTCGACGAATGGCCGGGTCTACAACTGGCCGCATAGTCTCCGCCTGGAGCGCTGTGATCTCGACCGCCGCTACCGGTTCAAGGTCGTCGCACCGCAGATGACTGGAGAACCGGTGCGCAGCAATGAGCCGTACGCCGGTACAGTGCGATGGCTCTACGTGCCGTCGAGCACGGGATGGACCCGGAGTACACGGATCGACGCGGGCTACCTCGATCTGTGCGTCATGGACGGGACGAAGTGTAACAAGCCATACTACCCGAGTGGTCCTACGCCGATCCTGAAATGGTAATGGTGGACCCGCGTGCGGCATCGTGGCCGGCAACCACGTCCGCGCGCGGACGCCGTTCCCGTCGGAATCATGCGTCGCGCGGATACGGTCCGATCCGTGCTCACCACGTCACGCGGTGGAGCCGACGAGTATCCGGTCGCACAGACGGGCGGTGATGGGTGATCAACTCCGTCCCCCGCTCGATCGACCGGGGCGACTCGGCCATCCCTCCGGACCGACACGCTCGCCTTTCCGCGCGCGGAGCCCCTGCCGCGTCATTCGTGAGATCACCGGGTGACCATTGCCTGACGACCCCAGTATCGGACGGCGTCGCCGCTCAGCGCAGTGCGTCGGCGGGGCCGTGGGCACTCCAGTACGCCGGCAGCGTCGAACGACCGAGTAGCGCCTCGAACGCCGGATGCCGCCGCACGCCCTCGGCGGCGCGCAGCCAGAGGTGCGCGTCCCGTGCGGAATCGGGGATGTCGTCAGGCCGCGGTCGTGGCGTAGAGCGGCACGTGCCAGGAATGATTTACCCACGGCGATTGCGCGAGGCGAATCTTCCCGACGATCTGCGTCCACCGATGCAGCGTGGCATAGGCAGGTTCCCAGCCTTCGAGCGGAAGCGGGGGCCACGGCTGCTCGGGAGTCGTCATGGACGGCGGGGGTCGGGTCGATTGGCGGGTGTCGATCGATCGGGCGCGTGCCCCGCCTGGTTGTCGCCAGACGCGTGCGCTCACCGCTGAAAGTGCGGTCGCGGCGGGGGGGGGCGCAACGCCGGCGCGGGCGGGTCGGTCGGCCGCCGGGCCCCCCCGAGATCACCAACACCATATGTCCGGCATACGTATCCCCTTTCAGGCGGACGGTGCCCGTCCTGCCGCCGGACACCGCGCGCGTCTCGCCCGCGGTGCCCCGCCGAGTCTTGCCGCACCTTCGACCACTGCGCACCTTGAGCCATCGCCACGTCCCACCCGCCGTTCGTACGCGCCTTCTCTCCTGGATTTGCGAGATGACTGCAACACTGCATCACCGCGGCATCGCCGCCTTTGGCCTCGCCATCGCCCTCGGCTTCGCGCTCCCGTCGGCACACGCGCAACGTGTGACCCGGAGCACGGCCACCGCCGCCGCCGACCTTCCCGAGTCGTTGTTCGGGAGCCTGTCCTGGCGCAACGTCGGCCCGAATCGCGGCGGACGGTCCATCTCCGTGGCGGGCACGATCACGCGCCCACTCGAGTACTACTTCGGCGCCACGGGCGGCGGTGTCTGGAAGACGACCGACGCCGGAAGCAACTGGTCACCGGTCGGTGATGGCCAGTTCGCCACCTCCTCGGTCGGCGCGATGGCGCAGTGCGAGGCCAACCCGGACATCGTCTGGGCGGGCATGGGTGAGGTCCAGCTCCGCGGCAACGTGATCCCCGGAGACGGCGTCTATCGCTCCACCGACGCAGGCAAGACGTGGACGCACATGGGGCTCGCGTCGAGCACGGGGCAGCAGATGATCGCCCGCGTGCGCATCGACCCGGCCAACTGCGATCGCGTCTTCGTCGCCGCGTTCGGCGATCCGTACGGCCCGAACCCGGAGCGCGGCGTCTATCGCACCACAAACGGCGGCACGTCGTGGGAGCGGGTGCTCTTCCGCAACGACAACGCGGGCGCGGCCGATCTCTACATCGATCCGAACAACAGCAACACGCTCTACGCCGGGATGTGGGAAGCCTACCGCAAGGAGTGGATGCTGAGCTCCGGCGGACCGGGGTCGGGGCTGTTCAAGAGCACCGACGGCGGCAGCACGTGGACCGAACTGACGCGCAACCCCGGCCTTCCGTCGGGCACCTGGGGCAAGGTTGGGGTGAGCGTTAGCGGCGCCGATGCGAATCGCGTCTATGCGATCATCGAAGCCGACTCCGGGGGCGTCTTCGTTTCCAACGATGCCGGCGCGACGTTCACGCAGGTGAGCGACGATCGCAACCTGCGTCAGCGCGCCTTCTACTACACGCGCATCGTGGCCGATCCGAAGGACAAGGAAACGGTCTACGTGCTCAACGTGAACTTCCATCGCTCGCGCGATGGTGGGAAGACGTGGCAGACGATCGAGGTCCCGCACGGCGACAACCACGATCTCTGGATCGCCCCCGACAACCCGCAGCGCATGGTGCAGTCGAACGACGGCGGCGCCAACGTGAGCTGGAACGGCGGCGAGACGTGGACGGATCAGGAGTTCCCCACCGCACAGATGTACGACGTGCGCGTGACGAACCACTTCCCGTACCAGATCTGCGGCGGCCAGCAGGACAACAGCACCGCTTGCGTACCGATGGACGGGGACGGCAGCTACATGCACGCGCCAGGCGGCTGCGAGACGGGCCCCGTCACGCCGCATCCGGGCGACGTCGACCTCTTCTATGCGGCCTGTTACGGCGGCTCGATGAGCTTCATGTCGCGCGTCACGGGGCAGCAGCGCGCCGTCAACGTGTGGCCGGTCAACCCGATGGGGAACTCGGCCGTCGACGTGAAGGAACGGTTCCAGTGGAACCACCCGATCACGGCCTCGCAGCACGACCCCAAGGTCGTCTATGTCGGTTCGCAGCACGTGTGGCGGTCCGACAATGGCGGCGAGAGCTGGACGCGCATCAGCGGTGATCTCACCTATGCCGATCCGGCCACCCTCGGCCCGTCAGGCGGCGACATCACGCGCGATCAGACGAGCGTCGAGTACTTCGGCACCGTCTGGCGCATCGCGGAATCGCCGCACGCGGCCGGCGAGATCTGGGCCGGATCCGACGACGGCAAGATCCACATCACGCGCAATGATGGCCAGACGTGGACCGACGTCACCCCACGCGACCTGCCCAAGTTCAGCCGCGTGCACGAGATCGACGTCTCACCGCACACGCCCGGCAAGGCCTACATCGCCGCAGTGCGCTACCGCTCGCAGGACACCAAGCCGTACGTCTACCGCACGACAGACTACGGCCGCACCTGGACGAAGATCACGAACACGATCCCCGAGGGGCATTACGTGCGCACGATCCGCGAGGATCTCAAGCGCCCGGGGCTGCTCTACGCCGGCACCGAACGCGGCGTGCTCGTCTCGTTCAACGACGGCGCGTCGTGGCAGTCGCTGCAGCTCGACCTGCCGACAGCGCAGGTGCCCGGGCTCGTGCTCAAGAACGACGACGTGGTGATCGCCACGCACGGCCGTTCGTACTACGTGCTCGACAACATCACGCCGCTGCGCCAGGCCGCGGCCGATGTTGCCTCACGTGACGCGTTCCTCTATGAGCCCGTCACCACGGTACGCACGCTCTCGCGCACCACGGAGTCGTACGACCGCCGCAAGCAGTTCCTCCCGGAGATCGACTACTACCTCGGCAAGGATGCCGACACCGTTCGCATCGAGATCCTCGACGGAACCGGGCGGGTGATCCGCACGGTCAACGGCGCCCGCCGGGCCAGCGACTCGTCGGCGGCACGCGCCGGTGGTGCGGGCCGTGGCGGCTCCGGTGGTGGCAACGCGGTGGGCACAACGGCCGGTCACCATCGCTACCGCTGGGACATGCGCTATCCCGGCCCGCGTGAGTTCCCCGGCCTCATCATGTGGTCGGCCAACACGCAGGGTCCGTTGGCGCCTCCGGGCACGTACGCGGCGCGCGTTACGGCCAACGGCAAGACGTTCACCGAGTCGTTCGAGATCGTCGCCGATCCGCGCCTCACGAACGTGACGGCGGCCGACTTTCAGGCGCAGTTCAAACTGTCGTCCGAGGTTGCCTCACGTGTCGACGACGCGCACCGCGCCGTGCTCCAGGTGCGCGACGTCCGCGGCCAGGTGGATGATCGCCTGACGAAGAGCCAGGACGCGGCGCTTCGCACCGAGGCGGCGCAGTTCAAGCAGAACATCGCCGCGGTCGAGGGCGAGATCTATCAGGTCCGCATGCAGGCGCGGCAGGATCCGCTCAACTACCCGATCAAGCTGAACAACCAGCTCGCCGCACTGCGCGGTGTGATCGAGAGCTCGGACAATCGCCCGACGGCGCAGGCGCAGGAAGCCTTCATCGTCCTCGCCGGACAGCTCGACACCGAGCTCACCCGGCTCCAAACGCTGTTCGAGAGCGACCTCGCGCGGCTCAACACGCGGCTCCGCGCACTCGGCCTCGAGCCAATCGTGGTTCCCGCGCTGACGGGCGCCGCCATCGTCTTCTGACGAACGGCGGTGGTCGCGGGATGTGAACAGGGGGGCGCCGACCGAGTCGGCGCCCCCCTGTTCACGACATCGACA
>JBBQHX010000050.1:0-17755 GCA_038324385.1 Gemmatimonadales bacterium | reverse complement strand
GCAGGTTGCTCACGTGTTACGCACCCGTTCGCCGGTCACCAGTGAGTTGCCCCACCAGTGCCCTCGACTTGCATGTGTTAAGCACGCCGCCAGCGTTCGTCCTGAGCCAGGATCAAACTCTCCAAGAGAAGTGTTCGATGTAGCTCGTTCCAAACATTCGCGTTCGAGCGTCAAACGCTCTTCACGCGTGTCCGTAAATCCCGTGTTTGATTCTCTCCCCACCACGCACGTACGCAGTGGATCAACGAGAGCCTCGTCACGTCGTTTTCTCTCGATTGTCAATCAGCGATTCCGGCCGCGCGATCAGTCAGTGATCACTACCGGAGAAAGGGAATAATAGCCCGTTCAAGTCCCCGGTCAAGGGGTCAGCGGCAAAGAATTTCACCCCAAACGCCTCACGGGGCACCCGCGACGCCATCCCCGACACCCCTCCGGGCGCCGAGCCGTCGACGCAGATCGCACAGCTCGGCGCCCACAGCCCACAGCCCACAGCCGCTCCTAATCGTAATCCTTTACCCGACCCGGCCGGTCGTCCTCGTCCTCCGAATCCAACTCGTCGTCGAGGTCGAGTAGATCATCATCCTCGTCGTCGTCCTCGTCGTCGTCGAGATCATCATCATCATCATCGTCGTCGTCGTCGTCATCGTCGAGGTCGTCGAAATCGTCCTCGTCGTCGGCGGCGGCGGGGTCGTCGAGATCCTCATCCTCGGGGTCGTCGTCGTCACGACGCGGCGCGAACGCGAACGGGCCAGCAACGGCACACGCGCCGGCAGCCGCCCAGGACGGCTCGAACAGGTCCGACATAACCGGAGTGCTCCTGAAAAAAAGAGTAGGGACTGCATCAGCCTGCGAATTGCCCCGCACCTGCGCTCCTCCACGCCCGGCGCGCCGCCCAAAACCCGCGACGCCCCGCCTGTCAGGGTCAGCGCTCACGCGGCGCCCGCATCAGGCGTGTCCAACGAATCCCAGCATAACCCGCCAGACCGCCAACGCGCAGGCGGCATCGCGCATCGCGCACGCCGACGCGCCTCGGCCAGCCGTCAGACCGACGCGCGGTCGCGTTCCCGCTTCGCCTCGCGGCTCCCCTTCTTCCGATCGATCACGTTCAGCAACCGCTTCCGCAGGCGGATCGACTGCGGCGTGATCTCGATCAGTTCGTCGTCCTCGATATACTCGAGTGCCGTTTCCAGCGTCAACTCCCGCGGCGGCTCCAACTGCACGTTGTCGTCGGTCGACTTGGTGCGGATGTTCGTGAGCTTCTTCTCCTTGCACGGGTTCACGTCCATGTCGCCCGGACGCGAACTCTCCCCCACGATCATGCCGTCGTAGACCGCATCACCCGGCTGCACGAACAGCGTCGACCGTTCCGAGAGGGCGACGAGGGCGAAAGCGATGATCGTGCCGTTCTCCATCGACACGAGCACGCCTCGCGACCGCCCTTCCAGCGGGCCAGCCCACGGACCGTACTCGAGATATCGGTGATGCATGATTCCGGTGCCACGCGTGTCGGTCATGAACTCGCCACGATAGCCGAACAGGCCGCGTGCGGGAATACGGTAGACCAGACGCACCATCCCCTGCCCGGGATTCTTCATCTCCAGCATCTCGGCGCGACGGGGGCCCAGCTTCTCGATCACGGCGCCGACATGCTCGTCGGGGACATCGATCATCAGCTCCTCGTACGGCTCGAGCCGTTCGCCCCGATCGCCCATACGCGTGATCACGCGCGGCCGCGAGACCTGGAACTCGAACCCCTCACGCCGCATGGTCTCCATGAGGATCGACAGGTGCAACTCACCGCGCCCGGACACGCTCCACGTATCGGTGTTGTCGGTCTCCTCGACCCGCAGGGCGACGTTGCGCTCGAGCTCCTTCATCAACCGGTCGCGCACCTGACGCGAGGTTACGAACTTCCCTTCCTTGCCCGCGAACGGGGACGTGTTGACCGAGAAGTCGACGGAGATCGTCGGCTCCTCGACGGCGATCCCTTCGAGCCGCTCGGGATGGTCGACATCGGTTACCGACAACCCGATCTCGACGTTGTCGAGGCCGGCCATCGCGACGATCTCCCCCTTCTCGGCCTGCTCCACCTCACGACGCTCGAGCCCCTCGTAGATGTAGAGCTTGGTCACGCGCGACCGCTCGCCGAGCTTGGCGGTGTCCATCGGCAGCAGGGCGACCGTGTCACCGACGCGCACCGCGCCGCGCTCGATCCGGCCGATGCCGAGGCGACCCAGATACGGCGAGTAGTCGATCGTGGAGACGAGCATCTGGAACGGGCCGTCATACGTGCCCGACGGCTCCGGCACGTGCTCCAGAATGGCGTCGAACAGCGGATGCAGGTTGACAAGGTCGCTGTCCAGTTTCATCGTAGCGACACCATTGCGCGCCGACGCATAGACCACCGGCGCGTCGAGCTGGGCGTCATCGGCCTCGAGCTCGATGAACAGGTCCAGGACCTCGTCATGAACCCGCATCGGCTCCGCGCCCGGGCGGTCGATCTTGTTGATCACGACGATCGGCGTCCGGCCGAGTGCCAGCGCCTTGCGGAGCACGAAGCGGGTCTGCGGCATCGGTCCGTCGAACGCGTCCACCACGAGCAGCACGCCATCCACCATACGGAGGATGCGCTCGACCTCCCCGCCGAAATCGGCGTGGCCTGGAGTGTCCACGATGTTGATCTTCGTCTCCTTCCACCGGATGGAGGTATTCTTGGCGAGGATGGTGATCCCTCGCTCCTTCTCGAGCGGGTTGGAGTCCATCACCCGCTCTTCAACGACCTGATTGTCGCGAAAGGTGCCAGCCTGCCGCAGCATCTGATCGACCAGGGTGGTCTTTCCGTGGTCGACGTGCGCGATGATGGCGATGTTCCGAATTTGCATAGCCCTGAAATATAGACGGGTCAGCAACCCCGCCCCACGTGGGCCGGATCCTGAAGACGTGTCGAGAAGAAAGCCCGGGAATTCTCCCTCCCCGGCACGGGCGGTGCGGCACCTCGTTGTCCCACTCACTCTGTCACGCCGGAGCGGTCCAATGGCGCAGGACAAGGACACCGAACCTACAGCGTATCCCACCGGTCGCGGCTACGGCCACGACTACATGCGAGGCGGTGAGGTCCTCGGTGGATACGGGTACAGCAACCGACCGGAGTATACACGCCGCCGAGGTGACAGCGACGGCACGAGCTCGGACGACGTCGACCCGCGCGAGCAGGACCCCGGACCGTCGACGCGTCACTGAGCCCCACGCGCACCGCGCGGCACCTGCCCAGATGCCCCTCATCCCGTGCGTGGCTGAGCTGTCCGGCGACGCGTGGGGCGTACCCCGCGCCCTCAGCGACGATCCACGAGCGGCTCGGGTGACGCTCGCCGGGGCTGCTCGAGCTGAACCGTAACATGCTCCACGCCGAATTCGCGCATCGCCTCGTGGATTCGCGTGAGCACCTGCCCGTGCTCGTCGAGCACGGGCACCACCGCGTGCGCGCTCATCGCGACCAGTCCCGACGTGACCGTCCAGACGTGGAGGTCGTGCACCGAGCTGACGCCGGGGATCCGCTCCAGTCTTCCGCGCACCGCCTCGGGGTCGATGTGCGCCGGGGCACTCTCGAGCAGCACATCCACCGATTCCCGCACCAGACGCCACGCGCCTCGCAAGATCAGCGCGCTCACGATCAGCGAGGCGATCGGGTCGGCCCGCAGCGCGCCGGTGAACTGCACGAGCAGCGCCGCGGCGACCGTTCCCACCGACCCGAGCAGGTCGCCGAGGACGTGGAGATAGGCGCCCCGCACGTTGAGGCTCCCGCTACTGGCCGGATGCAGGATGACGGCGGCCGCCAGATTGACGAGCAGTCCGCCGATCGCGACCACGAGCATGATCCCGCCGTCGAGCGGCTGCGGCGCGTTCAGGCGCCCGACGGACTCCCAGATGATCCAGAGCGAGGCCACCAGCAGCACGCTGCCGTTGAGAAGCGCAGCCAGGATCTCCCAACGTAGATAGCCGTAGGTCTTCGCGGAGGTAGCCGGCTGGCGACTGAACCAGGTCACGAACAGCGACAGGCTGAGCGCGGCAACGTCGGTGAACATGTGCCCGGCATCGGCCAGCAAGGCGATCGAATTGGAGATCAGCCCGCCCACGACCTCGGCCACGAGGAACACGGCCGTGAGCACCAACGCCCACGTCAGGCGCCGCGCGTCACCCGCGCCGTGGTGATGGCCGTGGCCGTGCGCATGGCCGTGCGCATGGCCGTGCGCATGGCCGTGCCCGTGGTGCACGGGCCTCTTGGCCGCCTCGCCCGATGTGACGCAACCGCCGGCGGCGGCCGCCGGATCCAGTCGCCGCGTCAGGCCAGCACAGCCGTCGGGCTCGGCCTGACAGTCGAGCGGCTCCCGCACCCGCGCCTCACGCGGATTCATCGACCGTCACTGGCGGGGCTGCCTGACGCGTCGCGGCGAGGCGAGCACAGAGGCGGACCGCGGCGAAGAAGCTCGACGGATCGGCGATCCCCTGCCCCGCGATGTCGAGCGCGGTGCCGTGATCGGGAGACGTCCGCGGGTACGGCAGACCGAGCGTGACGTTGACCGCGGCGCCGAACGAGGCGACCTTGATCGCCGTCATGCCGACATCGTGATACGGCGCGAGCACCGCGTCGAACTCACCGCGCAGGGCGCGCACGAAGACGGTGTCGGCGGGATACGGGCCGGCGACGCCGGCGGCGGCGGCGGCGGGCCGGAGGATCTCGTCGTCCTCGTGGCCGAAGCGCCCTCCGTCGCCCGCGTGCGGGTTGAGGGCGCAGAGCGCGATGCGCGGGCGCTCGATCCCGAACCAGGCGACGAGATGCGAGCGGGTGATCGCCGCGCACCGTGCAATCGCCTCGTGGGTGAGGGCATCGGCAACGTCTCGCAACGATAGATGCGTCGTCACGAGCACGACACGCAGGCGGTCGGACGCCAGCATCATCGCCACAGGCGCACCGGCCAGCGCGCCGAGCATTTCGGTGTGACCGGGATAGTCGAACCCGCCGGCGAGCAGCGCGGCCTTGTCGAGGGGGGCGGTGACCAGCCCATCGACGTCGCCGGCCATGGCGAGCCGGGCGGCGGTCTCGACCGCGGCACCGGCGAGTGCGCCCGCGTCGGCCAGCTTCGCGCGATCGCCGGACCAGCGCCCGACGTCGACGTCAGGGGCCAGCCCGGCGATTCCCGACGGACCGATCACGATGAGCTCCGCCAACTCCGCCAGCGCCAAGTCGGCGCGTGCGGCAGCGACCAGTTCCGGCCCGATGCCGCGTGGGTCGCCGACGGTGACCGCGAGGCGCGGACGCGCGCCGGAGCGCGCGTCGCTCACCGGTCCTGCGGACGCGCGCTGGCGACCTCGTCGACCATGACGGAGACATGGAACTCGGACTTGAGCCGGTCGAGATAGCGACGGATCGTCCGCTCCTGGCTGAGCTGATCGCGCACGAGCGACCGGGCCTCGTCCTCGGTCATCTGGCCGCCGAACTCACGCTCGACGATCTCCAGCACGACGTACTTCGGAGGACCGCCGCGCGGATTGTCGATCGTAAACGGCTCGAGGATCGTGTCGGCCGGAATCTCGCCGAGCGCCGCGGAATACGGCGGCGGGAGCTGATCGATGCGAATGTCGTTGATCAGCTTCTCTTCCGGCGCGTCGTGGTGCAGCGCGACGAGCGAGTCGAACGCGGCACCGGAACGCCACTGCTGGGCGACGGAGACCGCCTCGACCCGCGCGCGCTCCACATCGGCCGAATCGACGACAGGGCTGATGAGGATGTGTCGGGCCTTGCGCTCGGTCGGCTGGACGCGGTCGACGCGAATGATGTGGAAACCAAACTGCGTCTCCACGACCGGGCTCAGGCGACCCGGGGGCAGCTCGAACATCCAATAATCAAAGGCCGGCACCATCTTGCCGCGGCGGTTCCAACCGAGGTCGCCGCCAAGCTGGCCGGAGCCAGTGTCCATCGACTCGCGCCTGGCGATCAGCTCGAAGTCCCCGCCCGCGCGCAGTTCAGCGTGCAGCGATTCGGCCTTTACCCGAGCCACTTCACGTGCGGCGCTGGTGGCCGACGGCGAGATCACGACCTGCCGGAAGCTCACCGCCGGCGGCTTCTGCGGCAGCCGATCGCGGAACTCGACGAGCGCCGCCTCGACCTCGGCTGCGGTGACGCCTGACGGCGCCAGCAGGCCGTCCTGCCGCGCCCGCGCGATCACCCGCTCGGGCAACGCCTGACGACGGAAATCCTCGCGAATCTGGGCGCGGAACTCGTCCATCGTGCCGAGCCCCTCGGACGCGAGCGCCTGCGCCATCGCCTCGGGAGTCGGGAACTGCTGCGTGACCTGGGCGATGTGCTGCTCGACATTGCGATCGAGTTCGTCGTCCGACACGACGATCTCCATCTGCGCCGCCTTCTGTACGAGGATCTGCGACTCCACCAGTTCGGTGGTGACGGTCCGGATCGCCGCGGCGCGTGAGGCGGCATCGGTCGGGGCCGGCATCATCCGCCGGGCAACGCGCGAGGCGATCTCGCGCTCGACCTCGCTCAGGAGAATCGGCGTCGTTCCCACGACGGCGATCACGGCGTTGACCGTGAGGCTTTCCGGTTGCGTCCGGACAGGCTCCGGCGCCGGCGCGACCATGGAGTCGGGCGGCACCGTGGGGACCTGCGCCGCCAGCGTGGCGGGCAGGGCGAACGCCAGCGCGGCGGCGACGCGCGTGAGGACGCGTGAGCGGGTCGGCGCGGTGACGCGCGCGGTCGGATCGGTGTGCAGAGGGGGCATGATCATCGGTACCCGTCGAGTCAAAACGCGGTCCATCGGAACGTGTAGCGTCGCCTGGCAAACGCGACACCGGCCTCGTGGCCCGCCGCGCCGCTCCGGGCGCTGCGGGCCACGAGGCCGGCGAGGCGGGGTCAGTTGCCGCCGGGCGCCGCGCCTTCGGGCGGACGCTGCTGCGGAGCCGCGGGCGCTGCCGGCGCCGCACCCGGCATCGGCACCGCCGACGGGGGCTGCTGCGCCGCACGGAGTGAATCGGCGCGGGCGCGAATCTGCTCGGCGAGCTGGATGGCGCGCTCGAGGCCGGCGTCGTTCACTCGGTAGTCGTACTTGTTGCGAACCGCGAAGAGCACCGGGGGCGGCAGCTCGACGAACTGCACCTGCTGGGCGAGCAGCCCGGTCATGTAGTCATCGACCCGTCCCGCGGCGAGCCGCTCGCGCTCGGCCTCGGTCGTCGCGCTGTCGGCGAGCTGGGCCGGGGCGACGCCAAGCCCGTTCCAGGCACTGGTGACGGCGGAGACATACGCGCGCCGCATCTCGGTGAGCTCGACCGTGTCGATCGCGATATTTGCACTGTCCGCCTGACGCGACAGCAGGTCGTTCCGGAGGAAGAAGCGGATTGCGTCGCTGACCGACGTGTCGGGAAGCTCGAGAATGCGCTCGCGCATCTGCATTTGCGGCGGGGCGGCCGAGATGTAGCGGGCCAGCTTCGCGGCGGTGAAGTTACCGGCCGACGAGGTGGCGAGCACCGTGCGGTCCTTGAGGTGCCCGTCGACGTCAGTCGCGACAGCCTTGACCTTCTTGGCGGCGCTGGCCTTCACGTCGATGTTCGCCGCGGACTCCAGGTTGGCGAAGTAGGTGCTCTCAGCGCGGCCAGCGGCCTGCTGCATCGCGAGCTGGCCGTACTCGTCGCGGACTTCGGCGAACGGCGACCGCATGATGATGTGGTAACCGAACTGCGTCTGAACGAGCGGCGAGACTTCCCCCGGCTGGAGCGCCAGCACGGCACGCTCGAACTCCGGAACCATCTGCGCCCGCGGGAAGACGCCGAGGTAGCCGCCCTGCGCCGCGCTGCCGTCGCCGCTGTGCTGCTGCGCCATCTGCGCGAAGTTCGCCGCCGTCACCTGCGGACGGATCGCTTCGGCGACGCGGCGCACCGAGTCCCGCTGCGCGTCGGTGGCCGGACGCGGGAACATGAACAGGATGTGGCGCGCGGCCAGGAGATCGCCCTGGTTGTAGCGCTCTTCCGTGGCGAAGTTGGCGTCGGTGGGCATCCAGTCGGCGCTCACCTGCTGCAACAGCTTCTGCGATCGGAGGTTCATGATCGCCATCCACATCGCCGAGTCGGCGACCGCGGGCTGGTTCAGCGTATCGTTCTCGGCGGCGGCGAGCCCGAGGAGCTGGTAGCTCACCCAGTAATCCGCGACCGTCCGGGCGACTTCCTTGGTGAGCGGGACGGTCGAGCTACCGAGCAGCTCGGCCATGCGCTCAACAGAAAGCTCCTGCGAGCCAGCACGGGCGACCACGTCCACGTGTGCGGTCATGGCTTCCTTGAAGCCATCGCAGCCGGTGATGCCGGCAACGGCGATGCCCGCGAGGAGGACGAGTTTGCGATTCATGGGTCGGAAGGGAGAGTGAACGAATGATGAAGCAGCCCGGGCGGGCTGTACCGACGTCGTGGACCGCATGGGCAGCCAGCCACGACGGCCGGATGCGACGAGTCGCGTCCGGACGTGCCGTCAGGCCGCCCTGGCCTCGCCACGCAATCCTCGCAGGGCTCGAACGAGCCCCTCGAGGATGCCGGCCCCACCAAGCCGCGTGAGCTTCAGCGCCAGCGGATGCGCGCGGCGCACCTCAGCCTGGAATTGGACCTCGTGGAAGGCCACGGACAGCGCCTTCATACGGGGAACGGCGGTGTCGCGGAAGGTAACACGGGCCTCCTCACCACGCACCAGAACCCCCTCTACCCCGAGCAGTCCGCCGATGATCCGTAGCGACGCCAGGGCGAAGAAGGCCTCTGCCGGGGCTGGAAGCGGCCCGAACCGGTCGCGTAGCTCCGCCCGCAGCCCGTCGACCTCGGCCGGATCCTCGAAGGACGTCAGCCGGCGGTAGACGTCGAGCTTCGCGTCGGCCGACTCGACGTACTCGTCGGGAAGGTACGCCGGCACGTCGAGCGAGACGTCGGCCGGCTGGAGGCGGACGGCGCCCTCCTCGCGCGTGAGGTTGCGGACGGTCTCCTGCAGCAGTCGGAGGTAGAGGTCGAACCCCACCGCGTGCACGAAGCCCGACTGTTCGGCGCCGAGCAGATTCCCCGCTCCGCGCAGTTCGAGATCCTTGAGCGCAACGCGGTAGCCCGAGCCGAGCTCGGTGTGGTGCTCGAGCACCTGCAGGCGCTTCTCCGCGTCCGGGTCGATCTGGTCGGGAACGAGCAGATAGCAGTAAGCGCGCCGGTGCGAACGCCCGACGCGGCCGCGCAATTGATAGAGCTGCGCGAGCCCGAAGTGATCGGCGCGACTGATGAACATCGTGTTGGCGTTGGGCACGTCCAGCCCCGATTCCACGATCAGCGTCGAAACCAGCACGTCGACCTCGCCGTGGACGAACTGGCGCATGATCGCTTCGAGCTGCTTCTCCTTCATCTGACCGTGGCCGACTGCCACGCGGGCTCGCGGCACGAGGCGCCGGATGTGGTCGGAGACCGCCTCGATCGTCTCGATCCGGTTGTGAACGAAGAACACCTGCCCGCCGCGGTCGAGCTCCCGGGCGACGCCCTCCTCGATCAACCCGTCGTCCCACGGCTCGACGAAGGTGAGGACGGGCGACCGGTCGCGGGGCGGCGTCTGCATCAACGTCATGTCGCGCAGCCCGGCGAGCGACTGGTGCAGCGTGCGCGGAATGGGGGTGGCGGTGAGCGTCAGCACGTCGGTCTCGACCTTGAGCTGCTTGAGCCGCTCCTTGTGCTTCACGCCGAAGCGATGCTCCTCATCGACGATGATCAGCCCGAGCCCGTTGAAAGTCACGTCGGGGCTGAGCAGCCGGTGCGTGCCGATCACCACGTCGACCTTTCCCTGCCGCAGCTCGACGAGCACCTCGGCTTGCTCCTTCGTCGTCTGGAAGCGCGAGAGCGTCGCGATCCGGACGGGGAAGTCGGCCAGTCGCTCACCGAAGGTGCGTGCGTGCTGATCGGCGAGAATCGTCGTCGGGACGAGCACGGCCACCTGTCGTCCCGACTGCACCGCCTTGAAGGCGGCACGCACGGCGATCTCGGTCTTGCCGTAGCCGACATCGCCGACGAGGAGGCGATCCATCGGGCGGTCGCGCTCCATGTCGGACTTCACGTCCTCGGTGGCCTTGCGCTGATCGGGCGTGTCTTCGAACAGGAAGGATGACTCGAGCTGGCGCTGCCAGGCGGTGTCGGGCACGTGCGCCGACCGGCCGGCGGTCTCACGCCGGGCATAGAGCTCGAGCAGCTCGACGGTCATCTCCTGGATGGCCGCCCGCGTCTTGTCGCGCTGCTGCGCCCACCGCTTGCCGCCAAGCTTGTGAAGGCGCGGCGGAGCCGTGTCCTCGTCACCGCCCGCCGCCGCACGATACCGCTCGATCTGATCGATGCGATAGAGCGGGACGTTCAGCCGGTCCCCCCCCTCGTACTCGACGACCGCGACCTCGATCGTACTCTCGCGGACGAAGATCCGGTCGATGCCGCGATAGATCCCGACGCCATGCTCGAGATGCACGACGTAGTCGCCCGGCTTGAGGCCGGTGATCGTTTCGAGCGACGCACCGCCGGAGTACCGCCGCGCGCGCCGGATGCGCCGCTCACGGCGGAAGATCTCGTGATCGGTGAGCACGCGCAGGCCGGGGTTGCCTGACGCGGGAGGGACGATGAACCCACCGCCGAGCACGCCGACGACGAGCGCCGCCGGCGACGGGATCGCCGTACCCTCGTTGAGCAGCTCGTCCAATCGTTCGGCCTGCCCGGCGTTGTCGCACAGGATCACCGTCGGCATGCCGTCGCGCACCAGCCTGGCGAGTCGCTTGACGTCACGGTCGATGGTGTCGGGCGGGCGAATCGGGAAGGTGACGCGCGGGTTGTCGCCGGGCGACACGACCTCGATCCGGCCGAACGCGTCGAGCGCGGCGGACACCGCGCCCGGCTCGGCGAACAGTTCGTGGCGCGGCGCGGCGTTCTCGCCGCGGCGGCGGGCGAGATCGATGTGGTGCTGCGCTTCGTCCCACGTCCGCGCGAACTCTGGCGCGAGGTGTACCGCCTCGGGGTAGACGACGAGGGTGTCGGGCGGGAACAGCTCGCTCAGCGTGACTCGCGCATACCGTCCGTCGGCGTCCTGAATCGCGCCATCGACGGGAAGGAGGAGCGCCAGTTCGGCGTCGCGCGTCGAGCGCTGCGAGACGAGGTCGAAGTGCTTGAGCTCGACGATCTCATCGCCCCAGAATTCCATCCGCACGGGTTCGGCCATGCCGAAGCCGTAGACATCGAAGATGCCGCCGCGCACAGAGAACTGCGCCACGTCTTCGACCATCGGGACCCGCGCGAACCCCACCGACTCGAGATGCTCGATCACTCCCGACAGCCGCCTGACGTCGCCGCGGCGGAGCTCCAACCGCGCGTCGCGAACGGCCACCGGCATGCGCGTGCGCTCGAGCAGGGCGCGCGGCGTGGTGAGCAGCACGCGGACGTCGCCGCGGCTGATTCGTTCGAGCGTCTCGATGCGCTCGCCGGCGATCTCGGCGTGCGGCTCGATCTCGCCAAACCCCTCGCGTGGCGGATAGAACGCCACCGCCGTATCCGATACGAGCGACGACAGATCGGCGAGCCACCGCTCCGCGTCAGGCACGTGCTCGGCGACGAGCACGAAGAACCGGCCGCCGTGCGTTCGCGCGAGCGCGGCCAGTGCCACGGCGGGCGCCGAGCCGGGAAGGCCGCCGATCGTCAGGCGCTCCCGCGGTCGCGGGAGCTGGTCGCTCAGGTCGCGGAACGCGGGCAGCCGCTGAAGGGTGTCGAGCAGGGTCGGGAGCGCCATCAGGCGGACGCCTCGCCAGACTTTCCGCGCCGCGCGACGGCCGCTTCGACGACCAGCAAGCCGAGCGCGACGAGGATGAGCGGGCCAGCGGCCGACCGCCCGCCGTCGGCCGCCCAGGCGCGCGCGACCACCGTCGCGGGGTCACCGGTAATGGCGAGATCGGCGGCGCGGATGCGCGCACGCAGGGCTTCTGAATCGAGGCGACGCAGCACTGACTCGGACGGCTCCGGATTCACGACGAGGGCACCGGCGCGCTCGGCGCCGCGGGTGAGAAAGTACACGCCCGCGCGCGCCGGTGCGGCGATGGTGCCGCTGACGGCGCGCGCTTCGCCGCCGGGCGACTCCATCCCGTCGACGTCGCGCGGCAGCATCACCGGCTCACCCGGCGCGGCGGCAAGCACCGGCCCGGCAGCACTGCCGAGGCGTTGCGCGATGGTCTCGCCGAGCCAGGGAACGAACGCGGCGCGGATCGGGAAATCGGTGGCCTCGGCGATCAACGGCGAGCCGAGGAGCACGTAGCGCGGGCCGGCCACCGCCCACGCCTCGGTGCCCGCGACGAGCAACGTGTCGGACTCGGCGCCCGGCTGCGGAATCAGCGGATATCGGAGCATCACCGCCGCGCCTTCCACGCCCGCGCCGCGCAGCGCGACGCGCCCCGTGCGCGCCGGGCCGAAGCGCCACGGAATGCCGAGTCGTTCAAGCGTCCGATTCGCAGCCCCGACGCGCGCCGGCGTGTTGGGGGCGAGGAGCACCGCGGGAAGACGCGCGTCGCCATCCGCCGCGGTGACAATGACGTCGGCGCCGGGAACCGCCCGGTCCTGTTGCACGAGCGCGTCGACGGCGATGGCGGCGAACGGACCGGCCGCGGCCGACACGGCCACGCCCACCGGCGGTCCGATCCAGAGGGCGAAGTGGCGCACGTCGTCGGCGCGCAACTCGTCAGGCTCCAGCTCCACCGTGCCGGCGACCCACCCGCGCTCGTCGGGCGCGCCGCGGACGACGAGTTCCTCCCCCGATCCGGCGATCCCGCGCGCGAGCGTCCGCTCGCCCAGGGCGACGCGCCAGGTAACCGAGTCGGATGTCGCCACGCGCGCGGTGATCGCGCCGCGCGGCGTCCAGCGCGCCGGCCGGGGGGTGGCGTCGGCAACCGAGCGGTTGGCCGGCGGCTCGATCGCCGGAACGTAGACCGACACCGGCGTCGCGCGCAGGGCGACCGACGCGGCCCACGCCGACGCCTGCCCGTCGGTGAGCACGACGATGTGGCGCGCCGGGATGCCCGCATTGGCGACGAGCCCCTCCGCTCGCGCGATCGCCGTGGCGATGGAGCCGGCGCCGTCGAACGGGCGGACCTCGGCGAGCGCGTCGGTCAGGTCGGATGCGCTGCCGGCCCGCACTTCGCCGTCAACGGTTACGAGCCAGAGCCGGTCGTCGGTGGCGGCGCTGGCGAGCACCGCTTCGGCCTGCGTCCGGAGCGCGGCCAGCACGGTGCGCTCGTCCACCGCCGCGCCGGTGCTGAGCGAGTTGTCCAGCACGATGGCCACCGCGGTGGGCGGGTGGCCGCCGGCGGAGAGGCGGGTGATCGGACGGGCGGCGGCGAGCGCGATGAGCAGCAGCGCGAGCACCCGCAGCAGCATCAGCAGGAGGTTGCGCAGGCGCAGCTTGGCGCTGTGCTCTCGTTCGGCGCGCTGGAGGTAGCGAACGGCCGGAAACTCGACCCGATTGCCGCTCCGCCGCCGCATGAGATGCAGTAGAAGGGGAACGGCGGCCGCGGCGGCGAGGGCGAGCCAGAGGGGGGCGAGAAAGCTCACGCCAGCGCGGAGGGGAAGAGGCTCACGGTAGGCGCTCGCGTGACGAGAAGGCGCGCCGCAAGGGTACGCCGAACGGGACGTCGGTGGTGATCGTCGCGTACGCCGCACCGACGACGGTAAAGCGCGCGCGCCATTCGTCGATCGCCGCGGCGACGGTGGCGCGGTAGGCGTCACGCACCTCGGCTGGCGTCACCGGCACGGCGACATCGGTCTCCGGATCAACGTAGACGGCCTCGCCGCCGGCGCTCAGGTCGCGTTCCAGCGGGTCGAGAATGTGGAGCACGACGACGTCGTGTCCCTGCGCGCGCAGCGTTCGCACCGCCTGCTCGACTGGCACCGTTTCGAGCAGGAGATCGGAGATGAGCACGACGAGCCCCGGACGGCGAAGCATCCGGGCGACGTGGCCGAGGGCATCATCGGCGCGGGAGCCAAGCCCGGCGCCCTGGTCACCGAGCGCGCCGACGATACGCTGCCAGTGAGCCATCCGGGCGCGCGGCGGGATCACGGTGCGGATCGTCTCGTCGTAGCGAACGAGGCCGACGGCGTCCCGTTGCCGCAGCAGGAGGAGCGCGAGGGCGGCGGCGAGCCGTTCGGCGTAGGCGGACTTGGTGAGCCGCGTTGGCGCCCCGGTCCAGTTCATCGACCGGCTCACGTCGAGCACGATGGCGGCGCGGAGGTTGGTTTCCTCCTCGAACTGCTTGACCACCCACCGATCGGCCCGCGCGACGATCTTCCAATCGACGTAGCGCAGATCGTCGCCCGGCTGGTAGGGGCGATGCTCGGCGAACTCCACCGAGAAGCCCCGACGGGGGGAGCGGTGCAACCCGGCGATGAACCCGTCCACGATCCAGCGCGCGATGATCTCGATCCGCCCAAGCGCGGCCAGGGCGGCGGGATCGAAAAGGTCGGCGCGGGGCGCGCGAGGGCTGTCCATGCAGGGAAAGTAAGCGGTGCCGGGGCTGGCGACGTGGGCCGCCCGCCCCGACTATTGGGACGGGTGGGGCGAGGTCGAGCGGCCGCCCCCCGCTCATCATTTACTTAACGACCGCCTCCCGAGATCTGCTGACCCGATGCGCGACCGCCTGACGATGGACGACGACGCACGGACCCGCCGGCGCGACCGGTACGCCGTGATCGGCGAGCGCAATCGCATTGCCGAGATGGGCGCGCGCCGCGTGATGTGGCGCGACCTCGCCGTCTCGGCGCTGATGTGCATGGTCTGGTGCCTCGCCGGGCTCGCGCTCATCGGGATGGCGTTGCACGTGATCGGCGAAGTGGGGTGGGTCTGGTTCTGGGGCGGGCTCCTGATCGGGAACGGCGGAATCATCCTGACGCTGGCGCGACTGTACCGGCGGGGCACGGACCGCGGGGACTGGTAGCCGGCGGCGCCGGCGATCCCCACCTCGCCCGCGCCGCCGTTCGCGCCGGGCTATATTCCGGGGCTGCAACCGGTTCCACCTTCCCTGCCCCGAGACCGCGTGAAGCTCGACAACATCCGGAATTTCTGCATCGTCGCCCACATCGACCATGGGAAGTCCACCCTGGCCGACCGTCTGATCGAGAAGACGGGCACGCTGCAGAAGCGCGAAATGAAGGCCCAGGTGCTCGACACGCTCGATCTCGAGCGGGAGCGCGGGATCACGATCAAGCTCAATGCCGTGCGGATGAACTACACCGCGACGGACGGCCGGGCCTACATCCTGAACCTGATCGACACCCCCGGGCACGTCGACTTCACCTACGAGGTCTCCCGCTCGCTCGCCGCCTGCGAGGGGGCAATTCTCGTCGTGGACGCGTCGCAGGGGATTCAGGCGCAGACGCTGTCGAACCTGTTCCTCGCGATGGACGCCGGGCTCGAGATCATCCCCGTCCTCAACAAGATCGACCTTCCCGGCTCGGAGCCCGAGCGGCGCCGGCAGGAGATCGTCGACCTGATCGGCTGCGATCCGGACGAGATTCTCTCGGTGAGTGCGAAGGAAGGCACCGGTGTCCCCGAGCTTCTCGAGCAGCTCATACGCCGCGTGCCGCCGCCTGAGGGGAATCCGGATGGCCCCTTTCGCGCGCTGATCTTCGACTCGTATTACGACCGGTACCGCGGGGCGATTCCGAGCATCCGCGTGGTCGATGGCGAGATTCGGAAGGGGATGATGATCGCCTTCGGACAGGGCGGCGATCCGCAGGAAGTCAGCGAGGTGGGCTCGATGCAGCTTCGCCCCGTGCCGGCCGACAAGCTCGGACCGGGCGAGGTCGGCTACGTCGTCGCCAATGTCAGGCACGTCAAGGAGACGCGCGTCGGCGACACCGTGTTCAGCGCGGCCGACAAGGAGCGTGCGCTGCTCCCCGGCTACAAGGAAGTGCGCTCGATGGTGTTCGCCGGGATCTATCCGACCGACACGCAGCAGTACGAGGACCTGCGCGATGCGCTCGATCGTCTGCAGCTCAACGACGCCTCGCTCAACTACGAGCCCGAGACGTCGTCGGCGCTGGGCTTCGGCTTCCGCTGCGGCTTTCTCGGCCTGCTGCACATGGAGATCGTACAGGAGCGGCTGGAGCGCGAGTTCAATCTCACGCTCGTCACGACCGTGCCGAACGTGGAGTACCGCGTCTATCTCGAGAACGGCGATCGCCTACTGCTCGAGAACCCGTCGAAGATGCCGGCCGCCTCGGCACTCGACCGCGTGGAAGAGCCGTATGTGAAGGCGCGCATCGTCTCGCCAGCCGAGTACATCGGGCCGATCATGACGCTTGGCAATGAGCGTCGTGGGATCTACAAGAACATGTCGTACATCGATCCGGTGCGCGTCGAGTTCGTGTGGGAATTCCCGCTCGCCGAGATCGTGCTCGACTTCTATGACCGCCTCAAGACGATTAGCCGCGGCTACGCGAGTTTGGATTACGACCTGCTCGAGTATCGCGCGAGCAAGCTCGTGAAGCTCGACATGCTGATCAACGGCGAGTCGGTCGATGCGTTCTCCGTCATCATCCACGCCGACAAGGCGTACGAGTACGGTCGGCGCATCTCGGACAAGCTGAAGGATCTCATTCCGCGACAGCTGTTCGAGGTCGTCATTCAGGCGGCCATCGGCGGAAAGATCATCGCGCGGAGCAGCGTCAAGGCTCTGCGCAAGGACGTGCTGGCCAAGTGCTACGGCGGCGACATCAGCCGGAAGCGCAAGCTGCTCGAGAAGCAGAAGGAAGGAAAGCGACGCATGAAGCAGGTCGGCGCCGTCGAGATTCCGCAGGAAGCCTTCCTGGCCGTGTTGCAGGTCGACGACTAGCGTCACCCGATGCCCCCGTTCCTGCCGAGCCGGCGAGGACGGGGGCATCGTCGCACGACGGTGGGCGCGGCGACCCTCACGAGCGCCTCACGCCGCACTCTCCGGGCAGTCAGCCCGTCATCCCCCGCCCGCTCCCATGCGCGTTTCGGTCATTCTCGCGACGTATAACCAGCCGCGGTGGCTCGAGAAGTCACTGTGGGGTTTCGCCACGCAGACGTATCGCGACTTCGACATCATGCTCGCCGATGACGGCTCAGGGCCCGAAACGGCGGCCGTGGTCGACCGGATGCGGGTCGAAAGCGGACTGGCGATCACCCACCTCTGGCACGAGGACCGCGGCTTCCGAAAGACGGAGATCCTCAACCGGGCGATTCTCGCCACCTCGAGCGAGTACCTGATCTTCTCCGACGGTGATTGCATCCCGCGCGACGACTTCATCGCCGCGCATGTGCGGCTGGCGCAGCCGGAACGCTACCTCTCAGGGGGGTACTTGAAGCTGCCGCCGGAGACGAGCGAGGCGATCACACCCGAGGACATCCGCACCGGCCGGTTCTCCAATCTCCCCTGGTTGCGCGACCATGGCTACAAGCCCGGGTACAAGGCAGCTAGACTCATGCGGAGCCCCTGGCTGCCCAGTATTCTCGATCGGGCGACCAGCCGCCGGTCGGCGTGGCGGGGGAACAACTCCTCCACCTGGCGCGCGGCGATCGTCGAAGTGAACGGGTTCGACAACGACATGGCGTATGGCAGCGAGGATCGGGCACTCGGCGAGCGGTTGATGAACGCCGGGGTACAACCGATCAAGATCCGCCACCGTGCCCCGACGCTCCACCTCGATCACG
>JBBQHX010000049.1:0-18037 GCA_038324385.1 Gemmatimonadales bacterium | reverse complement strand
GGCGGGGAACGTGGGAATTCGACGGCGGCGCGTTCTTGAATCAGGCGTCGCACTACGTCGACCTGATCCAGTGGCTGGTGGGGCCCGTCGAAAGCGTGATCGCCAAGACGGCCACGCTGGCGCGAAGCATCGAGGCCGAGGACACCGGTGTGGCGGTGCTCAAGTTCCGCAGCGGTGCGCTCGGCACGATCGAGGTCACGATGCTGACCTATCCGCGGAATCTCGAGGGCTCGATCACGATCCTCGGCGAGACGGGAAGCGTCAAGATCGGGGGCAGCGCGGTGAACCGCGTCGAGCACTGGACGTTCGCCGACTACGACGATGACGACAAGCTGATCGACACCGCGAACACCGCCCCGCCGACCGTCTACGGCTTCGGGCACCTGGGCTACTACCGCAACGTGCTCGCGGCGCTGCGTGACGAGGCACGGCCCGATACGGACGGCCGCGCGGGGCGGAAGTCGCTGGAACTGGTGCTCGGGATCTACGAGTCGGCGCGGACGGGACGCGAGGTATCGATCCCGCTGCAGACGCGCCGGTAACCCGGCGGGGCCTGGCGCCTTTCGTGAGGCTCGAGGGGGCGGAAAGGGGTGTCACGCGTTGACTTGCCCCCCCCGCGCCGGCAAATTTCGCGGGCTCCCGCCGGGCGTGACCGCCTGGCTCGTGTGGCCTCACCCGGTGTCGATCCCCATGCCCGTCCCCCTGCTCGATCTTCGCGCGCAACACGCAGCGATTCAGAACGACGTGATCGCGGCGATGCTCCGGGTGGTCGAGGACCAGAAGTTCATCCTCGGCGACACGGTGGCGCGGTTCGAGTGCGCGATCGCGGGCGTGTCGCATTCGCGCTACGCGGTGGGGTGCGCCAACGGGACGGACGCGCTGCTGCTCTCGCTGCGGGCGCTCGACGTCGGGCGAGACGACGAGGTGGTGACGACGCCGTTCACATTCTTCGCGACCGCCGGGACGATCCATAATGTCGGGGCGCGACCGGTGTTCGTCGACATCGAGCCCCGCACGTTCAACATCGCCCCCGAGGCGGTCGCCGCCGCGGTGACCGAGCGGACGCGGGCGATTATCCCTGTGGACCTGTTCGGGCAGATGGCGCCGCTGGAGCAGATCCGGGCAGTGGCCCCGAACGTGCCGCTGATCGAGGACGCGGCCCAGTCGATCGGCGCCCGGCGCCAGATCGACGGGGAATGGATGATGGCCGGCGAGGCGGCGACGATCGGCACCTTCAGCTTCTTCCCATCCAAGAACCTCGGTGGATACGGGGACGGGGGGATGGTCGTCACCCAGGACGAGGCGCTGTTCCATCGCTTGATGCGACTCCGGACGCACGGGAGCGTGCGCACCTACTTTCATGAGGAAGTCGGTTACAACAGCCGGCTCGACGCGCTGCAGGCGGCCGTGCTGCACGCCAAGCTCCCATTCCTGGCCGACTGGAGCGCGCGACGGCGGGCGAATGCGGCGTTCTACGACTCGGCGTTCGCCGATGTGTCCGAGGTGATCACCCCGTACGTCGATCCGGCCAACGAATCGATCTACAACCAGTACACGCTGCGAGTGGAGCGGCGCGACGCGTTGCAGGCGCATCTGACGGCGCAGGGCATCGGGTCGGCGATCTACTATCCGCTGCCGTTGCACCTTCAGCCCTGCTTTGCCTATCTCGGGTATCGTGAGGGGAGTTTTCCCGAGTCCGAGCGCGCCGCGGGCGAGGTGCTGTCTCTGCCGATCTATCCCGAACTGACCCAGGCCCACCTCGACGAGGTCGTCTCGACGGTGCGGGCCTTCTATGGACGCTGACTTCTCCGACATGACCGCCGACGTACGCTCCAACGATGCCCGCTCCCAGCAGCAGGCCCTGCTCACCAGGTTCGACGATCGATCGGCGACCATCGTCGTCGTCGGACTCGGCTACGTCGGCCTCCCGCTCGCGATGGAGCTGGCAGAGGCCGGATTCACCGTGATCGGCTACGATGTCAGCACGCGCGTCGTCGACCTGATCAATCGTGGCGAGTCGCACATCCAGGACGTGCCGTCGGAGACGATTGCCCGCCTGGTTTCGTCCGGCAAGCTCTCGGCGAGCGCCGACGAGACGTGCATGGGCCGCGCCGACGCCATCTCGATCGCCGTGCCGACGCCGCTGTCCAAGACGCGCGATCCGGACATGACGTATGTGCTGTCGGCGGTGGACGCCGTGGCGCGTCAGGCGCACCCGGGGCTGCTCGTCGTGCTCGAGAGCACGACGTATCCCGGTACGACGCGCGACCTGATCGTGCCGCGCATCGAGGAGGCGGGGCTGACCGTGGGCGTGGACGTGTTTGTGGCGTTCAGCCCGGAGCGCGTCGATCCCGGCAACCCGACCTGGCACACGAAAAACACCCCGAAGGTAGTCGGCGGGATCACCGCGGCCTGCACCGAGGTGGCCACCGCCCTCTACTCGGCCACGATCGACACGGTCGTTCCGGTGAGCACGACGGAGTGCGCGGAGTTGGTGAAGCTACTGGAGAACACCTTCCGCGCGGTCAACATCGCGATGGCCAACGAGATGTCGATCGTCTGCGACAAGCTCGGCGTCGACGTCTGGGAAGTGATTGACGCGGCGGCCACCAAGCCGTTTGGCTTCATGAAGTTCACCCCAGGGCCCGGCATCGGCGGTCACTGCATTCCGCTCGATCCGCACTACCTCGCCTGGAAGATGCGCACGCTGAACTACAAGACGCGCTTCATCGACCTGGCGAGTGAGATCAACAGTGCGATGCCTGACGTGGTGGCCGAAAAGGTCGCCCGCGCGCTGAACGATGTGCGGAAGTCGGTCAACGGCAGTCGCGTCCTGGTGCTCGGCGTGGCGTACAAGAAGAACATCAACGACATGCGCGAGAGCCCCGCGCTCGACGTCATCCGCCTGCTCGAAGAGCGGGGCGCGGAGGTGGTCTATCACGACCCGTTCATTCCGTCGTTCCGCGAGGGCGATCACGAGATGCACGGGGTCGAGCTCAACGACGCCGAGCTGACGAATGCCGACGCGGTGGTGATCGTGACCGATCACGACGGCATCGACTATCAGCATGTGCTCGACGTGGCCGACGTGGTGGTGGACACGCGGAACGCGACGGCGCGCACGTCGCCGTCGCACGCGCGGCTGGTCGCGCTGTCGGCTCCGCGCACTGCGGCGGCCGCTGTCTGATCGGGGGTTGGCGCCCTCCGCGACCGCGGCGGGGCTCAGCATGGTGGGGGAGCGGGGGTTGCGCGCATCGGTCGCGCGGTCCCCGCGATGCTTGACGGGGCGCATCCATCGTCGGGCGAGGCTTCTTCTGGAGATTACGTGAACGTCACTGTCATCGGAACGGGATACGTCGGACTCGTCGCGGGCGCCTGCTTGGCGGAAACGGGCAACGACGTGCGGTGCGCGGATCTGGACGAGGTCAAGATCGCTCGTCTGCAGCAGAACGACATTCCGATATACGAACCTGGCCTCGACACGCTTGTCGAGCGCAATCAGGCCGAAGGCCGGCTGCATTTTACGACGGACGTGCCGACGGCCGTCAAAGGCGCCGAGGTGATCATCATCGCCGTCGGTACGCCGCCCGACGAGGACGGCTCGGCGGACCTGCGTCACGTCCTGGCCGCTGCCCGCACGATCGGGGAGCATCTGGCCAACGAGGCCGTGATCGTCACCAAGTCGACCGTGCCGGTGGGCACTGCGGCGAAGATCGACGACGCGCTCAGTGGGGTGGCGACGCACCCGTATCACGTGTGCAGCAACCCGGAGTTTCTCAAGGAAGGCGACGCGGTCAGCGATTTCCTCTATCCGGATCGCGTGATCATCGGCGCTGCCACCGAGCATGCGCGGAGTGTGTTGACCGAGCTGTATGCGCCGTTCGTCCGCACCGGGAAGCCGATCATCTTCATGGACGTGCCGTCCGCGGAGATGACCAAGTACGCTGCGAACGCGATGCTCGCCACGCGAATCTCGTTCATGAACGAAATCGCGCTGCTCTGTGAGCGGACGGGCGCCAACGTCGACCTGGTGCGGAAGGGGATTGGAAGCGACCCGCGCATCGGTTCATCCTTCCTCTTCCCCGGGGCGGGCTACGGTGGCTCGTGCTTTCCGAAGGACGTCAAGGCGCTGATCCGCACCGGGCGCGATGTCGACGCCTCGCTCGACATCCTCTCGTCGGTCGAAGCGGTGAACGACCGCCAGAAGCGACGCCTGTTCGAGAAGGTCGTCGCCGCGATCGGCGATCTCGATGGCGCGCGAGTGGCCATCTGGGGGCTCGCCTTCAAGCCCAACACCGACGACCTGCGTGACGCGCCCGCGCTGGTGCTCATCGACCAATTGCTGGCCGCCGGCGCCACGGTGTGCGCGCACGACCCCGTCGCCATGCCCGGCGCCAAGCAACGCCTCGGCGACCGCGTCGACTTCGTCGATTCGAACTACGACGCGCTCCCGGGCGCCGACGCGCTCGTGGTCGTGACCGAGTGGAACGCGTACCGCAACCCTGACTTCAAGCGCATCAAGGAAACCCTGAGCCGACCCGTCCTCATTGATGGCCGCAACCTTTACGATCCAATCAAAATGCATCGCCTTGGCTTCACGTACGATTCGTTCGGACGGATAAACCCATGAGAGTGTTGATTACGGGGGCGGCAGGCTTCCTCGGCTCGCATCTGTGCGACCGCTTCCTGCAGGACGGGCATAGCGTCGTCGGGCTGGATAACTTCATTACTGGCTCGCCGGACAACATCGCGCACCTTGCGGGCAATCCGCGGTTCGAGTTCGTGCGGCACAACATCTCGTCGTACACGTATGTGGCGGGCGATCTGGATGGCGTGCTCCACTTCGCCAGCCCCGCCAGCCCGATCGACTACCTCGAGCATCCGATTCCGACGCTCAAGGTCGGATCGCTCGGCACGCATAACGCGCTCGGGCTGGCGCTGGCCAAGGGCGCTCGGTTCATGCTCGCGTCGACGTCGGAGGTCTACGGCGACCCGCTGGTGCATCCCCAGCCCGAGGAGTACTGGGGAAATGTGAACCCCGTCGGCCCCCGGGGGGTGTACGACGAGGCGAAACGGTTCGCCGAGGCGATGACGATGGCCTATCATCGCGCGCACGGGTTGGACACGCGAATCGTTCGGATCTTCAACACGTACGGCCCGCGGATGCGTCCGTTCGACGGACGCGTCGTCTCCAACTTCATCGTGCAGTCGATTCTCGGCCGGCCGCTGACGCTGTACGGCGATGGCTCGCAGACGCGCAGCTTCTGCTATGTCGAGGACGAGGTCGAGGGGCTGTATCGTCTCTTCGACCGCGGCGACGCGAACCCAACCAATATCGGGAACCCCGTCGAGTTCACGGTGCGCCAGCTCGCGGAACTGGTGCTTGAACTGACCGGCTCGTCGTCGCCGATCCAGGAGATGCCGCTGCCGGAGGACGACCCGAAGGTCCGGCAGCCGGACATCACGAGGGCGCGGCAGTGGCTCGGGTGGGAGCCGAAGATCGATTTGCGAACGGGCGTGTTGCGTACGATCGAGTACTTCCGCGCGCTCGACGAGCGCGGCCAGATCGCTCGCTGATCGACGGTGGGGTGACACCGGCCGCCGGCGCCGGTCGCCGGCGCCGGTCGCCGGCGCCGGTCGCCGGCGTGCCGGGCGCCCTGCCCGGGCCCCTGCCCACCGGCCTCCGAAGGGCGGGGTGCGGTGAATTTGCGCCGGACCCGCCCGCCCCACTGAACAGATCGCCGGCAGGCGAGTAATATAGGCGCAATGCGATTGAGACCTCTCGTGGCCACGGCCACGTTCCTGTGCTGCGCGCTGTTGTCCGCGTGCGCATCGTTCCGGGCTGACCGGATCCCGGCCGGCCCGCCGCTCTATGAGGCGAGTCTGGCCCAATTCGAACGCGGCAAGTGGAGCAACGCGATTCAGGGCTTCGAGCGGCTGACGCTCGAGCTCCCCGCGCGCGATTCCCTCCTGCCCCGGGCACACTATTACCTCGGCATGGCGCGCCGCCGAAACGGCGAGCAGCTACTGGCGGCGCAGAGCTTCACGCGCCTCGTGTCCACCTTCCCGGGCGACACACTGTCGGACGATGCGCTCTTCGAAGCCGGGGCAGCCTACGCCGACCTGTGGCGGAAGCCCGAGCTCGATCCGCAATACGGTGAGTCGGCGCTGGACGCGTTCCGCACCCTGCTGTCCGAGTATCCGTCGAGTCCACGGGCCGCCGACGCTCAGCGCGAGATCGACGCGCTGCAGGAGATGCGGGCCGGAAAGGACTACGAGACCGGCGACTTCTATTTCCGCCGTCGTCTGTACGACTCCGCCATCATTTACTTCCTCGATGTCGTCGAGCGGTTCCCGGAGACCCGAGCGGCGCGGGCGGCATCGCTGCGGATGCTCGAGGCGTACCGGCGGATCAGCTACGCCGAGGAGGCGCGCGAGGTGTGTGCCTCGCTTCGCTTGCGCTATCCGGACGACCGAGAAGTGCAGGGAGCCTGCCCGGCCGAGGCCCCGCCGCCCGCCGCGGTGGCGCCGGCTGCCGGGACGCCCCCGCCGGGCTGAGCGTCGCTGCAATCTGATGCGCATCGGAGTGTTCGGGGGCACGTTCGACCCGCCGCACGTCGGTCATTTGCTGATCGCCAGCGATGCCGTGGAAGCGCTCGGGCTCGATCGGGTGCTCTGGGTCCCGACCGCCACGCAGCCATTCAAGCGTGAGGCGGATTCGTCGCCGGCCGACGATCGGCTGGCGATGGTCCGCCTGCTGGTCGGGTCCGATCCGCGCTTCGGGGTCGACCCCATCGAAATCGAGCGGGCGGGGTTATCTTACACCGTCGACACGCTGGTCGCGTTGCGGGCGGGAGCCCCTGACGCGACGTTCGTGTTGCTGGTCGGCGCCGATGCCGCCGCGGCGGTGCATCTCTGGAAGGAACCGGACCGCGTGCAGGCACTCGCCGAACTGGCAGTGCTGCGGCGCGGGGCCCAGCCGTTCGAGTTTCCACCCGGAATCGTCGGGACGATCCTGACGACCCGCCGCATCGATATATCGGCCACCGAGATCCGCGCCCGGGTGCGGCGCGGGGCCGCCATTCACGGGTTCGTATCCGAGTCCGTCGCCGCGTACATCGCGAGCGCGGGATTGTACCGATAGAGGGAGCATGCTGAAACGCCTGATCAACACCGTTTTCGGATCGCGGCACGACCGCGAGCGGAAGCGCATTCAGCCGATCGTCGACGCGATCAACACGCACTACGAACGCCTCCACTCGGTGAGCGAGGAGGAGCTGCGCGGCCAGACGGCGACGTTCCGCGAGGCGTTGCGGGCACGCACGGCCGAGCTGGAGACGCAGATCGCCGAGCTCAAGGCGCGGAAGCACGACGCCACGGACGTGGCCGAACGCGACGCCATTGACGTCCAGCTCGGCGGCCACGACGGCCAGGGCGGGCTCGAGGCCGAATTGCGGACGGCGATCAGCGAGACGCTCGACGAGCTGCTGCCGGAGGCGTTCGCGACCGTCCGCGAGGCCTGCCGCCGACTCGTCGGTACCGACGTGGACGTCACCGGGCAAATGCTGCGCTGGGACATGGTGCCGTACGACGTGCAGCTCATGGGCGGCATCGAGCTGCACTTGGGCCGCATCGCCGAGATGGCCACCGGTGAGGGCAAGACGCTCGTTGCCACGCTCCCGCTCTATCTGAACGCGCTGCCAGGGCGCGGTTCGCACCTGGTGACGGTGAACTCGTATCTCGCCCGCCGCGACTCGCAGTGGATGGCGCACGTCTACCGCTACCTTGGCCTCACGGTCGGGTGTCTCGACGAGACGGAGGCGGGGACGCCGCAGCGTCGTGAGGCGTACGGCTGCGACATCACCTACGGCACGAACAACGAGTTCGGCTTCGATTACCTCCGCGACAACATGGTCACGTCGCTCGACCAGCGCGTGCAGCGGAGCCACGTCTACGCGATCGTCGACGAAGTCGACTCGGTGCTCGTCGACGAAGCCCGGACGCCGCTGATCATTTCGGGCCCGGTGGGGAACGAGAGCGACGGGCGGTACCGCGAGTTCAACGGCAACATCGCCGGACTCGTGCGGCGGCAGACCGAGATGGCCAATCTGCTCGTCGCCGACGGCGAGCGCGCGATGGCGGCCGGCGACACCCCGCAGGCCGGACTGCAATTCTACAAGGCACAGCTCGGCGCGCCGAAGAACAAGCGCCTGATGAAGGTGATGCAGGAGACGGGCAATAAGCAGCTCGTCCAGCGCACCGAGCTCGAGCATCTCGCCGACCGGAAGCTTCCCGCCTCGAAGCAGCAGTTCAAGGAGATCGAGGCCGAACTGCTGTACGTTCTCGACGAGCGCGGACACACGGTGCACCTCACGGACCAGGGCGTCGACTTCCTCTCGCCCGACAATCCGGAAGAGTTTGTGCTGCCCGACATCGCGACGCTCGTGCATCAGGTGGAGCACGACGACGAGCTGGAGCCGCAGGAGAAACTCGACGCCCGCAAGGCCGTCGAGATCGAGTATGCGTCGAAGAGCGAGAAGCTCAACATCGTGCATCAGCTGCTGCGGGCACACGCGCTCTATGAGCGCGACGTGAACTACGTTGTGCAGGATGCGCAGGTGTTGATCGTCGATGAATACACGGGGCGCACGATGCCCGGCCGCCGCTGGAGCGAGGGGCTGCACCAGGCGGTCGAGGCCAAGGAGGGCGTGCAGGTGAAGGGCGAGACGCAGACGCTCGCGACCATCACCATCCAGAACTACTTCCGAATGTACGAGAAGCTGGCCGGGATGACCGGTACGGCGGAAACGGAAGAGAACGAGTTTCACCAGATCTACACGCTCGAGGTCTCGGTCGTCCCGACCAATCGCGCGATCATCCGCGACGACCGGCAGGATCTGGTGTTCAAGACCCGACGCGAGAAGTACAACGCCATCTCCGACGAGGTCAAGCGGCTGCACGGCCTCGGCTTCCCGGTGCTCGTCGGCACGACGAGCGTCGAAGCGTCCGAGACGTTGTCGAAGATGTTCCGACGCGCCGGTATCACGCATAACGTGCTCAACGCCAAGTATCACCAGCGTGAGGCGGAGATCGTCGCCGGCGCCGGTCAGGGGGGCGCGGTCACGATCGCCACGAACATGGCCGGCCGCGGAACCGACATCAAACTCGGTACCGAGGTTCGGGACGGGAAGCCGTCGACGGTCGTCGATCCCGACGGCAAGGAGCTCGAGGTCGAGGAAATTGGCGGCCTGCACATCATTGGATCCGAGCGCCATGAGTCGCGCCGCATCGATCGGCAGTTGCGCGGGCGTGCCGGTCGTCAGGGTGATCCTGGCTCGTCGCAGTTCTTCCTCTCGCTCGAAGACGACCTCATGCGGCTGTTCGGCTCCGACCGGATCGCCAAGCTGATGGATCGCCTCGGCGCGGAGGACGGGGAGGTGCTGACGCACCCGCTGATCACGCGGTCGATCGAGCAGGCACAGAAGCGGGTCGAGCTACAGAACTTCCAGTCACGGAAGCGGCTGCTCGATTACGACGACGTAATGAATCAGCAGCGCGAGGTGATCTACAATCTTCGCGCGTTCGCGCTCGACGGCGGCGAGGAGTTGAAGGGCGAGGCGCTCAAGATGGTCGAGCGCGCGATGACGCGACGCGTCGAGACCACGCTGGCAGCGTTCGAGACGCCCGAGGACTACGATCTCGCGCTGCTGCAGCAGGACCTGCTGATGCACTACATGCTGCAGGTCCCCGAACTCGCACCCGATCATCCGCGCCCGGGGACAATCCCCGAGATCCAGGAGTATGTCGTGGCCGCCGCTCGTGAGGCGTTCGCGCACAAGATCTCCGAGCTCGATACCTACCCCGGACTCGACGGCGGGCAGATTCTGGCCTACGTCATGCTCGGCGTGTTGGACGAGAAGTGGAAGGATCACCTGTACGATCTGGACCAGCTCCGCGCGGCGATCACCTACCGTGCCTGGGGGCAGAAGGACCCGCTGGTCGAGTACAAGCAGGAAGCCTTCTCGATGTTCGAGGACCTCGTGCACGATGTGGCGACGACGGTGGCCGAACGGTTCCTGCGCCTGCAGGTCCGGGTCGACGCACCGCCGGCGCCGCCGCCCTCGATGCTCGACGCGCCGCTGGCCAGCAACGGCCGGCCGGCCGGGCGGGCGCGCCGCTACAATGCCCTCGGGATCCTCGAGGACGTGCCGGAGGTGACGCCGCAGCCCATCGACGCCGCGGCCGGCGATGCGTCGGGTGCGGCCGCGGCCGCCCATGAGCAGACTGACGGCGGCGACGTGGAGGCGGACACGCCCGCGCCTTCCGCGGCCCCGGCCACGGCCGCCGCGCCTCGGGCCGAAGTGATCGGACTCAGGAAGCCGCAGCCGATGAATGCGGCAGTGCAGGCCGACTGGACAAACGTCGGGCGCAACGACCCCTGCCCGTGTGGATCGGGGAAGAAGTACAAGAAGTGCCACGGCGTGAACAGCTGACCGTCGCTGGTCGCCCCGCGTGGGCGAGCACGGTTCGGGATATACGACGGGGGCGGGTTCGCGATTAGCGAGCCCGCCCCCGTCTTCTGGCGGCCGCCGCCGGCGCGGAGGCCGCCGAGCCGGGCGGCGGCGGAACGGTGCCCGTTGCGCCCGCCCGGCGGCGCATCATGCGACTCTCGCCGGCCGGATGGCCGGCATCACCCGTATCCGGGAGGGCCGCATGTCGGAAGCCGCTGGCGGGACGTCCACCAAAGCACTTAGAATTCACGAGTTACCGCGTTCGGAGCGCCCGAGGGAACGACTTCGGGCGCTTGGCGCGGGCAGTCTCAGTACGGCCGAGCTTCTGGCGATTCTCGTGGGGAGCGGCAGCGCGGGACGAACGACGCTGGACGTGGCGGCCGCGGTGATGGGCACCTGCGGCGGCTCGCTCCGGCGGCTGGCCCAACGGCCGGTGGCCTCCCTGACCGGAACGCTCGGCGTCGGCTTCGCGCGGGCCGTCACGATCCACGCGGCGCTCGAGCTGGGGCGGCGCCTCGCGGGCGAGGACCGGGAGGACGGGGCGCCGCTGCGATGCCCACGCGACGTGTTCCTCGCCTACGCGCCGCGATTGGAGGACATGCCGGTCGAGGAGTTCCACGTCGCGGTGTTGGACGCGCAGCACCGCCTCGAGCGCGACGTGACGATCACGCGCGGGATCCTCAACTCGTCGCTCGTGCATCCGCGCGAGGTGTTCCGGGAAGCGATCGCCGAACGCGCGGCGGCGATCATCCTCGTTCACAACCATCCGAGTGGCGATCCCACCCCGTCGGCGGACGACCGGGCGGTGACCGCGCAGCTTGTGGCGGCCGGACGCCTGCTCGACATTCCGGTGCACGACCATGTGATCGTGGGGCGGGGGCGGTATCTGAGTTTTGCGGAGGCGGGTCTGTTGTGACGACGGTGGCGCTGAGCGAGATGATTCCCGGCTGGAGCTCCGAGGGCGAGCCCGTGAACGAGCGGCTCGACCCGGAGTTCGTCGCGCGCGCGTATCGCTTCAGCGAGATCGCGCACGCGGGGCAGAAGCGGAAGTCGGGTGAGAACTACATCTCGCACAGCGTCGAGGTGGCGCGCATCCTGGCCGAGCTCGGGCTCGACACGGTTACCGTCGCGGCCGGGCTCCTGCACGACGTGGTCGAGGACACGCCTGCCACGCTGGACGATATCGACCAGGAGTTTGGCAGCGAGATCGCGTCGATTGTCGATGGCGTGACCAAGATCGGTAACCTGCCGCTGACGACCTCGGCCCAGGACCGGCAGGTCGAGAACTACCGTAAACTGCTGCTGGCGATCGCCAAGGACGCCCGCGTCATCATCATCAAGCTGGCCGACCGTCTGCACAACATGCGGACGCTCGACTGGCTGCCAGACGAGAAGAAGCGCCGGATCGCGCAGGAGACGCGCGACATCTACGCCCCGCTGGCGCATCGCTTCGGAATGGCGAAGCTGCGCTGGGAGCTCGAGGATCTCGCCTTCAAGCACCTCGAGCCGGACGACTACAAGACGCTCGCCAAGCTCGTCGTGCAGCGCCGCGGCGAACGCGAGGGGCTGATCGCGCAGCTCCGCGACCCGATCGAGCGGGAGCTCAAGCGTGCCGGAATCACCGACGTCGACGTCACCGGCCGCCCCAAGCATCTCTGGTCGATCTTCAAGAAGATGAAGAAGCGCGACCGGCCGTATGAGGACATCTACGACCTGCTCGCGATCCGGGTGCTCGTTAGTTCCGTGCCCGACTGTTACCACGCGCTCGGCGTGATCCACGAGGGGTGGACGCCGCTGCAGGAGCGCATCAAGGACTATATCGCACAGCCCAAGTCCAATGGCTACCAGTCGCTGCACACGACGGTGTTCGGGCCGGGCCGGCAGCGGTTCGAGGTCCAGATCCGCACGCGCGCGATGCATCGGACGGCCGAGTTGGGTATCGCCGCGCACTGGCGCTACAAGGAGGGCGCGTCGGGGAAGCAGGACGAGGTCGACCGCCACCTCGCGTGGTTCCGCCAGGTGCTCGAACTGCAGCTCGACGCCAAGACGCCGGACGAGTTCCTCGAGTTCCTGAAGCTCGATCTCTACCAGGACGAGATCTTCGTCTTCACGCCAACGGGCGACGTCATCCAGCTGCCGCGGGGCGCGACGCCGCTGGACTTCGCCTATGCGGTGCACACCGAGATCGGCACGCACTGTCAGGGCGCGAAGGTCAACGGACGCATCGCGCCGCTGCACCGCGAGCTCAAGAACTCCGACACGATCGAGGTGCTGACCTCTCCGAACGCGAAGCCTAACCGCGACTGGATGGCGCACGTCCGGACGAGCCGCGCGCGCCACAAGATCCGTCAGTGGCTGAAGCAGGAGGAGCAGCGCACCTCGGCCAAGGTCGGGCGCGAGATCCTCGAGCGCGAGGTGCGGCGCCGCCGGATGGCCAAGCCTGACGACGATGCGCTCGACGCCGTCGCCAAGTCTCTCAACCTGAGCGACACGCACCACCTGATCGCGTCGATCGGCCAGGGCGACACCAACGTGCTGCAGGTGCTCAAACTCCTGCAGCCCGAGGTCGAGCATGCGCCCGAGCCACCGTCCAAGCCGAGCGCGTTCGAGCGACTGGTGGAGCGGATGCGCGGCGGATCGCGCGGTGTCCGGATCCAGGGCGCCGACGGGCTCATGGTGCGCTACGCCCAGTGCTGTCAGCCGGTGCCGGGCGATCCGGTCGTGGGCTACGTGACGCGCGGTCGCGGCGTGAGCATCCATCGCGCCGACTGCCCGAACCTCCTCTATCTGGCGCACGAGCCGGAACGCCGCCTCGACATCGACTGGCAGGAGATGCAGGGGGAGCGGTTCATCGTGCGGCTCGCGCTCGAAGGCAACGACCGGCGTGGGCTGTACGCCGACGTCGCCGCGGCAATGAGTGGGACGGGCACCGACATCAAGAGCATGGAGCTCAAGACGAGCGACGGGAAGGTGCTCGGCGCCGCCCTGGTCGAGGTCGAGAACCTCGCCCACCTGAACCGGATCATGAAGTCCGCCCGGCGGGTCAAGGGGATCACCGACGTGGCACGGCGTGAGCATCTGACGGGCGAGTCGTAACGCGTTCGGCGGGCGCGTGGCCGCGCCCGCGAGCGAGCCCGAACATATCCCGACGCTACCTCTTATATTCCCGGCATGCCGTCCCCCTTCAATCTTCAGGCGCCATTCGCGCCCGCGGGTGATCAGCCCCGCGCGATCAAGGAACTGACCGCGGGGTTGCGGCGCGGCGACCGGTATCTGACGCTGCTCGGCGTCACCGGATCGGGCAAGACGATGACGATGGCCAACGCCATTCGGGAGATCGGGCGGCCGGCACTCGTGCTCTCGCACAACAAGACGCTGGCCGCCCAGCTCTATGGCGAGCTCAAGAGCTTCTTTCCGCAGAATGCGGTCGAGTACTTCATCTCGTACTACGACTACTATCAGCCGGAAGCGTACGTCCCGTCGTCGGATACGTACATCGAGAAGGACGCGTCGATCAACGAGGACATCGACCGGCTGCGGCTGCGCGCAACGTCGTCGCTGATGGAGCGGGACGACGTGATCATCGTCTCGACCGTGTCGGCGATCTACGGACTCGGCGATCCGCGCGAGTACCGCAAGCAGATGGTCACCCTCGAGGTGGGGCAGAAAGTCCCACGCGACGAGATCCTCCGCGGACTCGTGCGGATCCAGTACGCGCGCAACGACGTCGCGTTCGAGCGCGGCACGTTTCGCGTCCGCGGCGACGTGGTGGAGATTTTTCCGGCGTACGAGGAGCAGGGCGTTCGCATAGAGCTTTGGGGTGACGAGATCGAGCGCATCTCGAAGATCAATCTGCTCACGGGCGACACGATCTCGACGATGCCGCGTGCGGCGATCTATCCGGCGAAGCACTTTATCACCTCGCGGCCGAAGCTCGAACGCGCGGTCGGGCTGATCCGCGAGGAGCTACACGACCGTCTGATATCGCTCCGTGCCGACAACCGGTTGCTCGAAGCGCAGCGGCTCGAATCGCGGACGAACTTCGACATCGAGATGATGATGGAGATCGGCACCTGCGCCGGGATCGAGAACTACTCACGGCACCTGTCGGGGCGTGAGGCGGGGGAGCGTCCCGCCTGCCTGTTCGACTACTTCCCGGAAGATTTCCTCGTCTTCATCGACGAGTCGCACGTGACGCTGCCGCAGATTCGCGGGATGTACAACGGCGATCGTGCGCGCAAGCTCACGCTGGTGGACTATGGATTCCGACTCCCCAGCGCGCTCGACAACCGTCCGTTGATCTTCGACGAGTTCCTTTCGCTCGCGCCGCGGCTGGTCGCCGTATCGGCGACGCCGGGCGAGCTGGAGCTGCAGCTGTCGGAGGGCGTGGTGGTCGAGCAGGTCATCCGCCCGACGGGATTGCTCGATCCCGAGATCGAGGTGCGCTCCGTGCGCGGGCAGGTCGACGATCTGCTGCACGAGATCCGGCTTCGCGAGCGGAAGGGGGAACGCGTGCTGGTCACCACATTGACCAAGCGAATGTCGGAGGATCTCACGGACTATCTCCAGCAGGTGGGCGTGCGCGTGCGCTACATGCATTCCGACATCGACGCGATCGAGCGGATGGAGATCGTGCGCGGGCTGCGGCTCGGCGAGTTCGACGTGCTGATCGGCATCAACCTGCTGCGTGAGGGGCTCGACATGCCCGAGGTCTCGCTGGTGGCGATCCTCGATGCCGATCAGGAAGGATTCCTGCGATCGGATCGATCGCTGATCCAGACCGTCGGGCGTGCGGCGCGGCACGTGAACGGCCGCGCGATCTTCTATGCCGATCGCATCACGGGCTCGATGGCGCGGGCGATGGAAGAAACGGCGCGCCGCCGCGAGATCCAGGCCGCGCATAACGAGGCGCACGGGATCACGCCGCAGAGCGTGCAGAAGAGCACCGAGGAGGTGCGCTTCATCACGCGCGTCGCCGACGCGCGGGTCGACCGGGAGGCGGCCGAGCCGAAGGGACGCGGCCGGAAGGGCCAGAAGGCGGTCGCCGAGCGCGGGCCGGCCTATTCGACGGAAGACATCGCCGCGCTCGTCGCCCAGCTGGAGACCGACATGCGTGCGGCGGCCGTGGCGCTCGACTTCGAGACGGCGGCGCGGCTGCGCGACGAGGTGTTCGAACTGCGCGCGAAGCTCGACGGCGGGGCGGTGAAGCGGCCCGGCTCGGTGGCTGCCGATCTGGGTGCCTCACGATGACCGATCATCACGGGCCGATCGTACCGCCCCGTGCGGCGGCGGGGCGGCTCCCCGTCACGGAGGGCGAATTGCGCGAGTGGGGGATGCGGTTCGGGCGCGCGGCGCGGGCACCACTGGTGGTCACGATCGCCGGCGACCTGGGCGCGGGCAAGACCACGCTCGTGCAGGCGATCTGCGCTGGCTATGGCGTGGAGCAGCCGGTGACCAGCCCGACCTTCGCCCTGGTGCACGAGTACGACTCCCCGCGCGGACCCGTGCGGCATCTGGATCTCTACCGCCTCGACCGCCCGGGGGATCTCGATAGCATCGGGTGGGACGAGATCGTCCGCGACGACGCGCTGGTGCTCGTGGAGTGGCCGGAGCGTGCTGGCGACCGCCTCCCGCCGGGCCACGTGCCGATCGATCTGGAGCACCTGCCTGACGACGACGGCCGCCGCGTGCTGCTGGCCGGATGACGAATCCCCTCCTGTTGCAGAGCGCTGCACCCTGGCTGGTGATCGAGTCGTCGACGGCGCGCGGGAGCGTGGCGCTGGTAGCTGGCGGGCGGGTGCTCGAATCGCGGAGCGTGGCGTTGCGCGCGCGTGAGGTGGAGCGACTGATGCCCGCGGTGGCCGATGTGCTGGCGTCGGCTGGCCTCGTTCCGGGGGAGTTGGGCGGCGTCGTGTGCGGTTCGGGGCCGGGAAGCTTCACGGGGCTCCGCATCGGCGGGGGGATCGCCAAGGGGATCGCGTACGGGACGTCGCGTCCGCTGTATGCCGTCCCGTCGCTGCTCCTGCTCGCGGCGACGGCGGCGGCGCGCCACGGGAGCGGTCGGTACCTCGCCACTGCAGACGCCATGCGCGAGGATCGCTTCGTTCTGCTCGCCGAGTGTGACGCGGCGGGGACGGTGGCGCAGCGGGAATCGCCGGCGATGCTGGCGAGTGATGCCTTGGCACCCCTGGCGGCCGCCGAGGGCGCTCGCATCGTCGCGCCAGGCGAGGACGATCTCTGGCCTGATGCGGGGGCGGTGGTGCTGGTGGGCGACGGGGTCGTTGGGCCGGTGTCGGTGGCGGGGTGGGAGCCGACGTACGGCCGCCTGGCCGAGGCCCAGGTGAAGTGGGAGATCGCGCACGGACGGCCGCTTCCGCGGTCGTAGCGTGGTGTCTTCCAAGGTGAGCGCGTTGGGCGCTGGGCCGGCGGCAGGCGGCGGGCGGGTGCGTCCGGCCGAACCGCGTGACCTGCCGGCCATCGTTGCCATGGAACGGGCAGCGTTCTCGGACCCATGGTCATTGCGCTCGTTCACGGACCTGTTGCGGAGCGAGGCGGCCTGGTTCGCCGTGCTGGAGTCCGGTGGCGACGACCAGGCCGGCCAGCGGGCGACGCCGGCTGAGATCGACGGGTTCGTGATCGCGTTGCGGGCGGCCGACGAGGCCGAGATCGCCAACATCGCCGTGCGGGCCGATCAGCGGGGGCGCGGATCCGGCGCGCGACTGCTCGATGCCGTCCTCGCCGACCTCGACGGGTCGGGGGTCGCGCAGGTTTTTCTGGAGGTTCGCGCCTCGAATCTCCCCGCGCTCCGGCTGTACGAGCGGCGTGGCTTCGTTCAGGTGGGGCGGCGATCCCGGTATTATCGTAGTCCGGTGGAGGATGCGCTCGTGTTCCGGCGGCCGGGTCCGCGCGAGGCTGTCGGAGGCGACGCGTAGCTTGTATGTCCGGTGCGCTCGATTGGCGCACGGGGCCAGGGCCGGTGGTGTTACGTTCACGACCGAGCAGTCATCCAGCATCTCCCACAGGAGGAGACCGTGAGCCGCAGCTTGAATAAGGTGACCCTGATTGGAAATCTGGGGAACGACCCCGAGATCCGATCCACGCCCGGTGGTGGGCGCGTAGCCACGTTCTCCCTGGCCACCAGCCGTACCTGGACGGGGCAGAGTGGCGACAAGCAGGAGAAGACCGAGTGGCACCGGTGCGTCGTGTGGAACAGCAAGGCGTCGCAGCTCGCCGACATCGTCGAGCGCTACGTCAAGAAGGGCGACAAGCTGTTCGTCGAGGGGCGCATCGAGTACCGCCAGTGGCAGGACAAGGAGAACCAGACCCGCTATTCGACTGAGATCAACGTGCGCGAGCTGATCATGCTGTCCGGCAAGACGGGCGGCGGTGGCGGCTACGACGAAGCACCGGCCCCGAGCCGCAACCGTGCGCCGGAGCGTGCCCGCAGTGCGCCGGGGGCTGGCGGCGCGGACGGCGGCGACGACGGCGGGGGTCGACGAGATCGTGGGCGGCTCCCCCACGCCCTT
>JBBQHX010000048.1:0-18061 GCA_038324385.1 Gemmatimonadales bacterium | reverse complement strand
TTTCCGTGAACTTGGTGGCATTGCTTGCTAGGTTGAGCAGCGCCTGCCGGATGCGCGTCTGATCGGCACACATCGTGCCGATGTCGGCCGCGCAATCGTTCACCACCTTGTTGCCGTTCTTGACCGCCATCGTGCCGATGGTCTGTATCACGTCATCGAACAGCAGCTTGATCGCAAACGACTCGATGTGGATGTCCATCTTGCCGGCTTCGATCTTGGAGAGGTCGAGGATCTCGTTGATCAACGCGAGCAGGTGCTTCGCTGCGCGCAGCACGCGCTCGAGCGGCTCGAGCTCGTCTTCGCGCTTCAGGTCGACCGCATCCTCGTGCAGCATCTCGGTCACGCCGATGATCGCGTTGAGTGGCGTGCGAAGCTCGTGCGACATGGTGGCGAGGAAGTCGCGCTTGACCCGGTTTGCATCGTCCGATGCCTGACGAGCCGCCCGTTCGGCCGCGACCAGCCGCGTCCGCTCGGTGATGTCCACGAAGATGCCCACCGCGCCGCGGACCGCGCCAGCCTCGTCGAGCAACGGCGCCGCGTATTCGAGTAGATGCAGCACGCGGCCGTCCTGATGGACGATGTCGTACTCCAAATCGACGAGCGTCCGCCGTTCGCGGGCCGCGCGCTGCATGATCAGTTGATCGCTGGGCACCTCGGCGCCATCCTGCAACACGCGGAACGGGAGCGCGGCGGCGTGCGGCCCGCTCTTCGAGGCGTCGTCGTCGGGGCGAATGCCGAGCTGCACGGCGAACGCCGGGTTCACCCGGATCGCGGTGCACTCGGGGTCACGCGCGATGCCGATGCCGATCGGCGCGACGCGGAGCACGGCCTCCAGTTCGGCCACCGCCTGACGCAAATCCACGTTCAGTGACTCGACCTCCGAACGTGCGGCATCCGCCATCCGCCGCTGCTCCTCCGCGTCGCGCTGCGCGCGTCGTTCGGCAGTGACGTCGCGCGCGACGATCAACCAGGTGCGATGCCCCGCGAACTCCAGGTCGTGGGACGAAATCTGTACCTCGAGCTGCTCGCCCGTGCGCGTCCGGTGCCGGAGCGTACCACGGTCGAACGGGGCGGGATCCTCACCCAAGCTCGCCGCCAGCGCCGCCCAATCCTCGGGACACCGGAGATCGCGCGCGGTGAGGCCGAGGAACTCCTCGCGCGTGTAGCCATAGCGTGCCAACGCGGCCTCGTTGACCGCGAGGAAACGCAGCGTCTCCTTGTCGAGCACCCAGGTCGGGATCGGCAGCAACCGGAAGAGCTGCCGCTCGAGCGCGTCGGTAGCCGGCCCGGTGGAGGTTGCCGCGGGTGTCCCCAGTGCGGCGGGGGAATCAGCGCTCACGTTCGAATGCAAGGGATACGAGTATCGTCTTCGGGCACGCCGTGCGCGGCGCGGCGAGAAATCTATCGATGTCCGAGCACGCCCGCGTTACGGGATACGTGGCGTGCGTCACAGCCAACGGACGCCGCGACCCGAGTCCCGCGCTCTATATTGTGCTCCGATGGCCCTCGCCGCCATGCACCTCACCCCGGCTTGAGCGGAGGCAAGATCCCTGGCCATCGCCATTGACTGTCGGGCACCGTCCATGACGCCGTCGTCCCCTGCCGCCGCGCGACTCGCCGCCTGGCGCCGCCAGCAGCCCCGCACCCCGCCCCTCACGAGCCGCACGGTGCGCGCCCGTGGCCTCGACTTTCACGTCAGGCTCTCGCCCTCGGTCCCGGGTGCGACACCGTTGCTCTGCATCAATGGTGGCCTGCTATTCGATCACGGCTCGCTCTGGCCGACGATGGCGCCGCTCGCCGCCGGGCGCCAGTTGGTGCTCTACGATCAACGCGGCCGCGGCCGGAGCCAGCCTCCGCCGGGGCCACGCGGCGCCCGCATCGAGTTCGACGCGGGAGACGTTCCGGCCATTCGTCAGGCGCTCGGCATCGACCGGTGGGACGTCCTTGGCCATTCGTGGGGCGGTGGTATCGCCATGCTCTCGACCGCGCAGGACCTCGACGCCGTGCGCCGACTCGTCCTGGTCGACGCGGTGGGTCCGACGGGGCACTGGCTCCCGCTGCTGCACGAGCGCGCGTTGGCGCGCCTGACGGGGCAGGATCGTGAGGCGCTCGCCGCATTCGACCCGGCCGAGCTGACCGCGCCGGATCCCGCGTTGCATGCGCGTTATGCGCGCGCGTTCTCGCCCGCGTGGTTCGCCGATCCCGCCATCGCACCACTGTTCACGCCCCCACTGGTGGAGAGCGCAACGGGTGCGGCGGTAGCCGCGCGGCTGCGTCGCGACGGCTATGACTGGACCGACCGACTTCGTGCCCTCACGTGCCCCACAGTCGTCATCCATGGCGAACGGGACGCACTTCCGATCGCCGTCGCCGAGTCACTCGTGGCGGTGCTACCACAGGCGGCCATGGTGGTGTTGGATGCCGGCCACATGCCGTTCTGGGAGCTGCCCGAGCGATTCTTTCCGGTGGTCGACGCGTTTCTCGCCGAGGCGGATCGTTAGGCCCGAGCGGACGCGGCGACCCGGCCTCACGCCGAGTCCAGATGCCGCGTCTACGTTGTCTCGCGTTGCTCCTGCTCGCCTTCGTCGCCGGTGACAGTCCGGCGACGCGGCCCGCGAGCGCGCCGGCCCCACGTTCGGCCGATGGACTGCTCCTGCTCGCCCCCGCACCATCCGGACTCGAGCCGGCGCTGGATGCGCCGGCCGAGGCCCGTCCGATGCTCGCGGCACGTCTTGCCGCCCGCCTCGCTGACGGCGCAATGCTGCGCGACCTTGCCCATGCGTCGTCCTGGCTCGCCCGCACGCGCTTCGCCGACGACATCGACGCCGCGCGCCGCGACGCTGCCCCCGCCCTCACCGCTCGCGATCTGCTCGCGATCGAGGGCGCCGGGACCTACCTTCCGGAGATCTTCGCCACCGGGACTCCGCTGGTAACCCGCTGGGCCTCGGATGCCAACCGGACGATTCGCGTCTGGGTCGCCGCCCCGCCCGGTTCCACCGACGCTGGCGATCGGGCCCGCACGGCGCTCGTCATGGCGGCGTTCGAGGACTGGCGCGAGGCCGGGGTCCCGCTTGGCGTCACCCTCGTCGCCGACTCGGCGATGGCCGACGTGCAGTTGCGCTGGGTTCGCGGCTTTGAGACACCGATCAGTGGGCGGACGCGCTGGACGCACGACGCCACCGGCTGGATCCGCCGGGGCGACATCACCCTCGCGCTCCACTACCCCAACGGCGCTCCGCTCGACGCCGCAGCCCTCCGCGCGATCGCGATGCATGAGATCGGGCATCTGCTCGGTCTCGACCACACCGCCGACAGCACGAGCATCATGGCGCCAGTCGTTCGCGCCCGCGAGCTTACGGCGGCCGATCGCGCCTCGGCGCGGCTATTGTACCGCCTCCCCGCGGGTCCACTTCATTAAATCAGCGCCATGCGCGCGCGCGACATCCTTCCGCTGGCCATCATCGCCCCACTCGCGCTCTTCGTCGCCGCGCTGGTGATCGAGGCGCCGGCGCGTCTCCCACCGGTTCCCCCGGGGGACCGCGGCGCCACGTTGCCGGGTGGGGGAACGACGCAGGGCGCGTTCGCCCTGCCCGCCAGCGATGCGGCGGCCGTCCGCGCCGACGCCACGGCTCGTCGCGCCGCGCTCGAGGCTACGCGCTCCGACGCCTATCTCGCGATGCTGATCGACGAGGGCGAGCGGGTGCTGACACGTTGGCCCGACGCCGAGCCGGTGGCCGTCTGGGTGGCGCCCCGGTCGTCGCTCCGCGGATGGCACCCGCGGATGGTCGCCGCCGCGCGCGAGGCGTTCGACCGGTGGCGCGGCGTGGCCGGCGTCCAGTTCCGCTTCGTCGAGGACTCGGCGAATGCCGCGGTGATCGTCAATTGGCGCGACCGGTTCGCCGAGGGGCGCACGGTCGGCCACGCGCGCCGTCATTTCGATGGCGGAGGGTGGATTCGCAAGGCCGAGGTGGAGCTGGCCATCCACGGCCCTGATGAACAGGTGCTGAGCCCTGAACTCGTCCGTGCCGCCGCGCTCCACGAGGTGGGCCACGTCCTCGGACTGCCACACTCCGACCAGCCCGACGACATCATGGCGCCGGCGCACGCGGGATCGATCATTCATCTCTCCCTGCGCGACGAATCCACGGCGGGGCTGCTCTACGGCATGAGGCCGGGTCCGCTCGGCGCGCGATAGCGGCGTCAACGGTGTCGGGACCTTCCCCGCTTCTTGCACTCGCGCCCGGCATGTCCGAGACTCCCGATTCACCGCCGCTCGCCAGCGCCCCGCTCCACGACGTCGCCATCATCGGCGCCGGTCCGGCGGGGCTGTCCGCCGCCATCTGGCTGGGACGCTACCTCCATTCCGTCGCGTTGATCGATTCCGGCGACCCGCGCAACTGGGACACGCGCGGCGTCAACGGTTTCCTGGGCCAGCCGAGCGTGCGCCCGGCGGAGCTTCGCGGGATCGGGCGCGACGAGTGCCGCAAGTACGACGTCCGGCTACTAGACGGCTGCGTTGATAACGCAACACGCCACACGGACGACCTGTTCGAGCTCCGGATGAACGACGGGCGTACGGTGCGCGCGCGACGCCTCCTGCTCGCCTTTGGCATCCGCGACGTCTGGCCGGAGATTCCGGGTCTCGAGCGCATCTTCGGCGACCGTGCCCACGTCTGTCCCGATTGCGACGGCTACGAAACCCGCGGCAGGAAGACGGTGGTCATCGGCACCGGTCGTGGGGCGGTGGGAATGGCGCTCGACCTCACCACGTGGACGGGCGACATCACGATCTGCACGAACGGCCAGGCGCCCGGGTTCGATCCGGAGCATGACGCCAAGATCGCGGCCCTCGGAATCGAGACCGTCACGGAGCCGATCGAGCGGATCAACTTCCGCGAAGGCGACCTGCGGTCGCTGGAGTTCGCGGGTCGCGCGGCGATCGGCTGCGAGAAAATCTTCTTCAAGATCGCCCAGTACCCCTCGGACGACGTCGGCGTGCAGCTCGGCTGCGATCGGGACGACGAGGAGCGCGTGGTGATCGACGAGGTGGGACACACCTCGGTGCGGAACGTCTGGGCGGCTGGCGACCTCACCCCCGGCCCGCAGCTCGCCATCAGCGCGGCCGCGCAGGGCGCGGTGGCGGCGCTGGCGATTCACAAGTCACTGGTGCCTGACGAGCGGAAGCTGTAAGCACGCGAGCACGACACGATGCTCGCACCGTCGTCAGGCCGTTGTGCCCGAGTCGCGCATCATCAGGTGCCAGCGTGTGCGCATCGCGAGGTAAACCGGAAATGGCGTGGTGTAGGTAATAGCGCCGCGAAGACGGCGAGCGACGTCGTGCCTGACGCTGCGAGGACGAGTTGGAGCGCTGCAGCCGCCAGGAAAGCGACGTAGCCAGTCGTCAGGCGCCACATGGCGCGCCGGCGCTCGGCGCCGACGTACAGCCATGTCGCCGCGTACAGCGGGATGGAGAGCACGGCCGCCATCAGCGGGACGGCGGCGGCGAGCACCCAGTAGACCGCCCAGAGCAGCAGGTACAGCACGAGCATCGCTGACCAGCCGGCGCGGAGGAGCCGCGTTCGATTGACGGCGCCGGCATCGACGCCTCTCACGCCGACGGTCACTCCCTGCTTCCCGCCACGCCCGCGCTTGGCGTACGCTCCGAGCGCCACCGCGAGCACAGCTCCCGCGCCGCACGAGGCCAGTTCGGGAATTGAAACGCAAAGCCAACGTCCAGCAGCCGACCCGGCACGACGCGCCGGCTCTTGAGCACCAACTCCGTCTCGGTCCGCATCGCCCGCGCCCCGATCTCCAGCATCCAGCGCGTCGCCGGCAGCCCAACAGGCATGCCCCACGCCTCGCGCAACGCGCGCATGAACGCCGCGTTCGGCAGCGGCTCCGGCGAGGCGATATTCACCGCGCCCGCCATGTCGTCGTGCGCGATCAGCCAGCGAATGGCCGCGACGAAATCCGCCTCGTGGATCCACGAGATGTACTGCTCGCCGCTGCCCGACCGTCCGCCCAGGCCGACCCTGACGAGGGAAAGCAGGGTGTCGAAGACGCCGCCCCGGTCGGGACTCATGACCATCGCGGTCCGCAGCAGGACCCGGCGGGTCGCTGGCGTGGCGACGTCCGCGGTCGCGGCTTCCCACGCGCGCGCCACGTCGACGCTGAACTGCCACGTGTCGGGGACATCACGCTCCCCACCGCCGAGGATCCCCGTCGCCTCGTCGTTAGGCGCGTCGAAGCGGTGCGCGTAGATGGTCGCGGTGCTCATCTGCAGCCAGACGCGCGGCGGCCGTTGGGCGGCCGCGATCGCCGCTCCGACCGCCCGCGTCGACGCAACCCGCGAGTGCAGGATCGCCTCACGATTCGCCGGCGTGTAGCGACAGTTCACGCTACGACCCGCGAGGTTGACGACGGCGTCCGCACCCTCGAGCACCGAAGTCCAATCCCCAGGTCGCTCCGCGTCCCACTCCTCGACCCGCCACGGCGCCGGCGCAGGACGCCGACTGAGCACCACCACCTCGTACCCCTCGGCGTGGAAGGCGCGGGCGAGGACGGTACCGACCTGACCCGACCCACCAGGAATGACGATCTTCACGCACGCCTCACTGTCTTCTGCCTTCCGTCTTCTGTCTTCTGTCTTCTGCCTTCTGTCCTTCTGTCTTCTGTCTTCTGTCTTCTGTCTTCTGTCTTCCTAATCTATCACCACCGCACCACCGCCTGACGCGGCTTCGCTTCGCGCACCAGCTCCACCCGCAGCTCGCCGTCCGCCGACCGGACGAGGTGGAGCAGCGTCGACGGATCGACCACCAGCTCGCCATTCGCGCGTACCAGCACGTCCATCGGGCGGAGCCCCGCGCGGCCCGCCGGCGTTTCCGGCGCCACATCCACCACCAGCACGCCTCCTTCCCGCGCATTGAGTTCGGCCCGCATGCCGCGCGTCATCGCGCGGAAGGCCGCGCCGAGTAGCGCGATCTCGTCGGTGGTGGAGAAGACGAAGGGCGACGGGCTGATCGACCGGTTGGGATTGACGATCGTCACCCGCACACTGGTGGCCGTGTCGCCCCCGCTCGCGCGCTGGCTGAAGGTCACCGACTGACCGCCGGTGCCGCGGACGGTCGTACGCGCGCTCGCGGTCGTGTCGAACCCCGTCCGGCCGAGGGTGCGCGTGAACGTCCGCGCGGCGCCGGCGATGGTGTCCACCCGAACTGACCATGGTGTTTCCCATCCGGGGAGCGCGGCGGTGAGCGCCGTCGCGAGGGCCGAATCCTCCGACAGGCGGAGCGCGATCCAGCGCTGGGGTGCTTCGGTAATCTGGACGCGGACGTCGCGCGCCCGGCCGTCGCGTTCGATGCGGAACGCCACACGGCGCCCCGGCTGCAGCACCTCGTCCAGGGCGACCGGTCCACGCCGCACGTCGGTCCCGGCGATCGCGATGATGCGGTCGCCCGGGAGGAGCCCCGCACGCTGCGCCGGCGAGCCCGGTGTCACGCTGTAGATGCTTGGCGCATTCATCGACACCAGCATCGGGCCGGCGGGCGTCTGCTGAACCATCGCGCCGTTGAACTCCACGCCGAGCCAGCCGCGGGGCTCCGGGGCGCGCGCGGTGCGGATCTGGACCCGCGTGCGCGCATCGGCGCGCGTGGCCAGCAACTGTTCGCGGGCACGCAGGGCGCGCTGGCGTGTGCGCGTCGACTGCAGTGAATCGAGGAGCGGCTGTGCGGGGCGGGTGCGCAGCCCCTGTTGGAGCCGTGTCACGAGCTGGTCCATCGCCCGCAGCTCGGCCTGCACACGCTGCAGCTCCACTTCGGGCGCCGGCGGCGCAGGAGGCGCACTGGGCGCGCTGCGGGCCTGGGCGCCGGCGGCGACGGGAAGCGAGGCCAGGGTCAGCACCAGGACGAATGCGACGCGGCGACCGCGGCGGCCGGTTGCGCGTGAAGCCCGACGCATGGCTAGAACCCTCCCGAAAGCGAGCCCGGCGCCGCGAGACCGAGCTGGCGGAGCGTCGCCGCGCGGGCGCCGAGGGTGGCGAGGTAATACTGATTGATCACCGGATCGTGCGGAGCGGCGTCGAGCGCGGCACGCGTCACGGCGCCCACTTCGTCCAGCGCGGCGAGGCGCATCCGGAGCGCGGCCGGTTCCACGGCGCCGGCCGGCGACGGGTCGACGGCGGCCAGATATGCGGCGGCCGCCTTGTAATCGCGCTCGGCACGGACGAGCACCGCAAGCGCCTCCGTGTTGGACGCGATGGCTGGCGCGGGCTCGTCGGCCACCGACGTCAGGAAGGCGCCCGGACTCGCGTCCTGGGCACGATCGGCGGCCGCCAGCGGCAACGGCGGAGCACCGGCGGACGCTCGGCCGGCCATCATCCCGCCGAGCACGAGCAGGACGGCGGCCGCCGCTCGCAGCGCCGGGGCGTGCAGCAGGCGGCGTCCGCGGCCCGTGGGGAGCGGCACGACGCCGGCGGCGGGGAGCAGCGACTCGCGACGGAGGCCGGCCGAAAGTGCGCCCCAGCTCGTGAGCGCCTCCACCGGCCGGTGTCGTTCGGCGACCGCGAGCGAGAGCAACCGCTGTTGCGCGGCGACTTCAGCCGCGCAACGGCCGCAGCCGGCGAGGTGCGCCGCCTCGTCGGCGGTGGGACTTTCGTCGGCGAGCGCCGCGAGGCGCTCAGCAGGTAGGTGCGACATTGGGTACGGCATGGGGTGCAACGTTAGGTGCGACATGGGTCGTCTCCCGACTCGCCACCGGCGCGTCGACGAGATGGGCCAGGAGCAGCCGCAATCTCGCGCGGGCCTTGAACAGCTGGGACTTGGAGCCCCCGGCGGTAATGCCGAGTTGCTCCGCGATCTCCTCGTGCGTGAACCCTTCCACATCATGCAGGACGAAGACCGTCCGCGCGCCCGGCGCGAGTCGCTGCAACGCCTCGTCGATCGAATCGGCCAGAAAGCGCCGCTCGCCGTCGTCGGGTGGCACCGAGACGCTCTCCTCGTGAATCGGCGTTTCCGTCTGCTCGAGCCGCCGCACCTTCCGAAGAGCGTTGAGCGTGCGGTTGACGGCGATCCGATGCGCCCAGGTCCCGAACTGCGCATCGCCGCGAAACGTTGGCAGCGCGCGAAAGATCTGGATCCAGACGTCCTGCGCGACGTCCGCCGCGAGATCCGGGTCGCCCACCAGCCGCCGGACGACGGCATCGACCGCCGGGGCATGCTGCACCCAGAGGGCGCGCATGGCCCGCTCATCTCCTTCGATGGCGCGGCGGATGGTCAGGGCGTCGGCGTGCACGGCTTCTCGCGTAGGGTCGAACAATTGGTCACGGGTCGGTCCCCGAGGGTTGCCTCACTGCCCTCCACTACCGCCGCGGCCGGGATCCGGTTTCCGGAACCGGCCGGTCCGAATCGCCTTTCGTCTTTATGACAATCCCGTCACCCCGCCCCGCCGTGACCTGGCGCACAGCCTTTCGTCCTTGACAGACTGGGTGGATCGGCCGTACTAAGCAGTCCGCCGCCACATCTATCGGACTGGGATTGGATCCCGCGGGAACCCGGATCCGGTTTTCCCGGTAGTACCCTGAGGAGTGTGATCGCTGTCACAGTCACACGCCAACAGTTCGTGGTACCGGACGGTTGGTCTCGGAGGTTGTTCGCCGTTCCCGGTTGTTCTCGTCGCCGGGTCGTTGTTGGCTGTACCGGAGGTGCTCTGACGTGATCGCATTGATGTTCGCCGCCGTCCTTCTCGCCATGCCGACGCCCACCGCGTCCGCCTGGCCCGTCCCCGTCGGTGACGACGACCGTGGACTCCCCGTCCGCGCCCCGTCCGCCGTCGGCATGTCGGGCGACCGCCTCGACGTGATCGACCGCGTCGTCGCGCGCGGGATCGCCGAGGGCGGGTATCCCGGCGCCTCGATCGTCGTCGGGCGCCAGGGCTACTCGGTCTACCAGAAGGGCTTCGGCCGGCTCGACTGGACGGAGTCCTCGGCGCGCGTCTCGCCCTCCGAGTCCATCTACGATCTCGCCTCGCTGACCAAGGTCATCGCCACCACCACCGCGGCGATGATCCTCTTCGATGAAAAGCGGCTGCGACTCGACGCGCCGGTGTCGGCGTACATCCCCGAATTCCGGGGTGGCTTGAAGGATCGTGTCACCGTTCGCCACCTCCTGACGCACCGCTCGGGGCTGGCCGCCGGCCGGACGCTCTGGCGCGCGGGAAGCCCCGCCGCGGCGCGCAAACTGGTCATCGAATCGGCCGTGCATTGCGCGCCGGGCGCCTGCTACGAGTACAGCGACCTCGGCGCCGACATGCTCGGCTTCGTCGTCGAGGCCGCCGCGGGCGAGCCGATGGATGCCTTCCTCCAGAAGCGCGTGTACGGACCCCTCGGCATGCGGCAGACGGGCTTCCGCCCGGCTGATTCGCTGAAGCGCGTGATCGCCCCGACGGAGATCGCTCCGCCCCGCGGCTATCGCATCCGCGGCGAGGTGCACGACGAGAACGCGTTCGCGTTGGGCGGCGTCGCCGGCCACGCGGGGCTGTTCAGCAGCGCCACCGACCTGTCCGTCTTCGCCCAGATGATGCTCAACGGCGGGACGTACGGCGACGTGCGCATCGTGAGCGATTCGACGGTTCGCCTGTTCACGACGCGGTCGGCCGGCACGCGCGCCCTCGGGTGGGACACGGCCGACGGCCAGGGCGGCTCGGGCCAGTTCCTGAGCAGCCGGGCCTACGGACACACCGGCTTCACCGGCACGTCCATCTGGATCGACCCCGAGCGGGAGATGTTCGTCATCCTGCTCACGAACCGGGTGCATGCGGCTCGCGCCAAGCGTCCGGCCAAGGTTATCATGGACGTTCGCCACGACCTCGCCGACGCCGCCGCCCTCGCCGTAATCGACGAGCCGGCGTTCTTCCGCCCGATGCTCGCCAGCTTCCGTGCCGATCGCGCCGATGGATGGAACACGGCGACGCCGGTTCGTGCCAAGGCATCGGTCGCGTCCAGCCGTGCCAAGGCCGCCGCCGCGGCACGGGCCAAGAAGGCGCCGGTGAAGAAGAAGACGCCAGTCAAGAAGGCGACGGTCAAGAAAGCCCCCGTGAAGAAGAAGGCAGCCTGAGCATGCAGGACGAGCAGCAACCACACGTTAACATCACTCCGCGCAACGGCACTCCCGCGGCCACCCGGCCGGCCGCGGCCGAGTCAGTCACCGAGGCGGCCGACGTCGCCACGACGACCGCCGCGGTGCCGACGGACTTTCACGCCGATATCACCACCGACGTGGTGAAGCTGGCTCTGCGCCGCGTGAAGGATCCGGAGCTCAGCCTGAACATCGTCGACCTCGGCCTGATCTACGACATCCGGATCGACGGAACCGCGGTCGTGCTCGACATGAGCCTTACCTCCCCCGGTTGCCCGTCGGGCCCGGAGATCATGACCGACGCCGAGAAGGAAGTGCGCACGATCGAGGGCGTCGGCGACGTGACGGTCAACCTCGTTTGGTCGCCGCCCTGGACGCCGGAGCGGATCGAGCCGCGGGTTCGGGCCTACCTCGGTTTCTGAGCCTCGCCCGGCTGACGCTCGACCAGCACGGATGAACGAACGAGGGCTCGGCGCGATGCGCCGAGCCCTCATTTCACGTTGGACGATCGTCCGCGTCAGTCGCGGTAAGGCGATTCCTCGCCACCGCCGGACGCGGAGCCGCGCCGGGCCGGCTGCGACGCGGACGCGGACGCGGTGCGGTTCGGCGTGGCGAAGCCGGTGGCCGCGGCATCCGACTCCTCAGCCCCGGTTAACGCCGGCGTCGCCGCGGCAAGGGCCGACGCAGCCGGAGCCGGGCTCGGCGTGGGTGCGCCGCCGCCCGACCGGAGCGCGGCGATGAACCGGTCGCCGAGTACGTCGGCCTGCCAGCGGCGAAGCTCCGTGACCGTGGCCAGCTCCTCGCGCGACGTCGGGTTCCGGCGCGCCACGGCCTCCATCCGGTCGCGCGCACATAACACGCCCGGGTCCAGGTCGAGCTCGGCCGCCACCGCGTCGCGCACCGCCTTGACCCGCGCCGCCCTGGCGTCGAAATCGGGGTCGCGATCCCAGCGAGGGGAGCGCGGGAAGCGCGGCAGGTCGTTCTCCTCCACCGCCAGCCCGCGGCGGATCGCCTCGATCAGGCCCTCGCCGCGCCCGTCGAGTATGCCGCGTGGCATCCCCTTCACGCTGGCGAGGCCGTCGCGCGTGGTCGGAGCGAGCCTGGCGAGTTCGAACAGCGTCTCGTTCCCGATCACGCGAAACGTCGCCCGGTCCAGCTCCCGCGCGACGCCGTCGCGCCACTGCACCAGCTCACGCAGCAGCGCCAACTCGCGCCGGCTCAGATCGCGCGCACCTTTCATGCGCATGAAGGCCGTGTCGGCCGCGTCCTCATCCCAGCGAACCGACTCGAGGAGGCCGAATTCCTCGCGCGCCCAGTCCAGGCGACCCAACCGCTCGAGCTCACCCCGCAGAATGTCGCGCAGATCGTGCAACCAGCGGGTATCCTGTGCGGCGTACGCGAGCATATCATCGCTCAGCGGACGACGCGACCAGTCGGCGCGTTGATGCTTCTTGTCCAGCTTCACGTCGAAATAGCGCTCGAGCAGCGCCGCCAGCCCGAAGGCCTTGAGGCCGATCAGCTGGGCCGCGATGCGCGTGTCGAAGACGTTTCGCACCTGCCAGCCGTAATCCTGATGAAGCAGCCGCAGGTCGTAGTCGGCATCGTGGAAGATGATCTCGACCTGCGGATTCTCGAGCAGTGCTCCGAAGCCCGGCGGCGACCCGATCGCCAGCGGGTCGACGATCGCGCTCTGATCGCGTGTCGAGATCTGCAGGAGATAGATTCGATCGACGAAACGATGGAAGCTGGCGCCCTCGGTATCGACCGCGAGTTCGCTCGTTTCGGTAATCGTTTCGAAGAAGGCGTCGACCTTCGTCCCGTCGTCGAGGTACACGAGGGGATGATCGGGCTTGTCCGTGGGTCGCGCCACGCGTCCTCTGGGCGTACAGGTCAGGGCGAGGCGCCGCTCCATGCGCGCGCCTCCAGGAATGCCGCCGTAATCTAACGCCCCGGGCTCGGCCCGGGCGTATCCCTCGACGTTCACGGTTCGTGCCCACCGGGGCACGGACCATCGATGCGCCCGCACCGTCGGGCACCCCTTCCGTTCCGCCCTCGCCACACCGGCCCGATGAGTGATCGCGTACCAGACGCCCCGCCGCACGCCCACCGCCCCGCGGAAGCCGGCACGCCCCAGCCCGCCGACACGCCTCCGCCTCGCCGTCCCCGGCTCGGCTGGACGCCGGAGCGCCGCACGGTCACTGGAGCCTGGCGCAGCCGCGACGTGCTGCGCGCCGGCGCGCTGATCCTCGCGCTCTACTACTGTCTCCGCCTCCTCTGGTCGGCCAACCAGCTGGTGCTGGTGATCTTCCTCGGCATCCTGTTCGGACTGGCGGTATCGAGCGGGGTGGACTGGCTGCAGGGCCGTGGCCTGCGCCGCATTCCGCGTGGGGTGCTGGCGGCGCTGATCGTCTTCGGCGTCATCGGCTCGCTCGTGGGCTTCTTCGCGTGGAGCGGTCCTACCCTCGCGACGCAGCTCGGTGAACTCCGCACTCGCCTCCCCGAAGCGCTCGACGAGATCGAGAGCTGGCTCACGGAGCGGCAGGGCGGGATGCTCGCCGGGGTGATCCTTGGCGGCACGACACCGGCTGCCGGCAACGGTCCGGACACGCTCATCGTCACGCCGCTCCCCGGACCAACCGGCGCGGGTCAGCCGCCGGGCGTCGCCGCCACGCCGCTGCCGGCGCCCGCACCCGTCTCGCCCCCGGCGCCGGTTCGCGACAGTCCGGCCCGCGCCGAGTCGCTCGCCGTCGCGGCCGCCGTTCTGAGCGACACGCTCGGAACGCTCGATTCCGCGACCATCGCCCTCATTCGCGAGCAGGCGCGCGCCGCGATCGCGGCCGACAGCACGCCACCCATGGTCGACGAACCCGCGGCTCCGCCGGTAGCGCCGCCGGCAGCGGCGGCGGCGGCCGCGCTGGGCACCGGCGGCGGGACGATCGCCGTGCTCGTGCCCGGTCAGCGCGGTGACTCCGCGCAGGCCGCCGCGCCCCCCGGGCTCCGCGACCGGGCGATGGCCCAGCTGTCGGGCGCGACGCGCTACTTCTTCCCGTTCCTCACATCGACGTTCGCGGTGATCGCGGGAATCTTCCTGATCATCTTCCTCTCGATCTACGTCGCCGCCGATCCACGCACGTACCGGAACGGGATCATGCATCTCTTCCCGCTCCACGCCCGCAACCGCGCCGACGAGGTGCTGGAAGCGATCGCCACGGTGCTCCGGAAGTGGCTCGTCACACAGATGATCGCGATGGTGGTCATCGGCACGGTGACGACGATCGTGCTGACGATTCTCGGAGTGAAGGGCGCACTCCCGCTCGGCATCATCGCCGGGCTCCTGGAATTCATTCCCAACATCGGACCGCTCCTCGCCGCCATCCCGGCCGTCGCGATGGGCTTCGTGGACTCCCCCGACAAGGCGCTCTACGTCGCCCTCGCCTACTGGGGAATTCAGTTTCTCGAGAATCAACTCCTGATCCCGCTCCTGATGCAGGAAGGGGTCGACCTGCCGCCGGCGGTGACGCTGCTCGCCCAGGCGATGCTGGCGATCGTCTTCGGCTTCCTCGGCCTCTTTGTCGCCGTGCCGCTCGTCGCGGTGGCGATGGTGGTCATCCGCATGCTGTACGTGGAGGGCGTCGTCGGCGAACACATGGACGTGATCGAGGACAACGACGAGCTCACCTCGGCCACGGGCGGCATCTGACCGGCACGGACGGGGGCGGGCGACCGGCGCCCTTCCCGCTCGGCCGGCGCATTCCGGCGCTAGCGTCGCTGCCCCGCACCGAGCTCGGCCGTGTCGCGTCGCCCGTCGAGCACGACGCGGGGTGGGACGGTCCGGGCGAGCTCTGGCTCAAGCGCGACGACCTCAACGCCCCGGTCGCCGGCGGCAACAAGATTCGCGCGCTCGAGTTCCTGCTCGCCGGCGCCGGACCCGGATCGACGATGATCACGGTTGGCGGCACGGGCTCCACGCACGTGTACGCCACCGCGACGCACGCCGGCCGACTTGGGGCGCGGGCGGTGGCCGTGCGCTGGCCGCAGGTAATGAACCCCACGGCTCACCGCGTAGCGGCGCTCGCGCGGGCCCGCTGTGCACGCGTCGTCGACCTTCCGCTCGCGCTCGCCCTCCCGATCGCGGCCCGGCTCCGCCTCGCGGCCGCACTGGGACGACGGGTCATGGGCGGGCGCGCCCAGTGGGTCCCGTTCGGCGGCACCAGCGCCCTGGGTGTCCTCGGCCATGTGAATGCGGCGCTCGAACTGGCGGACGACATCACCGCCGCTCGACTCCCCCGCCCCGACGCGATCGTCCTCCCGATCGGCAGCGCGGGAACCACGGCCGGCCTCCTCCTCGGTCTGACGCTGGCCGGGCTCGAGATTCCGGTGGTCGCGGCACGGTGCGGGCCCCGCATCGGGATCACGCACGGGCGGGTGCTGGCGGTGATGCGCGCGTCCGTGAGGCTCGTGCGGGAGCTGGCGGGCGTCGATTTGGCGCTGCCTCGCCGCGAGCAGCTTCGCATCGACCACACGGTGTATGGCGGGGCGTACGGGCGGGAGCATCCGGCAGCGGGGCGGTTGGCCGATTTGCTGAAGGGCCGCACCGGTCTCGCGCTCGACCCGACGTATGCGGCCAAGGCGCTGCTGGCCGCCGCCCGGCACGCCGAGCGAGCGGGCGGCAGTCGGGTGCTCCTCTGGGTAACCTTCGACGGTCGCGAATTCGCGACGCCTCGTACTGCGGCCGCGGCGAGCGGGCACGCGACGCTCGTGCCGGATACGATCTCGCGGTTCGCCCCTTGAAGCGAAGCTTTCCGGTCCGCATCGTCCGTGGTGCGACCGCCGCTCCGAGTGCCCCTCTCCCCAACCCCCCGGTGCATGACCGCTGAGCACCACGATCGGCCGACGCTCTACTACGACGATACCGGCACGGGGACGCCGCTCCTCTTCGTGCATGCCTTCCCGCTGCACGGCGCCATGTGGCGTCCCCAGGTCGCCGCGCTGGCCGGTGAGGTACGATGCATCGTGCCGGATCTGCCGGGGTTCGGGCGGTCGGCCGGCGGCGGCCCGTGGACGATGGACCGGTTCGCCGATGATCTCGCCCGCGTCCTCGACGACGCCGGGGTCTCGAGGGCGGTGGTCTGCGGCCTCTCATTGGGCGGGTACGCCGCGTTCGCGCTCTGGCGCCGCCACCCCGAGCGGTTCCGCGCCCTCGTGCTGGCGGACACGCGCGCCGGCGCCGACAGCGAGGACGGGCGCGCCAAGCGACGCGCCACGATCGCGCTCGCCGAACGCGAGGGCTCGGCCGCCGTCGTGGAGCAGGCGATGACCGGACTGATCGGTCGGTCGACACGTGAGCGATCGCCCGAGCGCGTCGCGGAGGCGCGCGGGATCGCGTCGGCCGCCTGTGTCGAAGCGATCGTCGGCGGGTCCGAGGCGATGATCGCCCGTCCCGACTCGACGCCGACCCTCACGACGATCACCGTGCCGACGCTGGTCATCGTCGGAGAGGAGGATGTGCTGACTCCCGTTCGTGAGGCGGGCGGGTTGGCTGAGGCGATCCCCAACGCCCGTCTGGAGATTCTGCCCGGCGCAGGGCATCTGTCGAACCTCGAGCGTCCGGCGTCGTTCACCTGCGCGGTGCGCGATTTCGTCGCCGCGCTGGCGGAGGACTGAGCGTGCCGCTCAGCTTGCAGGCGCTGACCTGGCCGCTGCTCATTGCGCTGGTCATCGACGTGGTGGCACTGATCTCGATCTGGACGAGCCGGGCCCACTCGTCACAGGCGAAGGTGCTCTGGACGGTGATCGTAGCGGCATTGCCCTTCCTCGGCGCCATGGCCTGGTTCCCGTTAGGCTGGGAGCGGCGACGCCGGCACGACAGCGGCGAGGATTAGCGCGGCCAGCGGCCAGCGGCCAGCGGCCACACGTGAGGACTCCAGATGGAAATTCGCCACTACACGCCGGCCGACCATCCCGAATGGCTGCGCATGCGCCGCGCCCTCTGGCCCGAGATCCCGCCCGACGGGGAGGTCGCCGACGCGGCGAGCTGGCTGGCGCGCCCCGACGCGACGTTGCTCGTCGCCGCGCGTTCCGATCGCGCAGGGCTGGCCGGCTTCGTGGAGGTGGCGGAGCGCCCGTATGCCGACGGCTGTGCGACCAGCCCGGTGTGCTATCTGGAAGGATGGTATGTCGACCCCGACGTCAGGCGAACGGGTGTCGGCGCGGCGCTCGTACGGGCGGCCGAACAGTGGGGACGCGAGTGCGGCCACACCGAGTTCGCCTCCGACGCGCTGCTCGACACCCTCGAGTCGCAGCGCGCGCACGAAGGGCTGGGATTCGTCGAGGTCGAGCGCGCGGTGCGGTATCGCAAGGCGCTGTAGTCGGTGCGGACATCGTGATCCGCGGAACGCCCAATCGGTCGCCGAGCGCGCCAGGTGCGTAACGCAAGTTCCCGGAATGCCGTATACATCCAATCGCCACGTCACCACCGGGGGGGGTACGCGATGACACGATCGTCTACGGGACTGTTGATTGCCGTCGCCGGTGTCGTCCTTATTCTGGTCGGCCTGCTGGTCTGGACAGGCGCCCTCTCCTGGTTCGGGCGGCTCCCGGGCGACATTCGCGTCGAACGGCCGAACATGCGCCTGTACGTGCCGATCACGTCGATGATTCTGCTCTCGATCGTGCTCTCGATCGCGCTCTGGCTCGTTCGTAGATTCCGCTGAGTTGGGCGGCCGGTGGTGCACCGCCCCCACTTCCCGATCCTCGCGACCGCTCGACCGTGTACATCCCACCCGCGAACGCCGAGCACGATCCTGCGGTGCTGTTCGACTTCATCGAGGCGCATCCGCTCGGTGCGCTCGTCACGGCGTCGACCGAGGCGGGGCTGTTCGCGACGCACGTGCCCTTCCTCGTCGATCGCGTGCGCGGGGCACATGGCGTCC
>JBBQHX010000047.1:0-18153 GCA_038324385.1 Gemmatimonadales bacterium | reverse complement strand
AGGTCGCGTACTCCTTGGCGATCTCGCGTCCGACCTCGAGAACGAGGCCCGAGGTATACTTGAGGATGTTCGCCTTGTGCACGAGCGTGATCTTCTTCCGTCCATGCCGCTTGGCGTACTCGAACGCATAGCGGATCACCCGCTCCGACCCGGTCCGCGTCACCAGCGCGATCGACTCAGCCGCCGCCTTTGGGTCGTCGCCGATCTTGATGTAGTGCTCGATCCCCGAGTACAGCCCCTCGGTGTTCTCGCGAATCAGGACGAGATCGATGTCGTCGTATCGGCCGCCGGGCACGATGTCCTTCGCCGGTCGCACATTGGCGTAGAGATCGAACGTCTTGCGCAGGGCGACGTTCACTGACCGGTAGCCGCCACCCACGGGCGTTTCCAGCGGGCCCTTGAGGGCGAGGCGCGTCCGCTTGATCGAGTCGAGCGTCGCGTCAGGCATGGGATCGTCGTAGCGCGCCACGGCGGCCGCGCCGGCGAGCTGGCGGTCCCAGGTGAACTCGGCGCCGGCGGCTTCGAGGATGCGAACGGTGGCGTCGGCGATGTTCGGACCGATGCCATCGCCGGGGATCAGCGTGACGGGTATGGACATGGATGGCGGCGTGCTCAACGAGCGAGGATCAGGTCGGCGAGATATTCCGCGACACTGGTGAGCGCAGCGGACGAGGCGCTGTCGAAGGGATCACCCGACACGGGGCCGAGCCAGAGCAGTTGCGACGCCCTCGCATCGACGAGGGCGAGCTGTACCACGGCATGGCCCGTACCCGCGGGCGCGCCCGCGATCGGCGCGAAGTGCACGGACAGCGGAAGGAGCACGTGCCGGGCCTCGGTGAGGGCGACCAGGCTGCGCAGTTCGGACGCCAGCGGCTCAGCGACGCGACTGCCGACCGCGCTCAGTTCGAGTCCACCGACACCGAGCCGGTCGGGGTCGGTGACGTAGGTCGGGTTGCGGCGGGCGAGACGACGAACGGCGTCGCCGAAGGTCCACCGCGAGGCCAGCCCACGCGCGCCAAGCACGCCGGCGAACAGGCTGTCAGCCTGACGCCGCAGCTCGGCCTCGCCGGGCGCCGAGGCCCATCCGAGCGCAGGGTCGGTGCCGGCGCGCTGCACCGGCATCACGAGCACCGGCAGGTTGCGGAGCGACGAGAGCGCCGCGGCCGCACTGGCCATCGGCGCCGCCGCGGCCACGGTGGGTCGCGGGCCGCAGGCCAGGACGGTGAGCAGCAGCCCGCCGCATGCGGCAAGCGCGGCGAATCGTCGGCCGGTGGCGGGAGGGGGCGTGGTCACGGGGCGGAAGCTAACGACCCCCGGAGCGTTCGGCACCGACCCCGACGGCGTGGCCGCGCTCGTCATGGATCGCGATATCCCACGGCCCGGGCCTCGATCGGGCCGAGGCCCGGATCGCGGGAGAAGAGAAAGCCCCCCGTCCGCTCAGAGCGCGGCGGCAGATAGTCGATCGTCACCGTGCTCGCCTGACGACCAGGACCCTCGCCGACAACGGCCTCCAGCACGACGTCGGCCGCGGTGCTGTTCCCCCGGTTCAGTGCCGTGAACCGCGCCACCCACGCGCCGCCACCCGCGTCCACGACTGAATCGACGCGTACCCGCAACTGCGGTACCCCGCTCGTCATCTGCGTCGATCCGAAGATCAGCATCGCGATCGTCGCCATCACCAGAATCGCGCCCAGCCCTGCCACCGCCCATTCGGCGGGCGGGATGTCGGCGCGTCCATGCGAGGCGCGGCCGGGATCGCCCCGCGCTTCAGCCTCGTGCGCGCTCACAGGATCAGCCGCGCGGCGGCCGCCCCGATGGCGGCCGGAAAGCCCACGACCACGGTGGCCATCACGTTCGGCAGGAGCGCGGTGTCGTCGAACCGGCCGAAGGTCCAGAGTACGTAGGCCGAGATCAGGAGCGCGATCGCGTAGCCGGTCACCGTGAGGCGGAAGAAGGCGCTCAGCTGCGTGGCACCTTCGGCGCGCTGCTCCTGGCCGCGGAAGTCCACCGCGTAGACGAAACCGTGCATGGCCGCCAGGGAGAGGAGGGCCAGGGCGACGATCGCGCCCCCGCCCATCCGATAGCCGAGTTGCACCATCTCGTCGGTGGGAGCGAGGTTGAAGGCGAGAAAGAGCGATCCGACGGCCATCAGAAAGAGCTCGCCCCAGAAGCTGCTCTTCCGGCGCTCGCGCTCGGCGTCATCATCCCGCCCCTGCCCGAACTGGCTCTGGGCGAGGAGCGCCCCGATACTCGCCGGCACGGCCTGCAGGGCCACCGACCCGACCGCGGCATCGAGCGACTGGCGGGTGTTGAGCTCGCCGAACAGCGCGAGCACGACGGCCGAGCCGACGAAGCCGACCGCGTAGGCCACGAACGCGTCGACCACGTCTTCAATCAGCTCGGTCGTCGCCTCGAAACCGGAAATGCGGGAGAGGCCGACGAGCAACGGGATGCCGGCCAGCAGCAGGATGGCGATCCGATGGCGCGGCATCATCGCGCCGAGCTCCCACATCTCCATCGTCATCAGCATCGGCAGCGCGAAAATCACCGCGCCGCCAAGCGCCCGGGCGAGGCCGCTGAGGAAAGAGTGCGCATGCGGTTCACGAGCCGGCGCCGACGACCCGAACGCGCTGATCATCCCGGGCGGTGGTTGATGATGGACGTCACACGAGCTCGATCTATCGCTGGTGTGCAAGGGTGGGGCCGACTCGTGCACCGCTCGCGACGGAGTCACCGCCCGGGCGGCGGGGTTGCCGCCGCCATGCGGCGCGGCCTATCGTAACCGGGTCGCTTCCCTCCCCCCCGACCCAATCCAGATGCCGCGTACCCTGCTCCGCTCCGCCGGCCTGCTGGCGGGGCTGGTCATTGCCAGCCCGATGACCGCGCAGCCGTCGGCCGCCACGGCCGCCACGGCCGACGCTGCCGCCTCGCCCGCACGCCGTGCCGCCAGCGCGTTCGAGCTGACGATCGCGAACATGATGCAGGGCCCGGAGGTGTATGGGCGCGAGCCGCAGAACGTTCGCTGGACCCCCGACGCGGCCTGGCTCTACTTCAACTGGCTTCCGCCCGGCACTGACTGGCGCGAGAGCCCGAAGCCGTATCGCGTCCGTCCGGTAGCGGGCGCGCGACCGGAGCTGGTGACGGGCGCGCACATGGACTCGGTCGGCCCACTGCTCGCCAGCGGCCGCACCTCGCGCGATGGACGCCAGCGCGTGGTGGAGTTCCAGGGCGATCTGTGGATCGTGCCAGCGGGCGCGACGGCGGCCCGCCGGCTGACGCAAACCACGGAGACCGAGCGCAGTCCCTCGTTCTCCGGCGATGGCCGCACGGTGTTCTACATCCGCGGGGACAACGCCTTCCAGCTCGACCTCGCCACCGGCTTCATCCGCCAGCTCACGGATGTACGCACGGGCACGGAGCCACGCGGTCCCGCCGCGGGGACGCCGCAGCGTGAGGCACTCCGGCGCCAGCAGCGCGAGCTGTTCGACGTCATCCGCGACGCCGCCGGCCGCGACTCGGTGCAGCGTGCCGAACGACTCCAGCGCGATTCGACGCGCATCCGTCCCCTCTACCTGCGAACGGGCGAGCGGCTGACACAGGTGGATGTGAGCCCTGGCGGAGACGCGCTGATCTTTCTCACGTCGTCAGCGGCGCGCGACACCGAGGTCTCGCTCATCCCGGAGTTCGTCACCGAGAGCGGCTATACCGAGGGTCGGCAGATGCGCACCAAGGTCGGCGACGCGCAGTCGAGCGGCCGGGCGGGGATCATGCGCCTGCCGAGCGGCGAGGTATCGTGGCTGGCCGTGCTGCCGAACGACACGACCCGTGCGGCGTCGACGATCGCACTGGGCGGGTGGAGCCCGCGCGGCGACGCCGCGCTCGTGTTCGCCGTGACGCCCGACTTCAAGACACGCTACCTCCACGCCGTCGATACGCGTGGCGTGGTACGGACGCTCGACACCCTCATCGACACGGCGTGGGTCGCCGGCCCCTGCTTCACCTGCATGGGATGGACGCCTGACGGGAGCCGCGCCTGGTTCGTGTCGGAGGCGAGCGGCTACGCGCATCTGTACTCCGTCGCCGCGGGCGGGGGTGATCGCCGCGCGCTGACCAGCGGCGACTGGGAGGTGCTGTCGGCCGAGCTGAGCCCGGACGGCCGCGAGTTCCTGCTGCACACGAGCGAGGTCTCGCCGTACGAGCGGCACTTCTACCGGATGCCCGTCGGGGGCGGCACGCGTACGCGCCTCACGACGCGCGAGGGCGGGCACGACGTCGCGCTCGCGCCGAACGGCCGCCTTGCGGCGTCGGTCTACTCGTACGCGAACCGACCGCCCGAACTGTTCGTGATGCCGGCGCGGGCGGGCGGCGAGATGGCGCAACTGACCAACTCGCCCACCGCCGATTGGCTGTCGTATCCGTGGATTGCCCCCGAGATCGTCGAGATCCCGGCGAGCGACGGCGTCGGCGTACCGGCGCGTATCTACCGTCCGTCGGACTTCGGCGTGGAGCCCAACGGCGCGGCGGTGATCTTCGTGCACGGCGCGGGTTACCTGCACAACGTCCACAACTACTGGTCGAGCTACGCCCGCGAGTACATGTTCAACCACCTGCTCGCCTCACGCGGCTACGTCGTGCTCGACATCGACTATCGCGCATCGGCCGGCTACGGGCGTGACTGGCGCACGGCGATCTACCGCCACATGGGCGGCCGCGATCTCGCCGACCATGTCGACGGGTCGAAGTATCTGCAGGAGGCGCACGGCATCGATCCCGAACGGATCGGGATCTACGGCGGTTCGTACGGCGGTTTCATCACGTTGATGGCGCTGTTCAACGCCCCCGAACACTTCGGCGCCGGCGCCGCGCTCCGCTCGGTGACCGACTGGGCACACTACAACCACGGCTATACGGGACGCATCCTCAACTTCCCCGATGCTGACACGCTCGCCTACCGCCGCTCGTCGCCGATCTACTTCGCCGAAGGACTCGAGGATCCGCTCCTGATCGCCCACGGCATGGTCGACGTCAACGTCCACTTCCAGGACGTCGTCAGGCTGTCGCAGCGGCTGATCGAGCTCGGCAAGACCGACTGGGAGATGGCCCTGTATCCCGTCGAGGACCATGCGTTCGTGCGTCCGTCATCGTGGACCGACGAATACCGGCGCATTCTCGAGCTGTTCGACCGGCATCTCGTCGAGCGGCCCGCGGCGGGGGCCCGCTAGCGCCGCCGGTGCGGCGATGGGGTGCGGCGCGACTCGGGTTCTTCACGAACTATCAGGAACTTCGCACCCCGTCCCGTCGGGCCGCGGCCGCCGACAGGCGCCGATGCCGCGCGTAGAGCTGGATCGCGCCCAGCAGCCCCACCGTGAGCGCGACGATCGACCAGACGCCGGCCGACGTCGGAAACTGATGCTTGAAGATCGCCAGCATCACGATGCCAACGAGCAACACCGTCGGCACCTCGTTGAGCACGCGGAAACGCTGCCCCGACCAGTGCGCGGCTCGCCCCGAGCTGAGCTTGGCCCGAATCGACGCGCAGATCAGATGGTAGGCGACGAGCAGGACGACAAGCGCGAGCTTGGCGTGCAGCCACCCCTCGCGCAGCAGGTCGGGGCGCGTCGAGAGGATGCCGAGGGCGGTGACGATGGTGAGCACCATCGCCGGCGTCGCGATGATCCGCAGCGCACGTCCTTCCATGATCTCGTACTGCCGTTCGAGGATGCCGCGCGCCGGCTGCGGCTGCTCGCGCGCCTCGGCGTGGTACACGAAGATCCGGACCAGATAGAACAGGCCGGCCATCCACGCTACCACGCCCACCAGATGGAAGGTCTTCCACCAGAGATACGCCACCGAGCCTCCGCGTCGGGAACCGCGCCCCCGGACCGGGCGCCACGGGGCCCAATCTACCATCGCGATCCCCGTCGGCGCACCGCCAATCCCGCCGGAGCGCGTGCGGCCACAGCCCGACGCGACCCGCGCTTGCCCTGGCCCGCGTGAACGGCCATCTCTCCACCATGACCCTTTTCGCCGACCCCGCCGCCGACGACCGGATGACCGCCCTGCGCTCGACGCTGGCCGGTGCGCGCGGGTGGCTTAGCGGCGTGGACGCCCGAATTGTCCGCCTGCAGGTGCGGTTGGCCGAGATCCCGGCCCCGACGGGCGGGGAGCGCCGCCGCGCCGACGTCGTCGCACGGCTGCTCCGTCGGGCGGGATGCGCCAACGTAGCGATCGACTCGGCGGGCAACGTGCGCGCCGAACGACCGGGCGTCGAGCGCGGCCCGCCCGCGGTGGTGTGTGCCCACCTCGACACCGTCTTCCCCGACGGAACCGCGTGCGCGGTGCGCCGCGATGGGTCGCGGCTCGTCGGGCCGGGGATTGGCGACAACGGGCGCGGACTGGCCGTGATGCTGGCAATCGCCGGAGCGCTGGCCGGCCCGCGAATCGTGCTGCGGCGGCCGCTGCTATTCGCCGCCACCGTCGCGGAGGAAGGTGACGGTGACCTGCGGGGCGCCAAGCACCTGTTCGCCTCCCTGACCGAGCCGCCGACCGCGGCGATCGCCATCGACGGGCCCGGCGACGACCGGATCGTCCATCACGCCGCCGGCGCGCGGCGCTTCCGTGTCGTGTTCACGGGCGTCGGGGGGCACTCCTGGAGCGCGTACGGCACGTCCAATCCCATCCATGCCGCGGCCGACGCGGCGACGCGGCTGGCCGCGTGGGGGCGCCGGGCGCGTGGCCGCACGACGCTCTCGGTGACACGAATCGGCGGCGGCGTGGCCATCAACGCCATTCCCGAGCAGGCGTGGCTGGATGTGGACTGCCGTTCGCTCGACGCCGCCGCGCTGGCCGACGCCGAACGGGCCGTCGAGCGAGCCGCGTCGGCGGCGGCGGGCGCGGAGAACGGTGGGCGCGCCACCGGGTCGCCCCCGCTCGCGGTGTGCGTGACCCGCATCGGCGACCGCCCGTGCGGCGTCACGCCGGCCAGCGCGGACATCGTCAGGCAGGCGGTCGCGGCCACGCGCGCGATCGGGCGGGTACCGATGGCCGCGGCTGCCTCGACCGACGCCAACGTCCCGCTCTCGTTGGGCGTCCCGTCGATCGCCATTGGCGGCGGCGGAACGGGAGGTGGCGCGCACACGACGGACGAGTGGTACGACAACACCGCCGGCGCGCGCGGCGTGGAGCGCGCCCTGCTCATCGTGGCCGGCGCGGCTGCCTGACGCGAGAACTCCGGCTCGGCGCTGGGCGCCAAGCCGGGGTCGGGTCGTGCAGGAGAGCGTCGGACGTTAGGCGTCCGAGTGGATCTCGGAATCGTCGGACAGCGTCACCTGCGCGTTGATACCCTCGACGATCGCCCGGTCTCCGACGAACGACTCGCGCAGTTGCGAGCGCGTGACACGGGAGTGCTCGCCGATCACCGTGTCGCGAATCGTCGACGAGTCGATGATCGTTCCCGTGCCGATCGAAACGTTGGGGCCGATCCGCGAGTTGGTGAGCGTGACGCCGTCCTCGATGTACACCGGCTCGACGATCGTCGCGGAGCCGATGTCTGCCGGCCTCCGCGCGCGGCCGCGCTCGAGCATGGTGCGATTGGTGTCGAGCAGCGTGTCCAGCTTGCCCGCGTCGTACCACCCCTCGACGTCGATCACCTGGATCTTCGCACCGTGGTCGATCATGTACTGGAAGGCGTCCGTCAGGTACCACTCACCCTTGTTCGGCGCGCTCGCCAGCACGTGGTCGATCCCCTCGTAGAGCAACTTCCAGTTGCGGATGTAATAGAGGCCGATGTTGGCGCGCTTGGAGATCGGCTCGGTGGGCTTCTCGACGATCCGCGTCATGTAGCCGTCCGCGTCGGTGACGACGACGCCGAACCGCTGGTAGTCCTCGACCTCCTTCACCCAGATGATGCCGTCGGCGTCAGACGTCTCCACCACCGACAGGTCGGCGTCGAAGATCGTGTCGACGAAGACGATCAGCACCGGCTGGTCGACATGGGGACGGGCCAACGCCACCGCGCCGGCGGTGCCGTCCTGCACGGCCTGTTCGATGAACACGGAGGGCACGTCGAAGGTCGCGCGCGTGTACGCCTCGACCTTTTCCTTGAGATGCCCCGTGATGTAGACGACCTGCTCGACGTTGCCGAGTTTCTTGAGGTCATCGAGGATGTAGGCCATGACCGGCTTCCCGGCCACCTTGAGCATCGGCTTTGGTGTGACATGGGTATGAGGACGCAGACGCGTCCCTTTCCCGGCCAGCGGTATGATCACCTTCATGGTCGTCAGGCTCTCCCGTAACGATCGCTGAGTCGGACCACGTCATCGAGATCCGGTGTCGAAGCCTCGAGGACGTCGCAATCGGTGACGGCCTCCATCTGGTGCACGGTGCCGGGCGTGACGCGGTACGCCTGTCCCGCCGTCAACGGAACGTCGCGCAGTTCGCCGCCATCCTCGGCGACACGAAAGATCATCTCGCCGTTGAGCAGGCTGATCGTCTCGTCCTTGCGATTGTGATACTGCACCGACAGGGCATGTCCCGCCTTGATGTGAAGAATCTTCCCCACATAGAGGTCGGTGTGCGCCCAGATACGCTCGTGTCCCCACGGCTTGTCGACGATCACCACGTCCGTCAGTCCGCTCACGCCATGCCTCGAGGTCAATGACAAACAGGGTTCACCCGCCGCGCGACCGTGCGCGGACCGGATGAACGTGAGTAGTCTTCAGCTCCGTACACGAACCGGGCCAGCGTGCACGAGGCACCGCGCGCCCGAGCCGTCGCGGGCGCCGGCCCCCCCGCCGTGACACGCACCTGCTGATGGCCAGCGGGCGGTGCTACCAGAGGTCGGTCAACGAGAAGGTGACGCGCCACGCGGCTGCCGTGTCACGCTCGCGCCGGTGTGCGTAGCTCAACTCCGGCCGCGACACGTAGAGCGGCATGTCGACGCGCAACCGGATGTCGCGGTCGAGCAGCGGGCCGCGCAGCGCCAGCCCCACCCCCGCGTCGCTCAGCGTGGATCCGGCGGCCAGCAGGGCGGTTGAATCCGCGTGGACGACGACGCCGACATCGGCGAACGCGGTCGCGTAGAGGCCGAGCAGGCGCTGGGCACCGAGCATTTTGATGAGCAGCGACTCCTCCAGATTCAGCGCCGCGACGTTCTGCAGGATGAGCAGCGGATCGTAGCCGCGCAGCGCCGCGCCCCCCAGCGGGATGTAGCGGAAGTCGTCCCGGGCCAGTGGCGCGCCTTCGGGGCGCAGCAGGTGGTTGCTGAAACTCTGCGTCGGCGTGAGGGCGCTCGCGTAGATGCCGCGTTCGACGGGGGCATCGAGGCTCGCGCCCACGTAGACGCGGCCGAAGTGGGTCCACCGCCCGGTCGCCGACGATCGCCGCGCGGCCACGGAGGCATCGCCGCGGACGTACGGCGTCGTCTCGTCGACGGTGCCGCCGGTGGCGATGCCGCCGCTCAAGTTGACGCGGGCGCGGAGCCCGGTCTCGTCAGGCGTCAGGATGTCCAGGCCGACATTCGCTTCGGTCGCGCTGCCCCCGCTCCATCGCTCGGGGTCGGCGAAGTTGCGATCGTACGGATACGTCCCGGTCGCGCCGAGGCTGGCGAGCCAGCGCGTGCCGCTCACGTTGGTACGACTGAGATCCCACTGCTTCCGCCCGTCGAGCTTCCAGATCCCGTCGAGCCGCCAGATGCCGGCGCTCACGCCGTTCCACGGACGGTCCGAGCCGATGACGAGCGGATCCTCGCGGACGAGCCATCCCTGGAAGCGCGACACCGGTCGCGATGCGTCGGCGGCCGTGCCGCCAGGGAGGAGGCGCCCCTCCCGCGGAATCTTCTGCGCCACCGCCACGCCGACTTCGAGTCGATCGAGCAGCCCGGTGTAGTGGCTGCGCGCGCGAAGCGCCGTCATGAGGCCGCCAGGCCGCGAGTACCAGACGAGCGGCGAGACGAGCGTCACGTAGCGACCGGACCGTTCCTGGGTGAGGAACGGCCAGTCGAAGGCGATGTCGGCCGTGCGTGGATTCCACCGCGGAAAGCGGGCGAGCACGTCGTTCGGCCGGAACCAGTCGGGGGTGGTGCGGAGCGGATCGAGGCGGACTTCCAGCGGTTCGGCCGGTGTCGTCAGGCGGACGCGCTGTCGATCCGGCTGGACCTGCGCCCGCTCGACGGTCCATCCGTCGCTGGTGCGCACACCCACCGGCATCGGGTGTCGATAGGCACCGCGCCGCTCCACCGTCGCCGTCGTTTCCCATCCGGCCCCGTCGGGGTCGGGACGCACGTCGACACCGTCGAGGGCGTAGTCCACGAGGCCGGTGTTGTGCACCCACTGGTCGAAGAACCAGTCGAGCTCCGTGCCCGCGGCGCGTGAGGCGGCCGCACGCATCGCCACCTCGTCGACGTGTCGAAACGCCCACTCGTCGTAATACCCCCGCAGAAATTCGAGGAATGCCGAGTCGCCCATGGCGTCGCGCAGCGCGCCGAACATCCACTCGGCGCGGCCGTAGATCATCCGGCTGTACGTGGTGAAATCGCGGAAATCCGCCGCATTGGTGCCGATCGGCTCCGCCTGGCCGCGGATGTCGAGCAGTGACTGCTGCCGCGTCAGCGCCTCACGACCATCGGGGCGCAGCGCGAGCGCGCGATACCCGGTGACGGCTGGCGGCGGCACCGAGTCGCCGATCCGCTCGGGCAGCGTCAATCCCTGCGCCCACGAGGTCTGATACGAACTCAGCCCCTCGTCCATCCACCCGGAACGCCACTCGTTGTTGGCGAGTATCCCGTGCGCATAGATGTGGCCGCCCTCGTGCAGGATCAGCCCATACGATGGCGAGCCGTTCATCATCAACATCGGGAACTCGGTCCCGCCCCCCTCGACGCGATGCAGCGTCGTCATCTGCGGGTAGCCGTACGGACCGAACACGTTCTCGAGCCACCGGATCGCCGACTTCGTCCGATCGAGCACCTGGCCGTTGCCCCAGGTGGCCTCGTCGCCGGGCTGATAGAGCACGTGTACGGCCACGCTGTCCCACACCGGAAAGCGCGTCGCGCGAGGCTCCGCCTGCCTGACGAACCACCCGCCCTCATAGCGGTAGCTCGGCGAGATCGACCAGCCGAAATGATGGACGTCGCGCGCGGTCACGCGGACGCGCTTGTGGCCGGCGGGCAGCGCGGCCGGCTGGAGCCGTGGCGTTGGAGTGGATGGATAGGCGGCCGGCTGCAGGGGGACCTCGCCGAAGCGCAGCGCTCCCTGCCACCCCGGATCACCCTCGACGACGATCCCCGTGGTGCCGAGCACCTGGTCGTCGCGCAGCACGAGGGTGACGTCGAAGCGGCCGAACTCGCCGTAGAACTCCCCCGCCGGCTGCAGCGCGTTGGGGCGCCAGCCGTCCCGATCGTAGACCGCGACGCGCGGATACCACTGGGCGAAATCGAAATGCCGACCGCGGCGCCCCTGCCGGCGCGGCAGCGTCGAGAGGCGCGCGTCCCAGTCGAAGCGCACCTGGGTCGAGTCGCCTGGCGCGAGCGCGCGCGGGAGGGCGAACCGCACCACCGTACTGTCGGGCGCCCCTGGATAGCTCGGCGCGGCCGCGGTGCCGTCGAAGGTCGGGACGGCGGTGAACCGTTCGTAGGCGTGCTCGGGATCGGGGAGCCGCTGGAACCGGACACGTCCCTCGCGCTCGTCGACCTCGCTCCACTTCGAGCCGGGGCGGAACGCGTTCAGGTGCTGATGTACGAAGAACTCGCGCAGCGTGTCGGGCGAGTTGTTGACGTACGTCAGCAGGGCGCGCGCACGCAGGACGCCGCTCGACTCGTCGAGCTGGGCCTGGATCTCATAATCGGCGCGCTGCTGCCAGTATTCGGCGGGGTCGCGCGACGGCGGTGTGCTGCTCGCGACGATCTGCTGAAGAACGAGGGCGACTGTAGCGACCGTGACCATGCACACCCGTGCGTGAGTGAGATCCAGCCGGCTCCCGAACGAGCGGCCAGCGAGAGTTTATCTCGACGACCCCGCTGGCGCGAGGGTCGTCACCGCCGATCCCAGATGCGAATGCAGGGCCACGGGCCCGGATCGGGGCCCGGCTGACGAAGCGAGGGGCGGTCGCACTGGCCGCCCCCCGAATGACCACCGTACGGGCCGTGCCGCCGAGGCGAGCCCCGCGGAGGCGGCGCCCTGACCGAACTACGCGATGCCCCGTCCGGCCCACGCGAGCATCTGCCGGCGGAGCGCGTCGAGGCGGCGGCGCACCGACCCATCGAGCACCGTATCGCCGACGCGCACGATGAGGCCCCCGATGATCCGCTCGTCGACGACGACGTGCGGGATCACGTTGCGCTGCATCCGCTCCCCGATCAGCGCGGCGAGGCGGTCGCGGTCGGCGTCGGAGAGCGGCTTGGCGACCGTGATCTGCGCGTGCACCCGCCCCTCGTGCTCATCGAGCAGCGTCGTGTAGGCCTCGGCGATCTCGGGAATCAGGAGCTGGCGCCGGTGCCGCACGAGTGACTGGAGGAAGGCCACGAACAGCCGCGGCATCCGGTCCTGGAAGGCACGCGAGAGAATCGCGTTCTTCTGCGCGTCGTCCACCTGCGGGGCGGCCAGGAAGGCGCGCAGCGTGGCGCTCTCGCGAAACGCGTCGGCAACCTGGTCGATCATGCGGCCCCAGCCCGGCGCGTCGCCGGCCCGATCGGCCAGCGTCAACAGCGCCTCGGCGTAGTTCCGGGCGATGGTGGGATTGCGCATCAGATGTTCACGCGTGTGGCCGGGGGCACCGAGGCGAGGAAGGCCTCGACCAGCCGGCGGTTCGCATCGGTGTCGAGATTCTCGTCGATCACCCGGCTCGCGCCGCGGATCGCGAGATCCACCGCCTCACGCCGGAGTTCGGCGATCGCGCGCAGCTTGTCCAGTTCGATCTCCTGGCGGGCCCGTGCGAGCATCTGCTCCTGCTGCGTCCGCGTTTCGGCCAGCATCTGCTGCTGCACTTCTTCGGCGGTGACACGCCCTTCGGCGATGATGCGCTGCACCTCGCCGCGAGCGTTCTCGACGGTGAGCCGATGTTCGGCCAGCAGCGCCATCGCCGCCTCACGATCGGCACGCGCGGCATCGATCGTCTCCTGGAGCGCCTGCTCGCGCGCCTCGACGGAGGCGAGCAGCGGCTTGAAGGCGAACCTGGAGAGGACGAACAGCAGGCCGATGAAGATCAGCAGCGTCCAGAGCATCAAGCCGCCGCTGGGCGACAGCAGATCGACCCGCTCGCCCGGCGCAGGGGCGGCGAGCAACGGCGTGGCGGCGAGAACGAGCGCCGCGAAGGCGGCGGCAAACGGGGTGCGCATGAGGCTATCGGGAAAGAGACACCGGGTGGAGCTCCCGAGGGAGCTCCACCCGCCGTTCGGAATGGACTGGCGTACTAGTACTTGCCCTGGATCTGGAACGCGACCACGACGCCGAACAGCGCGGCGCCTTCGATGAGCGCGGCGAGAATCAGCGCCGCGGTCTGGATGCGGCCGGCCGCTTCGGGCTGGCGCGCCATCCCTTCCACCGCCGACCCACCGATGCGGCCGATCCCCATGCCGGCGCCGATGACGGCGAGGCCAGCGCCGAGGCCCGCGCCGATCAGCGACAGACCCTGGTTGTTATTCGTCGACGAGTCGGCGACGACCTGCAGCAACGGCATGATGTCAGCAATCATTGTTCGAATCTCGATGAGTGAATGTCGAAGTGTCGCTCCACGGCCGCACGAGCCACCCGGCTCGCCATCCGTCACCCGTCACCGACGCCGAAGCATCAACGGGCCTTGCTGGTCGCTCGACCAGCTACCCAGCACGAACGGGAGGACACGTCCGAGCCGATATGCTGCCTTCTGCCTTCCGCCTTCTGTCTTCTGTCTTCTGTCTTCTGTCTTCTGCCCTTAGTGATGACTCTCGCGTATCTGGCCGATGAACACACTGGCCAGCAGCGTGAAGATGAACGCCTGCAGGAAGGCGACGAACAGCTCCAGCATCATGATGGCGATCGCCATCAGGAACGGTGCGCCGGAGACGACGCCACGGAAGGTGAAGATCAGCCCGATGAGCGCCAGCACGACGATGTGGCCGGCGGTCATGTTGGCGAACAGACGAATGGCCAGCGCGAACGGCTTGGTGAACTTGCCGACGATCTCGACCGGCGTCATGATGAGCGTCATCGGCAGCTTCATGCCGAGCGGCATGTCGTGCGGCCAGTAGACGATCGTATTGATGTATCCAGCGCCGAGTGCCCGCATCCCGGCGATCTCGATCACGACGAAGGTGATGATCGCCAGCATCGCGGTGACCGAGATGTTGCCGGTCGCCGTCGATCCGTACGGGATCAGGCCGAGGACGTTTGCGAACAGGATGAAGAAGAAGAGCGTCAGGAGGAAGGGCACATAGGCGTTGCCGTGACGTCCGACGTTCGGCACGATCACCTCGTTGCGCATGTAGAGCACCATCGCCTCGATCCCGGCGGCGAACCCGCGCGGCCGCCCGATCGCGTGCGTATGGCGCCGGTGCGCCTGCGCCGCGCCGACGAGCAGCAGGGTGGCCAGCAGCGACGCGATCAGCATCATCACGACGTGCTTCGTCGGTGACATGTCGATCGTCAGCCCCCCGACCTGGATCGGGGTCCAGTGCGGCAGGTCCACTTCGTAATAGAACGGCGGCTTCCAGTATGGGAGCTCCATATGGGAGCCGTCGGTGATGTGCGGCGTGATGATGTCGTACTCGGCGTCCGCGGTGGCCGCCTGCTGCGCCATCGCCTCACCGGCCGCGGCCGCGTCAGGCAACGTCTGCGAGGCGGGCGGCGCGGGGAGAATCGGATCGGCGGCAGTCGCCGGCTGCTGGGCGTGTCCCGCGAGGGGAGCACCAAGAAGGGCGAGGCCGAGCAACAGGGCGCGCACGGACGTCATAGCTTGAGCAGCAGAGGTTCGAACAACGACGAAACGAAGAAGAACGCCACCAGACCGATCAACGTCGCCCCGGAAGGCAACCCGAAGGCCGAGTTGAGCAGAAACGCGAAGACACCGATCGTGAGCATCCGCAGCAGCATGCCCACCCCCCACATTGCGATCGGGTTCTCACGATCGCCGAAGCGAAGCACGACGAACGCGATCATCTGTACCACGAATGCAACCGACGCACCGACCACCAGTCCCCGGTGATCGGCCGGCGTCGGAAATGCCAACCCCAACAACCAGACCCCGAGCGGCAGCAGCAGCGCGAGCACGACGGCAAAGGCGAGCACGCTTCTCACGACCGACGCTTTGCCTCTTCTTCTCGCCGCAGGTCCGCCATCAGTCGTCGGTAGATGCTCGTGAAGCCCGCGCCGGCGCCGATAAACACTCCGCCCAGGGTCCCCCAGGGGGCGATCCCGAACCGGCGGTCGAGCCACTGGCCGATGTAGAGAAAGAGCAGAATCGAGATGGCGAACTGGAGTCCGGCGCCGGCCATCGCGCCGCCACTACTGTTCACCTTCCACTGCTCACCGGACGGTCGCGCGTCGGACGACCTCGGCCCGGACGCGCCCGGTGTCGGCGCTTCGGGTGACTCGGACGTACGCGGCGGATCCCGTGGCTCCTGCTCCATTGCGGGCGGGAATCTAGGAGCTTGTGAAATTTTTCGCAAGCGAACCGCGACCCTCTGCCCCGAACGCCCGCCGAGCCTGCGGCACAGGCCGAAACTGCTTGATCGACACGATGTTACGTGTGACGATCGGGTTGACGCTTCGTCGTCTTGTTGATACCTTCGCGAACGACGATGCCACCCGCCGCTGCCTCGAGCGGCCGGTCCATCGCCGCCCGCGCTCGCCCCCGCCGGTTCGTCATGATTCGTTTTGTTGTCGCCGCGTTCATCGCGCTCGGTCTTGCTGCGGCGACCGGTCGCATTTCGCACTCGTCCGAAGTCGTCGGCCTCGCCGACGCGTCCCCGCACGCCGCCGCGATCGAGACGGCCGCTGTGGCCAGGCCTTCCAACACCCACGCCGCCGACGACACGCCCCTCGCCCACGAGGTCGATGTCGCTATCGGGGACGCGGTCACGTTTGCGCTGACGCTGACCAACACCACCGAGAAGCGGCTCGAGGTCGCCTTCCCCGACGGCTTCACGCACGACGTGACTGTCTTCGACGCGACGGGCGCCGAGGTGTGGCGGTGGAGCAATGGCCGCCTCTTCACGCAGTCGCTCCGCACGCGCATGCTCGGCGGGAGCGAGCGCTATGTCGTCAGCGAGCGATGGAAGCCGGCCGGCCGGCGCGGCAACTTCACCGCCGTCGTCGAGTTGCGAAGCAGCAACTTCCCCGTGTCCGAGACGCTCGCCTTCCGGATTCCGTAGGGAGTCGCGACCGGTTGCTCCGGGACGGGGCTAGATCCGGCGGTATGAGACGGCCCGCCTGCCCTCTCCCCGTCGCCCCGCTCCTCGCGATAGCTTGACGGTCCTTGCACCGCTCAGGCCCCGCCACGCACAGGACGGTCCGGATTGGCAACTCCTGCTGACGCCGCGCGCAACGACGCGGCCGATCTTCAGCTGCTCGAAGAACTGGCGACCGCTCGCCAGACATTAACCGATGAGATCGGCCGCCGGATCATCGGCCAGCACGACATCGTCGACAATCTGGTGGCGGCATTACTCGCGGGCGGCCACGTGCTGCTCGTCGGCGTGCCCGGACTCGCCAAGACGCTGCTCGTGCAGACCGTCGCCGAGGCGCTCGACCTCACGTTCTCGCGCGTGCAGTTCACGCCCGACCTGATGCCGAGCGACATCACGGGCACCGAGATGCTGGAGGAGGATCACGCCACCGGGCGACGCATCTTCAAGTTCGCCCACGGGCCGATCTTCGCGAACGTCGTCCTGGCCGACGAGATCAACCGCGCCCCGCCCAAGACCCAGGCCGCGCTGCTGCAGGCAATGCAGGAGCATAACGTCACGGCCGCCGGCCAGACGTACAAGCTGCCGGAACCGTTCTTCGTGCTGGCGACGCAGAACCCGATCGAGCAGGAAGGGACATACCACCTCCCCGAAGCGCAGCTCGACCGGTTCATGTTCGAACTCCGGGTCGGCTATCCGACCAAGGCGGAGGAAGAGCAGATCGTCGCCGCGACCACCGGCGTCGGCGGGGCCGCCGTGCGGCGCGTCCTTCCCGCCGAACGCCTATCGGCGCTCCAGCGCCTCGTGCGGCGGCTCCCCGCCCCGCCGAGTGTCGTGACGTATGCCGTGGGGCTGGCCCGCGCGACGCGGCCGGGCGATCCGGACGCATCGGACGCCGTTCGGCGCTACGTCAGCTACGGCGCCGGTCCGCGTGCATCGCAGTACCTCGTGCTCGGGGCCAAGGCTCGTGCGGCGATGGACGGCCGACCGGTGCCGGACATCGACGACGTGCGCAGTGTCGCACTGTCGGTGCTGCGTCATCGGGTGGTGACGAACTTCCAGGGCGAAGCGGAGAATGTCCAGGTGGAGCAGTTGCTGGGGTTGGATCGGTGAGGAGTGGCGAGGGGGACAGCGGCGAGGGGGACAGCGGCGAGGGGCTGTGGGCTGTGGGTTGTGGGGCTTTTCTGCTGAGCGTAGCGCTGGCAGGCGTCAGCGGGGGCGTCAGCGTGCGCTGACGGGAGACTGACGCCGGGGGAGCTAGATAGGCGGTGACATCGGCGGGCGGCGCGCGTGGCGTCGTCTCGCGGTGGGTCTCTCGCCGAGAGGGGAGTAATGCTTCACGTGCGAACGATGGGCACCGCGATGATCGAGACGCCTGGGGGGCGGCTCGGTCCGGAGGCTGAGCGGATCTTCGCGCTGGCGCTGGTGCTGGGGTTATCGCCGGGCCGGAGCTGGACTCGCGACGAGCTGTGTGAGTTGATCTGGCCGGACGCGCCGGCGCGGAACGCGCGGCAGAATCTGCGGCAGGGGTTGTACCGGCTGCGGGGGCTGGGGGTGGAGATGGACTGTGGGGGGGGAGGCGTGACGTTAGCCCCGCATCATGGTTCGACCGACATCGTACCATCATCGGACCTTAGTGAGGCCTTAGCGGAAGACATACTTACTGGCAGAAGGTACATCGTGCCATTCTTAGGTACGTACGAGCCCCCAACAACCGGAGCCCTTCGGGACCACCTTGGTGGAATACGTACACAAGTACATGGAGTGCTCCAGCAGCA
>JBBQHX010000046.1:0-18216 GCA_038324385.1 Gemmatimonadales bacterium | reverse complement strand
CGCGATGCGCTGGCGCGCGTGGGGCGGGCACAGCGGCACCTGCTTTCGGTCATCAACGACGTGCTGAACTACGCGCGGCTGGAGAGCGGCCGTCTGGAGTACCAGATCGAGCCGACTGATGTGAGCGACGTCGTCGCCGCGGTGGCGCCGATGATCGAGCCGCAGTTCGGCGCGGCGGGGCTGACGCTCGACGTGCGGCTCAGCGACCCCGATTCGCCGATCGTCTGGGCCGACCGCGACAAGTTCGTGCAAGTGCTGCTCAACCTGTTGTCCAATGCCGCCAAGTTCACGCCCCCGGGCGGGCGTGTCGTGATCGAGGTGGTAAGCCGCGCCGATGGCTCCACACCGCCTGACGTGACGTACGTGCGCGTCACCGATGACGGGATCGGTATCCCCGCCGACAAGCTCGAGGCCATCTTCGAGCCATTCGTGCAGGCCAACTCGCGCCTCACGCGAACGGAGCAGGGACTCGGCCTGGGCCTCGCGATCAGTCGCGATCTTGCCCGCGGCATGGGCGGCGACCTGCGCGCCCGCAGCGGGTCGGGACCGGGTTCGACGTTCACCGTCGAGTTGCAGCGGGTGGTGCCGGGGGTGGCACGAAATATGGCTCTGGGCTCTGGGCTGTGAGCTTTGGGCAGAAGCTCTGGCAGGTCGCTCTCAGCCCAGAGCCCCAGCTCACGGCCCCCACCTCACGGCCGCTGTTCGCATCCTGCCGCTGGATGGTCGATGAAGCGGGCGAGATCGTCGAGTACCGGCGCCCGTGACAGATTAGGCAGGCCGAGGGCAACCGCGATCTGAATGTGGCCAACGGCGGGGTAGGTGGTCACCCGCACGCAGCCACCCGCCTCACGAATCGCGGCGGCGAGGCGGGTCGAGTTGCCAACAGTGACGACCTCGTCGCCCTCGCCGTGCAGGAGCAAGAGTGGCGGCTCGTCGCCGTCGATCAGCGTGGTGGGGTAGGTCGCCGGCCACCCGGTCTCGGGGCCCATGAGTCGCTGCACGTCGGGCGCCGTCCAGGTGGTGTCGACCGGCCCCGCCAGCGACGCGAAGCCGCGGACCGCGCCGGGCGGCACGCCGGCCGCACGCAGATACTGCGGATCGAGCGCGAGGATCGTGGCCGTATGGGCCCCGGCCGAATGGCCGACGACGAACAGCCGCGTGGTATCGCCGCCGAACCGAGCGGCGTTCGCGAGAGACCAGCGCACCGCGTCCGCGCCGTCCTCGACCCAGGCGGGAAAATCCACCGCGGGGTGCAGCCGGTAGTCCGGCACCACCACCACCCAGCCGCGCCGGGTGAGCTCGGTGGCGAGCAACAGATAGTCACGCTTCTTTCCGTACTTCCACCGCCCGCCATACAGGAAGACGATCACCGGCGACGGCGCCGCGTTCCCGCGAATGCGGTAGACGTCGAGCCGTTGCCGCGGAGCTGCGCCATAGGCCACGTCGGCCGTTCGTTGGACGTCACCGCCCAGCACGAGGAACTCAACGCCGTGGCGAGGCGAGCACCCTCCGGCAAGAATTGCAACAAGCAGCGACAGGACGAGCGCCCACGTGCGGCGCCCGCCGGTCGATGTCTCGAGAGGGCTGGAAACGATAGTCGGGTGCCGGAGCGGGATGCGGATGCAATGACCGGTACGGGGCACGATCTCTGGCGGTCAGTCCACCGTATCGACGAACTCCACGCGCACGTTCTCGACAATGCGGCGAGCGAGGAAGATCGCGTCCCAGTTCGTCAGGCGGATGCAGCCCGACGACGTCGTGTAGCCGATCGTCTCTGGTGCGCTCGTGCCGTGAATGCCGTAGTGCGGCTCCGACAGCGCCATCCAGACCATTCCGACCGAGTTGTTCGGACCCGGCGGGATCTGCGCGTCGGGGCCCGGATCGGCGCCCTCGATCAGGTTCGGCTGGTAATGCCACCACGGCTCCTCGGTGATCGACGTGATCTCGTAGTTCCCCGAGGGCGACGGCGAGTACGACGAGCCCAGGGTCGAGGGGGCGTGGACGAGAATATTGCCGCTCGAATCCAGCGCGTGGCGGAAGCGGCCAGCGTCAGAAACGCGGATCGTCGCGACGCCGACGGCCATGCGGACGTCATCCGCGCGCGACGTCGGCACGTTCAGTTCGGCGCCCGCCGACACCGACGCGAGATCGACGCCCGGGTTCAACTGGCGCAGGAGATCCGCCGAGGTGTGGAACCGTTCGGCCAGCTTCTCGGGGAGCGACTCGTAGCAGAGGCATTCGAGCTTGGCGCGAGCATAGATGTCCTCGGGGATCTCGACGAATGGCCCCTCCACATCCTCCGGCGTCAGGCGGTGCGCCCGCAACAGCGCGCCGGGCTCGTTTGCGGCCTGAACGAGGCGGTCGAACGTCGCCTGGTCCACTTCACCCGTCGCCGGCAGACCCTGCCGCCGCTGGAACCAGTAGATCGCCTTCTCCGTGTTCTGCCCCCAACGCCCGTCCATTACCCCGGGCGAGAAGAGAGCGCGGTCGAGCAGGATCTGCGTCCGCAGCACCGACGCCCCCTCGTCCCCCTCGCCAACCGGGATCCGCATCGGCTGCTCATTCACGGCGGCGACCGTGAGGCTGTCCCACCGCTCGCGATTCGTCGTGTCGCGCGGGGTGCGGACGCCGTCGAACTGGACCACTCGACGCCAGGCCGTATCACGCCGCGCCTGCTCGACGTCGTCGGCAGTCGACCGGGCGTCGCCGCGTCCGAACGCCGCGGCCAGGCGGCCTTCAGCGGTCCGGGGGAGCGCGGCCGTCTTCTCGCCGGACTCGACCACTTCACAGGCGAGCAGCGGCAGGGCGGCGAGAAGGGTCAGCCAGCGGCGGGTGACGAAGGACGGGATCATGTCGGCACGGTCGCGAGGGAAAGTCGGTTCGACCCGATGCACACTGACAAGAGTGGTGCCACGACGTCGTGACATGCACGATACGGATGAGTTGACCTAGGGGGGTGGGGTATGTATCATGATACCCATGGGGGGTAAGAGTGACATCCCTGACGCAACGCGTCCTGACCCCGCCGCCGTCGCCACCTCATTCCGGAGTTCTCCGATGACCACCACCGACTGGATGGTGCTGCTCGCGGGTATCGCGAGCATCGCCTGGGTGAACTGGTACTTCTTCCTGGCAGAGCGAGCGACGGTCACCGTCGGTGATGCGGCAGCCGCGGGCGGCACTCCGGAGGCGACCATCGTGGTGCACGGTGGCTACACCCCGGCAGCGATTCGCGTGAAGGCCGGCCGGCCGGTGCGCCTCGTGTTCGACCGGCGGGAGACGTCGGGATGCTCGGAAGAGGTGGTCTTCCCGGACTTCGGCGTCCGCAAGTTTCTCCCGGCCTTCGAACAGACCACGATCGAAGTCACGCCGCCCGCCCCGGGCACGTACGAATTCACCTGCGGGATGAGCATGCTGCGCGGCACGCTCGTCGCCGAGCCGTAGAGGAGACCGCCATGGCCAGCACAGAGTCCGCCGCCCCGACGAGTGGCGTCGCCCATGCGCACCCAGCCGACGTCGCACCGCTTCCGGCGTCGGCGCCGACCGCCGAACAGATCCGGATTCCGGTGAGCGGGATGACCTGCGCCGCCTGTCAGTCCCGCGTGCAGCGCGCCCTCGGCAAGCAGCCGGGCGTCGTCGACGCATCGGTGAATCTGATGATGCGGAACGCGACGGTGACCTATGACCCCGCCGTGCTCACGCCCGACCAGTTGGTCGAGACGATCCGCAGCACCGGGTACGGCGCCGAGCTGGCGTCGCCCGCGCAGACCGCATTCGAGGAGCAAGAAGCGCGCGACCGGGCGCAGCGGGAGGAGTTCACCGACCTGCGCCGAAAGGCGATCGTCAGCGGCATCATCGGGGCGATCGCGATGGCGCTGTCGATGCCGTTGATGGTCGCCGGCGAGCACGGACACGCGGCCGTCGCCGACCCGTTCATGCGGTGGGCGATGGAGTCGATGACCCCGGCGCTGCGCGGCATCGCGCCCTGGCTCTATGCGATTCCGACCGCCGTCCTGTCCTACGGATTGCTGCTGGCGACGCTCGGGGTGATGGCATGGGCCGGCCGGCACTTCTATACGCGCGCCTGGGCCTCCTTCCGCCATCACTCGGCGGACATGAACACGCTTGTCGCGGTGGGCACCGGGGCCGCGTTTCTCTATTCCGTTCTGGCGACCGTCGCGCCCGACTTTTTCCTGAGCCGCGGCGTCGCGCCTGACGTGTACTATGAGGCGGTGATCATCATCATCGCGCTCATCCTGACCGGCAACATGTTCGAGGCGCGGGCGAAGGGGCAGACGTCGGCGGCGTTGCGCGCGCTCGTCGACCTGCAGCCGAAGACCGCGCGCGTCGTGCGGCAGGACCTGGAAGTCGACGTCCCGGTGGAGGAGGTGCAACACGACGAGACGGTGGTGGTACGCCCGGGCGAGCGCGTCCCGGTGGACGGCGAGATCATCAGCGGCCAGAGCGCGATCGACGAGTCGATGCTCACCGGTGAGTCGTTACCGGTGCAGAAGACCACGGGCGACCGGGTGATCGGCGGCACGATCAACCGGACGGGAAGTTTCCGCTACCGCGCGACGACCCTCGGCGCCGACAGCATGCTGGCGCAGATCGTCAGGCTGATGCGCGATGCGCAGGGCTCGCGTGCGCCGATCCAGCGGCTCGCCGACCGGGTGAGCGGGATCTTCGTGCCCGTGGTGATCTCGCTGGCGATCGCGACGTTCGTGGTCTGGTTCCTCGCGGCCGACGCGGCGCCCGGCGTGCGCGCGTTCGCCGCCGCGGTGGCGGTCCTGATCATCGCCTGCCCGTGCGCGATGGGACTCGCCGTGCCTACCGCGGTGATGGTTTCCACCGGCAAGGGCGCGGAACTCGGCGTGCTGATCAAGGGTGGGGAGGCGCTGCAGCGTGCCGGCGATGTACGCACGGTGGTGCTCGACAAGACAGGGACGGTCACGGAGGGCCGGCCGACCGTGACGGACCTGATCATTGCGCCCGGTGCGCCGTGGTCCGACGACGCGCTCCTGCGACTCGTCGCGTCGATCGAACGCTCGAGCGAACATCCGCTGGCCGACGCGATCGTCAGGCATGCGCGCGAACGCGACCTCACCATTCCAGACGTCGAGTCGTTCGACTCGGTGACCGGGCGCGGGGCCGTTGGCGTGGTGGAGGGTTCGGCGGCGGCGGTGGGCAACGCTCCGCTGATGGCCGACTACGCGATCGACGTCACCCCGCTCGCGGCCGACGCCGAACGGCTGGCGGCCGAGGGGAAGACGGCCATGTACGTGGCCGCGGACGGCGCGCTCGCCGGGGTGATCGCCGTGTCCGATCCAATTCGACCGACATCTCGTCAGGCAATCGCGCGGCTGCACGCACTCGGCCTCGAGGTCGTGATGCTCACGGGCGACAACGAGCGCACCGCGCAGGCGATTGCCGCCCAGGCCGGCATCGACCGGGTGGTCGCTGGTGTGCTGCCAGCGGGCAAGGTGGCCGAGGTGAAGCGGCTGCAGGCCGAGGGGAAGGTGGTCGCCATGGTTGGGGACGGCGTGAACGACGCGCCGGCGCTCGCGCAGGCCGACATCGGCATGGCCATCGGCACGGGCACAGACATCGCCGCCGAAGCCGCCGACATCGTGCTGATGCGCGGCGACCTGCAGAGCGCGACCCATGCGATCGTGCTCTCGCGCCGCACGATGCGGACGATGAAGCAGAATCTGTTCTGGGCGTTCGTCTACAACGTCGTGGGAATCCCGATCGCCGCTGGCGTGCTCTATCCCGCGTTCGGCCTCCTGCTCAGTCCGATTCTGGCGAGCGCAGCGATGGCCTTCAGCTCGGTGAGCGTCGTCGCCAACAGTCTCAGGCTGCGGCGCGCCCGCATCGCGTGAGGCGTCGCTGACACGTTCCCGCTCGACGACCGGACATCGTCCGGCGTTTCCCGGACCACTCACCGAGGGAGCACGACGATGGATACCGAGACGAACACTGCCGGGGCGCCGGAGCCGGTGACGGGGGGGCCAGCGGTGGTTACGTGTGGCTGCGGGTGCGGAGTGGCGGAGGGTACCGACGGTGCGCGACGGGCGGTTGCGGTCGACGCCGACGTCAAGGATCGAAATCGCAAGCGTCTGCGCCGCATCGAGGGGCAGGTCCGGGGACTGCAGAAGATGGTCGACGAGGACCGCTACTGCGCCGACATTCTGACGCAGATTTCTTCGGTGCACGAGGCGCTGCGGTCGGTCGGACGCGAACTGATGCGCAACCATCTCAAGCATTGCGCCTCGTCGGCGATCCGCTCGGGTGAAACGGAGGCGACCGCGATGTACGACGAGCTGGTGGACATGATGTACAAGCACAGCCGGTGAGGGCAGCGGCTGTGGGCTTTGGGCTGTGGGACCTGGGCTCACAGCCTGACGACCCGTATGATGGCTATGGGCCGTCGATGGTGGCGCCATCGGAGGCCATGCAAACGTAGATGGCGGGGGTGAGGTCGTATGTCGCCGCGTATTCGGCGGCGACGGTGGTGGCGAATGCGTCCGCCTTCGCCGTGTCGACGAGCGCGACGGCGCAACCGCCAAAGCCGGCCCCGGTCATTCGCGCGCCGAAACATCCGGGCTGCGCACACGCGATCTCGACCATGGTGTCCAGTTCGGCACGCGAGACTTCGAAGTCGTCGCGAAGACTGGCATGGCTCTGGTTCATCAGGCGGCCGACCGCCTCCACGTCGGCGCGGGCGAGGGCGGCTGCCGCGTCGAGCGTGCGCGCATTCTCGGTGACGACGTGACGGGCGCGCGCGCGCGTGACCGGGTCCAGATCCGACGCCCGTGCCTCGAACATCGCGAGGTCGACGTCGCGCAGCGCGGGCACACCGAAGAAGCGCGCCGCGGCCTCGCACTGGGCGCGGCGTTCATTGTACAGCGAATCGACCAGCCCGCGGCGCGTGGCCGTGTCGAGCACCACGACAGCCGCGTCGTCAGGCATGGGCACCGGCGTCATGTCGAGCGAGCGGCAGTCGATCAGCACCGCGTGCCCGGCGATGCCCGCCGCCGAGATGAGCTGGTCCATGATGCCGCAGTTGACGCCGACCCAGACGTTCTCGGCGTGCTGGGCGAGCTGCGCCATCGCGACCGGCTGCCAGTCGAGCTCGGCCGAGCCGGCAAAGGCGCGCGCCGAGGCCAGTTCGAGCGCCGCGCTCGAGCTCAACCCGGCGCCTAACGGTACATCGCCTGCGATCACGCCTTCCCAGCCGCGCAGCACGAGCCCCGCGCCGGCGAGCGCCCACGCCACCCCGCGCACATACTCGGCCCATCCGCCGCGATCTTCCGGCCGTGTGCCGAATTGGTGGACGTCGAACTCGCGGCTCTCGTCGTAGTCCAGTGAGTAGGCGCGCACGCAGCCGCCGTCACGCGGGCGCAACGCGATCCAGACCGCCCGATCGATGGCCATTGGAAGGACGAAGCCGTCGTTGTAGTCCGTGTGATCGCCGATCAGGTTGACGCGGCCCGGAGCGCGCGCGATCATCGCGGGTGCGCGCTCGTACCGACGTTCGAATTCGCGGACGACGCGCTCGCGGATCAGAAGGTCATGCGACACGGGATGCTCGCGGAACGAGGTGTGCGGCCTGGCCTCTCATACGGGCCGCGCTGCCGTGTAATGTATCTCCGTCTGCTCCCGAAGCCTCGCAGCCGCAGACTCCGGAGTGAGGTCGCGCTGCGGTTCGGCCAGCATCTCATACCCGACGAGGAACTTGCGCACCGTCGCTGAACGAAGCAGCGGCGGGTAGAAATGCAGATGGAGGTGCCACTCCGGGTGGTCGTGTCCATCGGTCGGTGCCTGATGCACGCCCGCTGAATAGGGAAAGGATGTCGAGAAGAGATTGTCGTAGCGCGTCGTCACCCGCTTGATGATGTCAGCGAGGTGACCTCGCTCGGCGTCTGTCAACGTGCCGAGGTGCGGGACAGCGCGGCGGCTCACCACCAACAGCTCGAACGGCCAGACGGCCCAGAACGGGACGAGCGCGACGAAGCCCGCGTTTGCCGCGACGATACGCTCCTCGCGTTCGAGTTCCAGTTGGAGGTAGTCGGCGAGCAGGGTTCGGCCATGACGGGCGAAGTGCTCGGCGAACTGCCCGCCCTCGCGCATTCCCTCGAGCGGCACCGATCGTGAGGCCCAGATCTGCCCGTGCGGATGCTGGTTGCTGCACCCCATCGCCTCGCCCTTGTTCTCGAAGATCTGCACCCATCCGATATCCGGGCGGGCGCCTAACGCTCGATATTCCGCCGTCCACAGATCGACGACTCCGCGGACGGCGGCGTGGTCCAGATCGGGGAGCGAGAGGTCATGACGGGGGGAGAAGCAGATCACGCGGCAGACGCCGGGCTCCGACTGCGCGACCAACAACCCCGCCACGTCCACCTGTGCGATGGCCGCGCCGGGCGGTGTGGGGCGCAGCGCCGCGAAGTCGTTGTCGAAAACGAAGGTGCCGGTATAGTCCGGGTTCTGCTGCCCGCCGACGCGGACGTTGCCGGGGCACAGGTAACAGCCGGGGTCATGTGTCGGACGTCGCTCGTCGGCGAGCGGCTCGACCTGCCCCTGCCAGGGACGTGCGCTCCGATGCGGTGAGACCAGCACCCATTCGCCGGTGAGAGCATTCCGCCGGCGGTGGGGCTCATCGCCGAGCCGCGCGAGGTCGTCACCCATCGCAGGCACCGCGCGTCGGTCCGGCAGTCACGCCGCGGTCGAGCAGGTCGGAGAGCATGTGCCGCCACACGGTGCCGAGACGCCGGGCGCCAAAGCGGACGTCCCGCCCGGCGGGTGGGTGTGCGTCGCGTGTCGGTCCGATCAGTGCAGGAACCACGTCGAGGCGGGTTGTTCGTGAGGCAGGAGCGTCGTCGCCAACGCGACGGACCGCGAGAAACCGGGCGGCTGGATCGGTCCGTCTCGTCCAGGTCGAAGCCAGATCGGTGCCGCGGCGGCATGGGCGGCGCGGATCGACACCACGCCGGCTGACGGGCGCAACAGGCCACGCACGACGATTACCGTCGCGGACGGAAGGGCGAGCGCCAGAGCCTGCCCCCAGCGAACCGGTCGGGGCAGTGGGTGAGCCCCCCGATCGGCGTCCCGATGGATCGATGATTGCGGCGCGGACAGTGGTTGCGAGCCCGAGTGCACCAGCGCCCTCAGAGCGGATGGGCGCCGCGGTGCCGCGCATATGCTCATCTCATCCGGCGTGATGCCGGATCGGAACCGGAGTGTCGGTCGATGCGAATTCCGTCGAGAACCTTCAGCGCGGCGCGGGTCGCGCCATCGGTGCCGTGCCCATGAACGACTGGCGGCCGATCATCGCGAGCGCGCCCGTCGACGAAGCGCCAGGCGACGTGTTGGTAGGGCGCGAGCCATTCGGCCACATGACCGATGGACGGGCGGTCGAGTTGCTCACGCTCACGAACAGCCACGGAATCGAGCTTCGGGTGATGACGTATGGCGGCATCATCCTGTCGCTCCGTGTGCCGGACCGTGACGGACAACTCGACGATGTCGTGCTCGGCCACGAGACCGTCGCGGGCTATATGGACAACGACGCCTATTTCGGCGCGATCATCGGGCGCTACGCCAACAGAATCGCCGACGGGCGCTTCACCCTCGACGGCACGGCCCACACGCTCGCCACCAACGACGGCGCGCATCATCTGCACGGCGGTGCGCGCGGGTTCGATCAGGCGCTCTGGACGGCGAACGTCGAGCGGCGGTCCGATGGTAGTGCACGGGTCGTGCTTCGGCACGTGTCGCCCCACGGGGACGAGGGATACCCTGGGGCGCTCAGGATTCGTCTCTGCTACACGCTCACGCCCTGCGACGAGATCGTCGTCGATTATCGCGCGACAACCGACCGCGCGACGCCGGTGAACCTGACGCAGCACAGTTATTTCAATCTGGCCGGCGCCGGATCACGCGACGTGCTCGATCACACCCTCACGATCCACGCGGCGCACTTCACACCGGTCGACGCGGGGCTCATTCCCACCGGTGAGCGTCGCCCGGTGGCCGACACGCCGTTCGATTTCCGCCAGCCGACCCCGATCGGGGCTCGCATCGATGCCGACGATGCACAGCTTCGTGTGGCGGGCGGTTACGATCACAACTTCGTGCTGACGCGCTCGGGGAGCGGACTCGTGCTCGCCGCCCGCCTGGCCGACCCCGTCAGCGGGCGCATTCTCGACGTGCACACGACGGAGCCGGGGCTGCAGTTCTACTCGGGCAACTTCCTGGACGGGACGGTGCGCGGAAAGGGCGGTGTGATCTACGAGCACCGCTCGGCTGTCTGTCTGGAACCCCAGCACTTTCCCGATTCCCCGAATCAGCCGGCGTTTCCCTCGACCGTGCTGATACCCGGCGCGGAGTATCGGTCCCGCACCGTGTTCGCCTTCACGACGCGCCACGTGGACGCGCACTGATCCCCATGGCTGACGGGCGCGTAAGGCGGCGCCTCACGCCGTCGGCAGGAAGGGCGCGAGGAGTGGCGAGGTGCCGTTGACGATCGTCTGTGCCACGCCGCGGCCGAGCAGGGCGCCAAGCACGTTCCCGGTGCCCGAGTAGCCACCGATCACCCAGACCCTGGGGTCGATCTGGTCGACCACCGGCATGTGATCCGTGGTGAACGCGACGGTGGCGGCCCACCGGTGCGTGGTCGGCGCGGTGGTGCCCACCTGCTCGCGCAGTGTGTTCTCGAGATAGTGCTGCACGACGGGCGTGACGTCACGATCGGTGGTCCACTCCGCCTCGCCGCCCACGTCGCGGCCGCCGCCGAGCGCGATGCGGCCGTTGGGGAGCTGATGCCAGTAGTCGAGCCCCCACCGGCGGTAGACGGGGCGTGGCGCCAGCACGTCGGTGGCGGGCGCGGTGGCGATCATCTGCAGGCGCGCGCTGCGCACGCGCGTCGCCAGGACCGGCAGCAGCAGCTCGAGTCCGCCGTCGACGGCGACGACGACATGCCGACAGCGCACGGTGCCATGATCAGTGGTGACCCGCCCGTCGCCGATCTCGCGGGCGGCGGACTGTTCGAAGATCCGTGCGCCCCCGGCGAGTGCACGCTCGGCCAACGTGCGGCAGCGCGCGAGTGGGTGGAACGCGCCGTCGGTCGGGATGAGCAGGCCGTGTCCTTCGGGACCCGCATAGTGCTCGACCGGGAGGTCGGCCGCCCGCATCGACGCGAATTGCCGCGCGCAGTCGTCGACTTCCGCCGGCGTGTCGGCGATCCGCAGCGAGCCCAGCCGCCTGACGACCGCCGGTGTCTCGGCGGCCATCCGGTCGAGCTCGGCCATCGTCAGGCGGTAGATTACACGCGCGCGCGCGGGACCGATCTCGCGTTCGGCGTCGTGGTGAAACGAGGGGAGCCCCGCGAGCAGGAATCCGCCGTTGCTCCCCGCCGCTCCCCCCGCCACGGCGCCGGCGTCGAGCATGACCACACTCCGGCCGAGGCTCAGCAGTTCGCGCGCGCACGCCAGCCCCGATCCTCCCGCCCCGACCACACAGACATCAGCGGTGACGCCGCCGTCGAGGCGGGGGAGCGGCGGCCAGCTCCGGCTGTGCCAGACCCGCGGATCGGGGACGGGGGCGGACACTGTGCTCGGCCTACGTTAGGGCCACGGCAGGGGGATGACCGGGAAGCGCGGACGCGAGGCCGGTGTGTCCTCGCCATCGAGGAAGCGCGCGATGTCGCGTCGAGCGGCGGCGACGTGTGCGCGCTGCGACTCCGGCGCCGATCCGGCGAGACGACGATCCAACTGCTGCACGTGATGCAGCGCCTGGGCCCGCACGTCAGGCATCGCGCGGGCGTCGCCGGCGAGATCGAGCAGGCCGTCGAGGACGGCGCGCTGCGTCGCGCGCTGCACGGCCCGTTGCGCGGTCGACGATGGCACCGGGGCGCCCCAGGTGCGGGCGATCATCGTGGTCAACACCTCGTCCAGCCCCAGCGCCGACGCGTCACGCGCCTGGAAGAGCACCAGGCGGGCGGCGCGCTCGCGGTCGAGCAGTCCGTTCACGACTTCCGTGGCCAGGCCGCCGGCGAGCGTGATCGGATCGAACGCCGTACCGCCACTGCCGTCGATCCAGGTCATCTCGCCACCCATGCCGGGCGGCGCAGGCGGGATCATCGCGACCACGCGCTCGGGCACCACCAACTCGGCCGGGCGCAGCGCGTCGAGCGCGAGCGTGAGCGCGCGTCGCTGCTCTCTCGCCGGGAGGATGCGGGTCGGCGTTTGTGCGTCACCGCGGAGCGCGTACGTGAAGTCCATTCCGCCGACGTACTTGATCAACCCCTCGAGCGAATAGCGATGGTGAAGATAGACGTGGGCGAAGCGCATGTTGAGCAGGTGCATCGGTTCACCCGGCTGGATCGCGCGCTCGTCGAACTTGTCGATGAGCACCCGCCGCACGCGTGAGGTGCGATCCACCGCGTCGAACATCGTCGCGCCCTCGACCCAGCGCGTCACCGACGGATTCGACCCGTTCGGGCCGGCGTGCGCGTCGGCGACGATGCGCAGGCCGCGGTCGATGCCTTCCTTGATGATCGCGTCGAGGCCGGCGCGTTCGGCGGCCTCGTTCGGGTACCAGCGATAGCCATAGCGGATCGCCAGCGAGTCCCAGGCGCCGGGCCCGTTGCGGTAGGCCTCGCGCAGGTCGAGCAGCCCCTGATCGTCCACCGTGATCAGCGGGACGGGATAATCCATCACCGACGAGCGCCCCTGCGACGCGGCGATGAAGTTGTGCTGCAGGCCGAGCGTGTGGCCGATCTCGTGCGCGGTGTGCTGGCGGCGACGTGCCATCGCGAAGTCGGTCGCCCCGACGTTGGTGCCTGACGCGCCGGCGGCTGGCTGCAGTCCCGCCCAGATGTTGTAGTCGATCAGCGAGCGCCAGGCGTCCATCCGAACCACCGACCGTACGATCTCGCCCGTTCGCGGATCGCTGTAGCTCGGTCCGACCGAGGGGCCGGGACCGCTGCGGTGGATCCAGTAGAGCATGTTGTAGCGCGCATCCATCGGATCGGCGCCGGTGGGGAGATCGCGGACCTGGAACGCGTTCCGGAAGCCGGCCGCCTCGAACACCTTGCTCCACCAGTTGCCTCCCTCGCGGAACGCCTCACGATAGGGAGCCGGGATGGCCGGGTCGAGGTAGTAGATGATGGGCGAGACGGGCTCGACGAGCTCCCCGCGCATGTACGCGGTGGGATCGCTCGGAATCATGCGCCAGCGATTGATGTAGCCGGCGCGGTAGTTCTCTTCCAACCCCTGCGAGAAGTCGGAGAACTGCGTGCCGAAATAGCCGGCGCGCGGATCGAAGTCGCGTGGCTCGAAGCCGGTGGAGTCGGGGAGCACGAGCATGGAGTGATGCTGCTCGAAGGTCACGGCCTTCGCGTCAGGCGCGGCGCGGCGCAGCACGGCCGCCGGCGCGTCGGAGACGAACGTCAATACCGCGTGCACCTCGGTGTTGCGCGCGAACGCGCCCGTCCGCTCCGAGTCGATCCAGCTGCGGCTTGCGTCGACGCGGTAGTTGCCGCCGCCCTGCCCGCCGCGGAGCTGATCCGCGACGCCGTACGTGTCGGACAGGAAGAACGACGTGGCGTCGACGACCAGGGTGCCCCCGCGCTCCTCCTCGATCGGGAAGGAGGCGATCACCGAGCGCGGAAAGGCTTCGGCGGCCGCGCGCTGGCCGGCCGCGTCGGCGTCGATCGCGCGAACGCTCCAGTTGTCGCGGACCATCAGCACGCGCGCGCCGCGCCGTTCGAGGCGCACGACCACGCTCTGGCCGAGCTGACCGCGATCGAGCCCGGGTCCCCCCGCCACACCGAGTCCGGTGGCGAGCGTGTTCTGGTAGAGGAAGTCGCGTCCGACCTGCGCGGCGGGGATCTCCAGCAGGAGCTTGTTGCGCGCCTGGTCAACGCGGACGTCGAGGAACCGTCCGCCCTGGCCCGCCGTCGCCGAGGGCTGGGCGGGAGCCGGCGAGGGGGCAGGCGGGGCCGCCGCGGGCGTGGTCGCGCAGGCGGCCGCGGCGAGCAGGAACGCCGGCGACGCAACGCGGCCAAGGCGGCGGAGGAGTCGGGTCGAAAGCATGACGCGTCTCGGGGGTTGGAACGGAAGAGGAGCGCAACCGGCGATAACGCCGACTACGCTGGTCGACGGCGCTCGGCGTCGCCGGGCCCGTGCCAACACAATCAACGCGCGGCGCACGCTTACGGTAGGGCCGAGGTCGCCGGCGGACAGCCGGCCACGCATTCGCGCCGGTCTGGCTACACGGGGTGACGCCTACGATGCACCAAACGGCCGGAGCGGGACCCCGGTCGCTCGTGCGACCAGGATCCCGCTCCGGTGAAGCGACCGCAGGTGGCTCTTCAGCAGCAGCAGGAGCCCCCGCAGCAGTTGCCGCCGTTTCCGCCCGTATCGCACGTGCACGGGCAGCAGGGGCAATCACAGCAGCAGGCGTCAGCGTTCGTCATCGTTGTAGCCTCGTATTGGCAGGGTTGATGGGACGGGGGAAGCACTTCATGGCGACGCGTCGGTGGCGCCGTCGGACGGTTCATCGTTCAGGGCAGCGATAATCGGGCAGCGCTCGATGCCTGGTGGGCCGCTGGTACCGCACTGCCGCTCGCAGGCGTCCACCAGATCGGCCAGCGCGCCGCGGAGGGCGGTGAGCTGCCTGACGCGCTCGTCGATGTCCGTGATCTTTGCGGCGGCGACGTTCCGCACGTCGAGCGCGGCGGCCGGGACTGAAGCTTTATCGCGTAGGCGCACGAGCTCCTCGACCTCGGCCAGCGTGAAGCCGAGCGCCTGCGCCTGCTTGATGAAGCGCACGAGCCCGATGGCGCCGGGGGCGAATTCGCGGTATCCGCTCGCGCGACGGCCGATCGGATGCAGCAGCCCGCGACGCTCGTAATACCGGAGGGTGTCCACGCTGACGTCGGCGGCCGCGGCGAGATCTCCGATGCGCAACCTGGTGCCGCCGGGGGGGAGATCGCGAGCGGAATCTCCCGCTCGCGATTGGGCGGTCGTCGGAGACACGACGGGCGTGCGGGCGGGAGCGATCATGCGTCAAGTCTACACCCTGGACTCGACTCCAGAGTCAAGGGGGCGGCGGGAGCGGTTGCCCCCGTCAATCCTCCCGCAACGACCTGATCGGATCGACTCTCGACGCCCGCCGCGCCGGCATGTAGCTCGCCAGCAGTCCCACCGCGACCATCGACACGCTCATGCCGACATAGGTCGCGACGTCCACCGCCGCCACCTCGAACAGCAGGCTGCCGAGCACGCGCGCGCTCACCAGCGCGACACCGAGCCCGATCACGACGCCCAGCACGACGACCCGCGCACCCTGGGCGACCACCATGCGCCGCACCTGTCCCGTCCCGGCGCCGAGGGCGAGCCGCACGCCGATTTCGCGCGTGCGCTGCGCGACGACATATGACAGCACGCCGTAGAGGCCCACCGCGCCCAGAAGCAACGCCAGGGCGGACGCGATGCCGAGCACCAGCATCGTGAACGATAGCCCGACCATCGAGTCGCGTGCCAGTCCCGCCATGGTGAACGTGCGGTACATCGGCGCGGACGGTGCAACCTCGCGCACCAGCGAGCGGATCTCGGGCGCAATGAATTCCGCCCGCGCCGTCCTGACCACATACGCGGGTGACGACATGGCCCAGCTTCGTGGAGTTGGGCTCACGAGCGGGTAGTACACGAGTGGTTGCACCGACTGACGGAAATCGTTCTGCTTCACGTCCTCGACGACGCCGATCACTGTGGCCCAGTTGGAGTCGCGTTGGGAGTAGACGCGACGCCCGATCGCACGATCGTTCGGCCAGAGTCGATCCGCCGCGGCGCGGCTGATCATGACCTTGCCGAGCGTGGATGCGAGATCGGTCGGTGAGAACGGCTCCCCGTCGAGCAACGCGATGCCCATCGTCGTGAAATAGTCACCAGCGGCAAAGGTGAAGTCGAGCCGCACGCCGGCATCGGCTTCACTCGTCATCGTTTCGGTGCGGAATGGCCCGCTGCGCGTGGCTTCATTGAGGGGCAGATTCTCCACGAGGCCCACCGACTGCACGCCGGGCAGCACGCGAAGACGATCCATGAACTGCATCGCGAACGCCGCGAATGTCGGCCCGTCGACGAGATCCTCGCGCTCCGGCGCGATCTGGAATGTGAAGATGTCCGTCGTGTCGTAGCCGGGATCGACGCGAGTGAGGTTGGAGAAGCTGCGCATCAACAGGCCCGACCCGATGAGGAGCACGAGCGCGAACGCCGTCTGTCCGACGATGAGCGCGTTGCGCCCCCAATGGCGCCCGCGCGTCGCCCCGCGCCCGCCGTCGCGCAGCCGGGTGAGATCCGGCGACGATGCCCGGATCGCGGGCGCCAGTCCGCAGGCCAGCGCGGCGATGCATGCGGTGCCGAGCGTGAACAGGGTCAGGGTCAGGTCGATGCCGACCTCGTTCAGGCGAGGAACCCCCTCGGGCGCGGCGTGAACGAATAGCGGCAGTCCGGTCCACGCCATCACGAGTGCGATCGCGGCGGCGAGGCCGGCGACGAGCAGCGCTTCGGCCATCTGCAACCGAACCAGCTGGCCACGGGTCGCACCGATGGCGCCGCGTACGGCGAGCTCACGCTGGCGACCTTCGGTGCGCACCAGGAACAGGTTGGCAACGTTCGCGCACGCGATGAGCAGGACGATGCCCGCGGCACCCATGAGGATCCAGAGCGGGCGCGCGGCCGGGCCCAGGAGCTCCTGCTCCAGCGGACGCACCGCGGCGCGATGCTGCTCGATGATGCGCGCGTAGTTCGCCGATCCACCGAATCGGGCCGGAAGACCCTTCGACAGCAGCGTGAGCTCGCTGGCGACTTCGTCGATGGTCACGCCGGGCTTCATGCGCCCGACGAGCGGATCGTCGAATCCACCAGGTTCGACATCCGCCGCACGGATCTCGAGGGAGATCCAGAGCATCGTCTCTTCGTTGTTATCGATGAACTTGAACTCGGGACCCATCACGCCGATCACGGTGCGGCGTTCGCGCGCGATATCGTATGCTCGGCCGATGACGCTCGAATCGCTGCCGAACCATGTCGTCCACAGGGTGTGGCTGATCAGCACCGCACGTGATTCGTCGTCGGCGACTGGCAATCGGCCCAGCATCGGCTGCACGCCGAGCGTGGAGAAGAGCGAATTCGTGGGCCACGACATCCGGATGCGCTCGACGCGATCGCCGACGCGCATCGTCGACGTGAAGGAGTTGTAGGTCGAGATGTCCTCGAGCAGGCGCGACTGCTCCTTGTAGTGCAGATAGAACTCCTCCCCCGCGTCGAACTCCTCGGGGAGATCCGATCCCGGCGCCGTCGCCGCGATGTGCACCAATCGGTCGGTGTTCTCGAAGGGCAGGGGATTCAGGAGCACGGTGTCGACCACGCCGAACATGGCGGCCGTCACGCCGATCGCGAGTCCCAGCGTGCCTGCGGCGACGGCGGTGAACCCGGCAGACCGCGCCAGCGTACGGGCCGCGAGCCGGAGGTCCTGTTTCCATTCGTGTAGCATCGACACCATGCCCTCCCCTTCCGTCGTGATGGCCGGCGCCGCGCGCCATGTCGGATTCACGTGCTCCGCCAGCGCGGCGAACACGAGATCCACGGCGGTGACGATCGCAAACCAGAGTGAGGCCAGCGTCCCGAGCGACCGCGCGGCATCGTAGTCCTGTTCCACCTGTTCCCGCATCTCAGCGCCGAACCGCTCCCTGAACACCGGCGGGAACAGTCCGGCAAGGAGCAGCAGGGCGGCTTTCATGAGCGGCCTCGGGCGATGCCGAGGCGCTGCTCCGCCATCACGATCGCGAGCTTCCGGCGCTGTGCCTCGGCCAGGAGCTCACCGCGCGCGGCGGACGTGAGCGCGTAGTACTTCCGCGCCAGGCCGGGATGCGGCGATTGCTCGCCAGGGGGCGCGACCTCCTTGACGAGACCACCGGTCATGAGGCGCGCGAGCACCCGATAGAGCGAGCCGGCGCGTGGGGTGAGCGTCCCCGACGACTCGACCTCGACGGCGTCCTTGAGGGCGTAGCCGTAGATGGGGCCGCTGGCGAGAGCCAGAAGAACGTGAAACTCGAGGTCGCTCATGCCGTTCGGATGTGGGGGCCAATCCGCGCCGCCGACCATCGGCGCGTCGACATAATTACCCTGAAAGAGTAATTAGTCAACG